>JAZLIY010000045.1:0-22761 GCA_045617645.1 Bacteroidaceae bacterium | reverse complement strand
AACAAGGAAGAAGCAGAAGCTGTGCTTGATGACTGGGTGAAGCAGGCCAGAGAAAGCAAGATACCACAGCTTGCAAAAATGGCAGCCACATTACTCGCTCACAGAAGAGGGATACTGGCATGGTATGATTGTCACATCTCACCTGGAAAAGTAGAAGCCATAAACAACAAGAAAAAGGTAATGAAACGCAATGCTTACGGATTCCGAGATGAACGATATTTCACTCTCAGGCTTTATGCCCTACATGATTGCCGTATCACTCGAAATGTCGGATGAACCAATTAAAATCTATTAGCTCTGTGGTAATACCAAATACTGCAATCAGTATTTTGCCGAATGCTTTTACTGATTTTAAAAATCTGGAAAACATCAAGATGTCCAATTCCATAAATACGATTGGAACAGATGCTTTTACAGGATGCCAAAATATATCTTTTGTATCTATAAACATTTTAGATTGGGCAAACGTAAATGCAATTGCTTCTGTCAAGGCATGCTCAAATGCATTGTTCACTTACTTTTATAACGATAATGAAGTCTGTGGTGATTATATGATTCCTGATGGTGTGGAATCCATTGGTAAGCAGGCACTTTATAATTGTAACACCTTGACAACGCTCAGATTTCCCACCTCTGTGAATAAAATTGAGTTGAACGCGTTCACGTCTTGCGAGAATTTGACTGATGTATATGCGCCTTGGGAAACTCCGATAAAGATTACGGCTAAATCCGTATTCCCCCAGAAATCAAATGGAACCATCCTGGCCAATCTGTATGTGCCAGAGGGTACATTGGATTTATATCAATCGGCCAACTTCTGGAAGAAGTTCCAAAACATTCAGGAATACGATGCCACAGGCATAGATGGCCTTTCAATAAAGAATGAACCGGATGAAATTTTCAATCTGCAAGGTCAGAAAGTGACGAGTGCAAAGGCTGGACAAATTTACATCAAGAACGGCAAGAAGGTGCTAATGAAATAAAAACAATGGCGTAACATAACGTTACGTTACGCAAAATCAGATAAAGTTGGCATGCCGTAGGTTTGGGATAATCATCAAACAATTGTCCGATACCTACGGCATCCTCATTATTAGTCAAATATTCCTGTCATAGAAACGGTTGGTTACCAATATTTCGTCGCCCTAACGAGGCATGCTTTTATTCATCGCTCTACGTACGATTCTTGGTGTCAGGATGGTGATGAAAGTGATGAGTTCGGATAGTGGAATGGCTATCCAAAGTCCTATGGAACCATATAATATAGGTAATATTACGAAGCAGGGTATGACGAAAACAAAGCCTCGGAGTAGGGTATAGACGGTTGCTTTCCTGGATTGCTCGACACTCTGATAATATCCGATGAGTACGATGTTCAGGGTAGCGAACAGGATGCCAAAGGAAAAGTAGGGCAGGCCCTCTATACAGATGTCGTATGCCTGTTCCTGAGCGTCAATGAACAGCATCGTGATGTATGGGGCGCAAAAACACATCAGCATGGACAACAGGACGCCTGTAGTGATTGCCCAACGAATCATCATGCGATAGGACTCGTTCAAACGGGTTTCATTTTCCAAGCCGTATGCATAGCTTACGATGGGTTGTGCGGATTGAACAATGGCGTATGCCATCATAAAGATGAAGGGGAAGCAGTAGCAGGCAACGCTATATGCTGCCACTCCGTCTTCTCCAAGGTAATGGATAAACATATAATTGCCGACCACCACGGAACCGCTGACGGATATTTCGCCCAGCATGGCAGAGGTTCCCATCCGTATCTGGTATCCCAGGTTCCTCATGGTGAGATGGAACGACTTGACCGTCATTCGTAGCTTGTATAGATGAATCTTTTGTGAGAAGCCTACAAAATAGATGAAGACGGCAAGTCCGGCGAGTGAGAACGACAGACTTGTGGCGATGGCAGCACCCTCCAACCCCATCTTCATCGGGTAGATAAACAGCCAATCCAGGATGATATTCAGCAGAGAGGCTGTACTGGAACACATCATGGCAAACTTAGGGCTGCCGTCCATCCTGACGATAAACAATCCCATGATTTCCAGTATGATGAATGGTTGGCTTATGGCTATCCATTTCAGGTAACTGCTGGCCATAGGCACCAGGGTGTCGTTGCTTCCGAATAGCTTGCACGTTTCGGGCAGATGAGTCAGTATCAGCACGCTTACCAGAATGGCTATGAACTCACTACCCAGAATGGCTTGGGTTACATTGATATTGGCTGCCTTTTCTTTTCCACGTGACAGGTGTATGCTGGCCACTACGGCACAACCAGTTCCGAACATGATGCCGATGCCATGCATGATGTTGAAGATGGGGGCAGCTATGTTTACGGCAGCCAATGCCTCGGCACCAACTCCATGCCCAACGAAAGCACCATCGGTAAAATTCAGCAGTACGACAGATACCATACCTATCAGGGTAGGCACCAGCATACGCCTGAACAGGGCTCCTACGGGTTCATTGGCAAAATCTATGGCGTCTCTGTTGTCTGCTTTCATCCAATTATTGCATTATGGCAGAGAAATAGCCTATCTTGTAGCTCTGAAAGAGAAAAACCGATGGGTACCTGCCTGTCAGATTCCAACGTAGAATAGGCGAGAAGGCTTTGAATAATATGCTGATGACGGATGATAGATGGTATTTACGAAGAGTGGAATACAACTTGAGTATGGTTGAGTCGTTGCCAATCTTCTCTTGCATCTGCTTCAATGTTTCAAGTGCCTCCTCCGTCTTTCTCAGAAACGTCTTGTTGTCTTCTATGTCTGTGTTGTATAGCGGATTGTCTATGTGGGTGACGGGAATGTGCAGCCTTTCCAACTGCTTGCCGAAAAGCACGTCTTCGTAGCCATACAAGCGAATGTCCTCGTCAAAGGGAATCCTGTTGGCCACACTGGCTGGCATCATAAAATTAAAGCTTCGCAACTGCTGATAGGGGCGCATTTGCCTGTTAGCTGCCGTGAAGTGTGGCTCTGCCCATTTCTCGTATTTATACCGAAGCGTTGAGTCTTTGCCGCAATGTTTTCTGTCATGTTGGATTCCACCGAAGACAACCGTATCCTTATCTGCGAAATCCATGTATGCGGAAATGAATTTTTCGGTTGGAACCATTGCATCGCTGTCTATGAAGAGCCGGTTTTTCCCTTGCGACCTATTTACCAGTTCGTTTCGCGTAAAGGCCCTTCCCTTGTTTTCCGGCCGCTCTATAAAAGAGCAACGGGCAAAGTCGTTAATGGTTCGGTTCTTCTCTAAGCTGTCTTTGCACGTGGAGCCATCGTCAAGCACCAGAATCTCGTATTCAATGCCACATTGCTCGCATTGAACTTGTAAATCAGAGACAAGTTGCGAACAAATATGATTATATTCTGGTATGAGTATTGACAAATCCATGTGGCAAAGTTAACAAAAAATCAGGCATGATACATTGTTATTCGTAAATAGTTTTGTATATTTGCAGAAAATTGAATGGACAAATAGGCTATGAGTGCTCCGTTGGCAGAAAGAATGCGTCCCGTAACGCTGGATGATTACATAGGTCAGCGACATTTGGTCGGACCTGGCTGTGTCTTGCGTCGTATGATTGACTCGGGACGCATCAGCAGCTTCATCCTATGGGGGCCTCCAGGAGTAGGCAAGACAACGCTTGCCTCTATCATTGCCCATCAGCTGGAAACTCCTTTCTTTACGTTGAGTGCCGTAACCAGTGGCGTGAAAGATGTGCGCGACGTAATAGAAAAGGCAAAAAACAGTCATTTCTTCAATACCGTCAGCCCTATCCTGTTCATCGATGAAATTCATCGTTTCAGCAAATCGCAACAGGACAGTCTTCTAGGGGCAGTGGAGCAAGGTGTCATCACATTGATTGGCGCAACAACCGAAAATCCTTCTTTCGAGGTCATCCGTCCTTTGTTGAGCCGTTGTCAGGTGTACGTTCTTAAACCTTTGGAACAGGACGATCTTCAGATCTTGCTGGATCGGGTGATTAAGCATGATGTATTCCTGAGTAAGCGTACGTTTGATATACGCCAGACCTCCGCTCTATTCCGTTATAGCGGTGGAGATGCCCGGAAATTGTTGAACATCATAGAACTCATATCCGAATCAGCTCCAGAGGACGGAGATGTGATTATAGACGATGAGATCGTGGTCGAGCGTTTGCAGCAGAACCCTCTGGCGTATGACAAGGACGGAGAGATGCACTACGACATCATCTCGGCCTTCATAAAAAGCATCCGCGGCAGCGATCCGGATGCAGCCATCTATTGGCTTGCCCGTATGATAGAAGGTGGGGAAGATCCCGCCTTTATTGCCCGGCGTCTGGTCATCAGCGCAAGCGAGGACATAGGTCTGGCCAACCCTAATGCCATGCTGCTGGCAAATACGGCTTTTGATGCCGTCATGAAAATTGGATGGCCCGAAGGGCGTATTCCTTTGGCAGAGGCCACTATTTATCTGGCAACTTCGCCCAAAAGCAACTCGGCTTATATGGCGATAAATGATGCACTGGAGAAGGTGCGTCAAACGGGAAACCTGCCTGTGCCTCTGCATTTACGCAATGCTCCAACAAAGCTGATGGAACAACTTGGCTATCACGAGGGTTATAAATATCCGCATGATTATGCTGGAAACTATGTGGAACAGCAATATCTGCCGGATGAATTGAAGGGGACGGTCCTGTGGACACCACAGGTGAACGATTGTAAACGTAGGAAACAATGATTATATAAAATATAGAATTATGGTAAAGAAAATCATGCTCCTGGGCTCAGGAGAATTAGGGAAAGAGTTTGTAATTGCATGCAAGCGTAAGGGACAGTATGTCGTTGCCTGCGATAAGTATGCAGGAGCACCGGCTATGCAGGTGGCAGACGAATGCCGTGTATTCAGCATGTTGGATGGTGAAGCCCTGATGGAGGTGGTGAATGAGGTGAAGCCCGACATCATCGTTCCGGAAATCGAAGCCATTCGCACAGAACGTCTCTATGACTGCGAGAAAATGGGTATTCAGGTTGTTCCCAGCGCCCGTGCCGTCAATTTCACGATGAACCGCAAGGCCATTCGTGAACTGGCACATACGGAACTTGGATTGAAAACGGCAAACTATCGCTATGCATCGAACTATAATGAGTTGTGTGAAGCTGCATCTGAGATTGGCTTCCCCTGCATCATTAAGCCTCTTATGAGCAGTAGCGGTCATGGTCAGAGTAAGGTTGACACGCCCGAGGATCTTCAGGCTGCATGGTATTGCGCATGTGGTGGTGCCAGAGGCGACCTGATGGAAGTCATCGTGGAGCAGTTTATCCCGTTTGACTATGAAATCACCCTTCTTACCGTAACTCAGAAGAATGGCCAAACGCTTTTCTGCCAGCCTATCGGGCATGTGCAGAAGGGTGGTGACTATCGCGAGAGCTTCCAGCCTCGTGCCATGAAGCCCGAACATTTGTTACAGGCACAGGAGATGGCTGCAAAGGTAACGGCTGCACTTACAGGTTGCGGTATTTGGGGCGTTGAGTTCTTTGTGTCTGAAAAAGAGGGCGTTATCTTTAGTGAATTAAGTCCTCGTCCACATGACACGGGTATGGTTACACTTGCCGGTACGCAGAACCTAAGCGAATTTGAATTGCATT
Source organism: Bacteroidaceae bacterium (assembly GCA_045617645.1). Classification (GTDB taxonomy): domain Bacteria; phylum Bacteroidota; class Bacteroidia; order Bacteroidales; family Bacteroidaceae; genus Physcousia. The sequence goes on along the minus strand of JAZLIY010000045.1, from coordinate 17,116 downwards.
GTCGTGCTGTCCTTGGACTCCCGATTCCAGAAATAACCCAGGAGCGTCAGGGCGCATCTGCCGTCATTCTATCTGATGTAGAGACGATGGAACCTTCTTATGAAGGTATGGAGGATGTCTGTGCTGCCGAACGAACCTATTTGCGTATCTTCGGTAAACCTGTTGCACACGTAGGCCGCCGCATGGGTGTAGTCGTATGCTGGGATACGCTGGATACCGACCAGATTCAACTTCGTGACAAATGCAAAGGATTGGCTGCCGAGGTCAGCGTGAAGTAATTCGTTGTTGAAATTCTTTGTTCAATACCGACAATTCCTCATCCGTCAGGGTGGGGAATTTTTCTTTCATCAACTCGCCGAACGCAACTATGGCCTTGGCCTTCATCTGCTGTTTTCCCATCTTCATTCCACTGGCGTAAGGTGTACTTGGCAGTAACGAACGATTGAAATTTCCATCACTCATAGCTTATGTGCATACTTAAAAATCAACGCAAAGATAAGAAAATTTAGCATCTTGTGCTACAAATTCCTTTTTCTTTTGTAAATTTGTGACATGAAAAGATTACTTCTTGTTTTTCTTCTCACTTTTCCGTTGTTTATGCAGACGTACGGAAAGCGTTCCTTGGTATGGGTCCTCGACCCAGGTCATGGTGGAAAGGATGTAGGATGCGAGGGCGTAAATTGTAAGGAAAAAGACATTACGTTGTCTATTACCAAAGAAGTCGCACGCCTCATCCGTGCAAATAAGCCAGGCATTCGTGTTATCCTTACTCGTGAAAAGGATGCCACGGTTTCCCTGGACGAACGTTGCCAAAAAGCCAACAATGCAGGGGCTGACCTATTCCTCAGTATTCACGTGAACTATGCCATCAACAAGCCTCTGCTTCAGGGAACGGAATCCTTCTATGCCAGAGACCGAAAAGGCGACAGCCGTGAATTACAGAATGCCCGTAAACGTAATATTGACAAGAGCGAGCTTCTGGCATGGCTCCTTCAGAAGAATTACTATGAAGCCGGTCGTGTGGCCGATCGTGGTGCCAAACCGGAATACCTTTATGTGGTTATGCATACGACGATGCCTTCGGCACTGACCGAAGTCGCCTTTATGAGCAATACGGAGGAGCAGAATTATATAAAGACGGAACGTGGTCAGAAGGAAGTTGCCGCTACTATCTACGATGCTTTGATGGAATATTATACGACAACCCAAGACAACACTTATAGTCGTACGCTGACCAACCTTCGCAATTCCAACGGTACGGAGAGTGGTGTGCAATGTGCGAAATTGGCTGTCAGGAAAGAACGTGTTCTTGATACAAGCGATGATCCTAACAATATTCTTTCGGCAGAGCAAATGACAGAACCGATATTGGAGCCCATGATGGAACCCACAGTTGAGTCAATGGGACAGACGGATGTTGCTGTGCAGGTGGAATCTTCGGAGGATGTTCTTATTCCATTCCCATTGCCCAATGCCGATGGCTCGATACCGGTTTTGGAGGAGCCTGTTTCTGATATTGCCTTGATTCCGGTAAATGAAGTTCCGTCCGTATCCGTTCCCTTGCCTGAGGAGGGCGTTGTACAACCCGAACCTCAGGTTGTTACCGAGCCTCATCCGGAAATGGAAACCGTACCTGTGCAGCCAATAGCGCCTGAGCCACAGCCGGAAGAACAACTCGAACTTCAACTGCCAGAAGAGTCGGCTCCTCCTGTGATAAACGAGGAACCGGAACTTCCCGTCATCAAGGAAGAACCTGCGCCACCCGTCATCAAGGAAGAACCTGCGCCACCTGTCATCAAGGTAGAACCTACTCCCGAGGTTCAAAAACCAGTAGCTGATCCAAAGGTGGAAAAAGCAGAGGTATCCCAAAAGACGACAAATGTAGAAAAGGTTGAGCAGAAGAATTTTGTAGAGAAAGCAGCGAAAGCAGAACCGGCGGAAAAGAGCGCAAAGGCCTCAACAAATGTCTTGCCTGTGTTCAGTGTCCAGATAGTATCGGTTTCTTCCGAGGTGAAATCCGACGATCCACGTCTGAAAGGACTTTCTCCCGTTACTTTTGTACGCTCCGGCAATTCATTCAAGGGGCTTTATGGTGGTACAACCAGTTACAAGCAAGCCCGTGAGACACTTGCCTCCATACGTGAGAAATTCCCTGATGCCTTTATCGTTGCCTATCTTGGCGATGAAGCCATACCCACATCACGTGCCTTGGAAATGCAGATCCGCAAATAAACGCACTCTTTTATAAAAGACGATTGCCTCCTACTTGTCTTATCTGTTGCAGATGGTCTTGAATTCACAATGTTCGCATGCTTTCGGATCCGAGCACTGATGGAAGGGGGCTGCCGTATCGCTCATGTCGAAAATCTCGTTTACTACCTCTGTCAGTTTTTCTGAATATTCCTGTTCTATATTCGAGAAATCTTCAATTTTTGCATCATCAAGGGATAAGGTGGAATCATAGTCTTCGTTCTTTGCCTGTGCCACGTAAATGAGGTGAGGCTGAATCATTTTTCCTTCGATATCCTGTGGTTCCGAAGATTTTTTGAAAGCGAGTGAATAAAGGAGTGTCTGTAGATAATATCCAATGTGCTTGTTGTCATGCTGGAAGACATTCTCCATGTTTTTCTTCGTATCTTTTGGCGGTCGTCCCGTCTTGTAATCCACAATACGCACGATACCGTCCACAATGTCCAAACGGTCTATTCTACCGCCAACCTCTAAGTTTAGCATTCCATTAGGAGTCTTTATCGGAAGACAGATACTGTAATCCTTTTCCATGTCCAGCAGCAGGATAGGTGCGTTTCTAATGTCGAATGTCAGCAGGTTGTTCAGGTACGTCAGCAATACGCGTCGAATGATGATCAGCTCGCCCGTATATTCGTTTTCAAATTTTTTTCGTTGGGCTGCCATTTTAAGCATTGTGTCCTGTTTGTCCTTTTCTTCTAACGGATGAAAATAGTTGGCATCGAATGAAATGTCCAGCATCTGTTCCAAATATGACTTGTTTTTGAGCGCGTTGCTTAAGGTTGCATTGTCCAAGGTCCTGTTTCCATTGTTCCTGCCAATAAGATCAGTGTATATGATTTGTGCGGCATCGTGGAAAATCACACCCATAAGAGGTGCGTCAACACCGTCGGCTATGTCTTCGTTTGCCTTGATTCCGGCAATGTATTTTAGATAAAATTTTATGGGACAGTTCAGATAGGTGTTGATGGCTGTAGGGCTCAGTATCAGATGTTTTTCCTTCGGATTTTCGAAAAGGAATTTATTTGCGAGCTTCTGCATGTTTTCTTTTGTTCTTTTCGCGGTAAGTTCGTCCTTTGGCATCGTCTTTGGCAGCATCTCAACCTTTTGATGACGGATGGGAATGTTCGTTTCGGCTTGTAACTGACGCAGGAAACGAGATATCTCGTGATGTGAAATTCCCGTACAATTCTCGTTGTAGAGGCATGTGACATGGCTTGTACGCTGTATCAGTCGGTAGAAATAGTAGGCATAAATGCAGATCTTGTGGCGCTGGGTTGTCATGTGAAATGCCTCACGTATGTTTTCCGGTATCATACTGCTGATGTGACTGTTGCGCGGAAGGCAGTTCTCTTCCGTAGAAAGCATCAGCAGGTGCGAGAAATCCAGGCATCGTGTTTCCAGCACACCCATTATCTGTAATCCTGTGGCCGGTTCGCCATGGAAGGGTATGCTGGCAGACGTCAGGACACGGCGTATGAGACGTCGTAGGGTGTGAGGCTGAACATTAAGCGGATTGTCTGTTTTGCTGACTAGCAGATGGAACTGATATAGAATCCTGTGGCATTGAAAAATCGCTTCGTTGTTCAGTTGACCGTATATGTCAGGTTCTTCGGTAGTTGCGAATTTCTTCCCAACCTGTTCAAGCAATCTTATCAGATAGCTTATAATGCGGCTGTTCTCTCCTTGCTGATAGGTAAAGCAGTCATCCTCGTCAACAAAAGAATAATAAGGATGGTTCCGTACGTTTTGTACGAATGTATGACGGAAACGTAACCTTGATTTGTCCCATCCGTCTGTCTGAAGGGAAAAGAGCGACTGGATGAAACCATACACGGGTGTATCTTTCAGGGCATATCCCATCGTGATGTTCATTCCGTGTCTGAACTGGATTTCTTCCATCGAGGGCATTGAATGCAGGAGCGGTTGCAGTAACTCTTCGTTGCACAGAACAATGGCATTGCAGTTTTCTTGCCCGTTTAGCTTGTTTCCTGTCAGCCAGGTATGCACGTAACGTGCCTCGATATTGTCACTATGCGTAGAAACAAAGGTTACGTCGCGTAGATTTTTCAGGTTGTCGAAATATTCCTCAGGCAATGCGCTGGAGAATTCTTGCAGATTTTGCCTCATGAATGTACCGGCTTCATGTGACTCATCTTTTGTGTAGAACACGTCGTAGTCCCAATAGAACAGTGTTTCCTGTGTCTTTTTCAACTCCGACATGAGTGTGTGTTCTGCTTGATTCAGAACGTTGAATCCCACAAAGACGGTCGTTCCGTATGCTGCAAGTTTCTCGGATAAAGCCTTGTCCTTGTCCTGAAGCAATTCTGCAATATGACGGAATACAGCTCCTTCGTATGAACGTCCACTTGCCTTCAGTCGTGAATTCAGTTCCTCGTACAAGGTAAACATACTATTCCATAGGCGCAGGAAACGCTCTTTAATCTCGGAGTTCTGTTCGGGATTGAAATTTCCGAAGAATTTGCGTAGGGTATCTGCCTGTTCTTTTTCCAGAAAGGAATAGTCTTCCAGCTGTTTCAGGTCATATACATTTCGGAAAATCTTCTGTGCTTTGGCCATGTGTTTGTCGATGTCGTCGAAGTCCGACAGGATTACTTCGCCCCATCCGTAGAACTTATCCAGTGTTTCAACCTCATCCTCTGGAATTTGTTCGCAGTAAATCTGATACAACGTGCAGACACATTCGATGGGATCAGCAAAATCATAGTCCGAAAGGTGGCGAAACATGTCACCGATGGTCAGGTAACGAGGCGTCCAGACAGGTTCCGTACTCAGGCTTGCCAGTTCCTGATTGAGGAATAATCCGGCACGTTTGCCTGGGAACACAACCGTCACATTGTGCATGTTATTGCCAAAACGGGCCAGCAGGTCACGGGCTACAATATGTAAAAAAGTATCATTCATAATTTTCTTTTCATAATTCTACGGGACAGACTTCTCCCTTGTATATGTACCACAGGAATCCGTAAACGCTTTTCTGCGGATACATTTGTTGCATCAGACGCAGATATTCCTGTACTTGGCCGATGTGCTCCTCCTTGTGACTGCCAAACTTAAAGTCAATGACCGTTATGTCGTTGTCGGTCATGATTACTCTGTCCGGTCTTCGTACGTTTGGTTCACCAGTCTCTTTGTCTATATACGTTATTGAGCATTCGTTGAACACAGTATTACCACTTGAGAACCAATTTTGTATTTGCACATTCTTAAATCCGTGCTTTATGCGGTTCAGCACTTGATTTTGCATCTTTTCATCCGTTATGAGTCCTTGGTTGCGACATCTTGTCAGGACTGCGTCCACATCATCTACATCGCGTATCTGGCTCAATACGTAATGCAGGATGTTACCTATTTCTATATAGGACTGCGTCGCCTCTTGCCCTTCGCTCAGGTTGCGTATGAACTGTTGCGACTGGTTGCTTTGCTTGAAGTCTAGTCTGGGATCTACGGAATGGAAATCCACCCTTATCCCCTCGGCATCCGGCAACATCCGACTGTCGCTTTTGTCAGATTCTTTTTGTATAAAGACAGGCTCTCCATATTCATACCATTCTGTATTTTCGTCCTTTTGCATTTTGTCGTCCAGTGCGGCATGTATCAAATCACCCACCACGCTGGAGTTGGTCAGGTTGCCGTTCGTTGCCCCCCATACAAACAGGTTGCTGCATGCACGGGTAAAAGCCACATACAGTACGTTTACTACATCCACCTTGCTTTGCAGATGTTCTTCGTCTATATCCTCCTTGAAGACTGAATTTCTCATTTCCTTGCCTTGCGTTATAGGCAGTATTCCCAGGTCGTTGTACGGAGATTCATGAGTCCTGCACCATAGCGTCCCACGATCTTGTATGATCAATCCGTCCATATAAGGAATCAGTACGGTATGGTATTCCAATCCCTTTGCACGGTGGATGGTCAGGATGCGCAACCCGTCAGTCTCGCCACAGGGAATAGAGTTCTTGCACATTTTCTTGTCCCAGAAGTCCAGGAAGGAATTTATGTCGCCCGGGTTGTCCGACAGGTAACCTTGCAGTCCGTCGAAGAAACAACACACGTACGGTTCCTGCTTTTCCATCTCCTTTAATTGGAAGAGGTTGTACAGATGCTCGCACAGGGAATAGAGAGGCATCATCTTCAAATCATTGATGCCAAGGACGAACTCTTCGGGCAGTCCTTTTTCCGGATCAGCCAGAAAAGCATCATCGGCCGTCATTTTTTCTTTTTTCAGAACGTAATATTGGTAGTTCCTGGCCAAACTATAAAGCGGAACGGCATTTTTCTTCTTGTCGCCCACCAAAACGCGAAGGGCATTGACCAGTATTTGTATCGCCATACTCGATTGCAGGTGGAACGCCTCATCGCTTACCAGGGGTATTTTCGCCTCCATGGCATTGAACCGTTCAATCAGCTGGGTGCAGTGCTTGTTCGCCCGTACCAGTATGACCATGTTCCTGTAATCCACACCACCGTCTTTCAGCATCCTGATTTTGGAAATCATATCCTGTACCATGCATGTTTCATAGTCGATGTCCTTCGCCGCCTTCTGGAACAGTTTCACGTACACATATCCCTTGTCATCCTCTTTCTTTGCCGTCTGACTAACATCGGAGTAGATATGCTCAATCTTGAATTTGGCATCAGGTTCCAGTGCGTCTATTTTCTTTGTTGCCGCCTCGAAGAAATCGTTGTTGAACTCCACAACCTTTTTCATGCTGCGGAAGTTCTCGTTCTTTGGCAGAATGTTGGGTTGCAGGTGGCCCAGTTCTTTGTCTATGTTCTGCAGAATGCTCCAGTCACCGTTTCGCCACCGGTAGATACTTTGTTTTACGTCGCCCACCAGCAGGTCAACGCCCCCTGTTGACTGATTCTCGAACAGGAGCGTCTTGAAGTTTTTCCATTGCAGTTTGCTGGTGTCCTGGAACTCGTCAATCATGATGTTGTGGAACGTGGTCCCCGATTTCTCGAAGACGAACGAGGCGTCGTTCGACTTCACCAGTTCGCTCAGCAGTACAGGCGTTTTACTCAGGTTGAACTGATTGTTTTCCTGGTTTATTTCATCGACCTGCTTTTCTATTTCTCCCAGCAGCCGCATGGGGTTTATGTGCCTGCGTGCCAGGCGTGCCGAGTAGATTTTCGTTATGTTCTCTTCGTAAGTCTTTTTCAGTTTTCCCAGTTCTTCGGATATTGTCATGGCCTCCGACATCAGGGACGGGTTTTTCCTGTCTGCCGCCTTCACCAGTTTCGTGTAGTCCTCTATGGCCCCCATCAGGGTTTTCCCCATTTCCTCGTATTGTCCGTTTGCCAGTTTTTCCAGATAGCCGTTGTAGATTGCTCCGCGACTGAAACGGCCAAAGTCCAGCTCCATGTCCTTGATGTTGTTCTGTAGTGTAGCAGCCGTTTCCCGGATGGATTCGGACGAGTCATTCTCTATCTTCCTCATCTTGCCTTTGAACGCATTGACCACCCCATTGTCGTCCAGCCTTTCCCGCTCATCATCAGTGCGGTTCTGAAAGCTTTCCATGAAGATGCACTTGGCAAAATCCTTCACGTTATTAGCAATGTTCCATCGTCCGGATTCCTCAATCTGTTCGTTGACATACGACAGGATCCACTCTTGCAGATGAACGTTGAACTGCAGGTTGTCGATGATACGGTCAACAGCCATGAAGATGACTTCCTCGTTGTCCAGTTCCACCTGCAGGTTGGCATTCAGTCCCAGTTCGCGTGCCAGGTCCCTCAGAATGCTTTGGAAGAAGGCGTCTATGGTCTCAACACGGAAATGGGTATAGTCGTGCAGAATCTGCTTCAGGGCCGTTTTTGCCCTATTGCGGATTTTCTCGTCGGAGAGAGTCATGCCGTATCCTTGCAATGTTTTCTTTATCACATCCAGATATCCCTTGCTGCTCTCCAATCCATTACCGATACCGTATAGTTGCTGTACGATACGGTCTTTCATTTCGGCAGTAGCCTTGTTGGTGAACGTTACAGCCAGGGTATGGGCATACTCGTTATCCCCCGGGTGGGCAATGAGCAGCGTGATGTATTCTACGGCCAGGGTAAATGTCTTGCCCGAACCGGCAGAAGCTTTATATACGGTTAACTTTGGATTCATATTTTATAATGCATAATGCATATTTGTTTGTTCAAAGATACGAATTAGCGAACGCTATGACAAAGAAAACTCTTTTTTTGTATTGTTGAGCGGACGTATTTTCGAGTGTTAGCTCAAAGATAGTTATTTTTTCTTATAATTCAATTTTGTATCATTAAAAATTCGTACTTTTGCAGACAAATTTCATAAACATCAAAAATATCACAGTTAAATGGCAGGTTATTTAGTAGAAGATACGCGCAAGGTCACTACGCATCGTCTTATTGAAATGAAGCAGCAAGGCAAGAAGATTGCTATGCTGACCTCTTACGATTTCACTATGGCTCAGATTGTGGATCAAGCCGGTATAGATATTATCCTTGTGGGAGATTCCGCCAGCAACGTCATGGCAGGCAATCACACCACGCTCCCCATTACCATCGACCAGATGATCTATCACGCCAGCAGTGTGATGAGGGCCGTAAATCGTGCGCTCGTAGTTTGCGATATGCCCTTCGGCTCATATCAGGTGAACCCCACCGAGGGTGTAACGAATGCCATCCGCATCATGAAAGAGAGCGGTTGCGATGCCGTGAAGCTGGAGGGTGGAGTAGAGATCCTGGATACGGTACGCGCCATCCTGAATGCCGGTATTCCCGTTATGGGACACCTCGGTCTAACCCCACAGAGCATCAATAAGTTCGGTACGTATGCCGTCCGTGCCAAAGAAGAAGCAGAAGCCAACAAACTGATCTCTGATGCCAAGCTGTTGGCCGAAGCCGGTTGCTTCAGTATTGTACTGGAGAAGATCCCGGCTGCCCTCACTGCACGGGTATGCCAGGAGATTCCCGTCCCCGTCATCGGTATCGGCGGTGGTCCCGCCGACGGTCAGGTGCTTGTCGTCCATGACATGCTGGGTATGAACCGAGGTTTCTCGCCCAAGTTCCTGCGCCGCTATGCCGACCTCTACTCTACGATAACGGACGCTGTGGGGCAGTACATCACGGATGTCAAGAACTGCAATTTCCCCAACGAGAACGAGCAATATTGACACTCGGATAGAGTAGTCCACGCAGACCACCATACAAGAGAGGTTTCAGGTACTTTTTGGCTGTTATTCTTAGCCGAAGGACCTGTAAATCTCTCTTTTATTTTTTCTTATATGCATGAATGCCATCGGAAAATGCCCTTTTTATTTAATTTATTAGGTGTATTCAATGTATTTTTGTATTTTTGCACGCGAAAAATTAGCAAACATAAACATATCTGGATATGGACAGAAAATTTATAGAGCGCACTCATCTGAACCTCAGCGAGGTGAACAAGGAAGTGCTACAGCAGTGGGACGACGAGGATGTCTTCCACAAGAGCATGACAGAACGCGAGGGTTGTCCTTCGTTTATTTTCTTTGAAGGCCCCCCGTCGGCCAACGGTCACCCGGGCATTCACCATGTTCTGGCCCGCAGTCTGAAAGATACCTTCTGCCGCTTCAAGACGATGAAGGGCTATCAGGTGAAGAGAAAGGCCGGTTGGGATACACACGGACTTCCTGTGGAACTGGGCGTGGAGAAGGAACTCGGCATCACCAAGGAGGACATCGGCAAGAGCATCTCCATAGAGGAGTACAACCGCAAGTGCCGCGAGAACGTGATGATGTACACAAGCGAGTGGACGGACCTGAGTCACAAGATGGGCTACTGGGTGGATATGGAACATCCCTATATCACCTACGACAATAAATACATCGAGAGTCTGTGGTGGTTGCTGAAGCAGCTGTACGGCAAGAAACTGCTGTACAAGGGGTACACCATCCAGCCGTATAGCCCTGCCGCCGGTACGGGCCTTAGCAGTCACGAACTGAATCAGCCGGGTTGCTACCGCGATGTCAAGGATACCACCGTAACAGCCCAGTTCCGTATGACGGACACCTTCCAGCCTCTGGAGAAAGAGGAACTGCCCGTCTATTTCCTGGCTTGGACTACTACACCGTGGACATTGCCCTCCAACACGGCCCTGTGCGTGGGTCCGAACATCGAATACGTTGCCCTGAAGGGAGAGAACAAATACAGTGGCGAGCAGGCCATCTACATTCTGGCCAAGGAGCTGACAAATGCCTATTTCAAGGTCACCGACGAGGCATCCCTGCAGATTCTGTGGAGTGGCAAGGGCACCGATCTGGTGGGCCTGCATTACCGCCAGTTGATGCCGTGGATCAAGCCCTGCGACCTGGTTGACGGCAAGGTGGTGGACAAGTCCGCCGATGCTTTCCGTGTAATCCCCGGCGACTACGTTACGACCGAGGACGGTACGGGTATCGTACACATTGCCCCCACCTTTGGTGCCGATGACGCCAAGGTGGCCAAGGATGCCGGAATACCCTCGCTGTTCGTTATCGACAAGGCCGGCGACACCCGTCCCATGGTGGATTTCCAGGGCCGGTATTTCGTTCAGGAAGACATGGATGCCGATTTCGTTTCGCTCTGTGTGTGCAGTGAATACTGGCATCACAGCGGCGACTATGTGAAGAATGCCTACGATCCCAAATACAACCAGAACGGCAAGTACGACGAGCAGACAGCCTCTAAGGACGAGGATCTGAACATTGTCATCTGCATGGAGATGAAGAAGGAAGGCTCGGCTTTCAAAATAGAGAAGCACGTTCACAACTATCCTCATTGCTGGCGTACGGACAAGCCCATCCTCTATTATCCCCTGGACAGTTGGTTCATCCGCAGCAGTGCCGCCAAGGAGCGTATGATGGAACTGAACAAGACTATCCTGTGGAAGCCCGAAAGCACAGGTACGGGACGCTTCGGCAAGTGGCTGGAGAACCTGAACGACTGGAACCTGAGCCGTAGCCGCTACTGGGGTACACCGTTGCCCATCTGGCGCAACCGTGATACACGCGAGGAGATCTGCATCGGCAGCGTAGAGGAACTGTATGCCGAGATCGAGAAAGCTGTGGAAAAGGGCGTCATGGCCAGCAACCCGCTGAAGGAACGTGGTTTCGTGCCTGGCGACATGAGTCAGGAGAACTACGACAGGATAGACCTGCACCGCCCGTTTGTCGATCAGATTCAGCTGGTGGGCGAGAGCGGAGCCGTGCTTACCCGCGAACTGGACCTGATAGACGTGTGGTTCGACAGCGGTGCCATGCCCTATGCCCAGATACATTATCCGTTCGAGAACAAGGAACAGCTGGATAGCCGTCAGGTCTATCCAGCCGACTTCATAGCAGAGGGTGTTGACCAGACACGCGGTTGGTTCTATACCCTGCATGCCATCGCCACGATGGTATTCGACAGCGTTGCCTACAAGGCCGTCATCAGTAACGGTCTGGTACTCGACAAGAACGGCATGAAGATGTCCAAGCGACTGGGCAATGCCGTTGACCCCTTCGGTGCCATCGAGGAGTTCGGCTCCGATGCCGTTCGCTGGTACATGATAACCAACAGTGCTCCATGGGACAACCTGAAATTCGATGTCGAGGGTGTGAAGGAAGTTACCCGCAGTTTCTTCGGCAAGTTGTTCCAGACGTATAGCTTCCTGACGATGTACGCCAACGTGGATGGTTGGTGCTACGAGGAGACCGATATCCCTGTTGCAGAAAGGCCGGAAATGGACCGTTGGATGCTGTCGTCCCTCAACACCCTCATCCGCGAGGTTGAGCAGTGCTACGAGGATTACGAGCCCACACGCGCCGGACGTCTTATCCAGAGCTTCGTGGTGGATAACGTCAGCAACTGGTTCGTGCGCCTCAGCCGTAAGCGCTTCTGGGGTTCGTCCATGAGCACCGACAAGCAGAGTGCCTATCAGACGCTCTATACCTGTCTGGAGACGGTGGCCCGTCTGATGGCGCCCATCGCTCCCTACTATGCCGACCGCCTGTACCGCGACCTGACCACGGCACGCGGCAAACAGGAGAGCAGCGTACACCTGGCTACCTTCCCCCAGGCTGATGACGGCATGATAGATACCGAGCAGGAGAAAAGGATGCAGTTGGCACAGCAGGTTACCAGCATGGTACTCAGCTTGAGAAAGAAAGAACAGATCATCGTGCGCCAGCCTTTGCAGCGCATTGCCATACCGGCCATCGACCAGGAGCAGCAGGCACGCATTCAGGCCATGCAGCAGCTCATTCTGGATGAGGTGAATGTAAAGGAATTGGAATTTATTGAAGGACAAGGTATTCTTATCAAGAAGGTGAAGTGTTACTTCAGGACGATGGGCAAGAAATTCGGCAAGCAGATGAAGAGTGTTAGCGCTGCCGTTTCGGCCCTGTCGCAAGAGCAGATAGCCCAACTGGAAAAGGGTAGCCTCAACCTGACTCTTCCCGAGGGAGACGAAGTGTTCATCGAACTGGAAGACGTGGAAATCTTCAGCGAGGACATCCCAGGATGGACCGTTGCCAACGAAGGTAGCCTGACCGTTGCCCTGGATATTCAGGTAACCGACGAATTGAAGCAGGAAGGCATAGCACGCGAACTGGTGAAGAGAATACAGACCTTGCGCAAGGAGAGTGGATTCGAGATTACCGACCGCATCAACGTGTTCGTGAAATCCTGTCCACAGGTCGTGGATGCCGTTGTCAACTTCGAGTCTTATATCTGCGCCCAGGTGCTGGCCGACAGCCTTAAGTTGGTGGACAATCTGACGAACGGCGTTATGCTGGACATGGAAGATTACCAGACGATGATCTCCATTACCAAGAAGACTGGCGAGAAGACACGCTACAGCGACGAGGAACTGGAGGAGTTCCGCCAGATTATCCTGGAGAAGCTGGAACTTACCCGTCGCGACTACGAGGCGATGATGGATCAGATAAGCAACCGCAACGACAACGGTGCCGAGGATACGCAACCTACCTACCATGCGCTTGAAGAAGGCTCTCTGGTACAGTCCAAGGAAGCTGTCATCAGCATGGCCGCCCGTGCCCAGAAGTTCATAAAGGGGTTGGAAGCAGCCCTGATGCGTATTGACAACAAGACCTACGGTATCTGCCGCGAGACGGGAAAACTGATACCTAAGGAGCGTCTTCGTGCCGTGCCTCATGCCACTCTGTGCATTGAAGCCAAGAATCAGCGCGACAAGAAGTAAACGATGATGAAGGTAGAAAAGAAGCAGGCCATCTTCAGCATCGTCCTCACGCTGTTCGTATTGGCTGTGGACCAGGCCATAAAGATAGCCGTAAAGACAGGGATGTATCTTCACGAGAGCATTCGTGTTACCGATTGGTTCTATATTCTGTTTACTGAAAACCGTGGCATGGCCTTCGGCATGGAGCTTTTCGACAAGCTCTTCCTTACCAGTTTCCGCATCGTGGCCGTCATCGTCCTGGGCTGGTACATCTGCCGTCTCATTCGCCGTGGCGTGGAGTGGGGGTATCTGCTGTGCGTCGTGCTTATCCTGGCCGGTGCGGCAGGCAACATCTTCGACTGCCTCTTCTACGGCCTGGTCTTCAACAATCCGCCGGCACCTATGGTGGCAGAGTTTGTCCCCTTTGGTTACGGTTACGGCGAGTTCATGACCGGTCGCGTAGTGGATATGTTCTATTTTCCCCTTGTCGAGTGGGACTGGCCCTTGTGGCTGCCTCTGTGGGGAGGTCAGCACTTCATCTTCTTCAGCCCCATCTTCAATTTCGCCGATGCCTGCATCTCGTGTGGTGTCATCGCCCTTCTGTTGTTCTACAACCGGAAAATACGTAGCTGAATGAAGCACCTCCTGCCGTTTGTCGTACTGCTCCTGTTGCTGGCAGCCTGTAAGCCGTCGAAACCCAGTGGAGTAATTTCCGAGGGAAAGCTGAAGAACGTGCTGGTGGATTACCACTTGGCACAAGGAATGGCCCAGGGTACGAGCGACCCCGAGAAGAACCAGTACATCTATATCCAGCAGGTCTTTCGCAAGCATAAGATTACCGAGGCTCAGTTCGACACCACGATGGTCTATTACAGCGTCCATGCCGAGGACATGGCCAAGATCTACGATGAGGTGCACAAGCGCATCGAGGCCAATGCCAACAAGCTGGGTGTGGATACCGAGGTCAAGAGCAAGTATGCCGACCTGACCGAGGAGGGAGATACCGCCAACATCTGGTCGGGCTTCACGAAATCCTACGCCTTGAAAGACAACAAGCTGGAGAATATCAAGACCTTCCACATGCAGGCCGACAGTACCTTCCGTCAGGGCGACTCCTTCCTATGGCATCTCCAGACAACCTTCCTGAAACAGAACGATGTACCGTGCGAGGTCTATGCCATGCTGGTTGTGGAGTACGAGAACGACAGCGTCGTCAGCGCCACCCAGTCAACCCGTTCCGACGGCACGCTCGACCTGAATGTGCGTCCTATGACCCGCCAAGACACCCTGGACATCAAGAGTCTCACCGGCTATCTGTATATGCCCATCAAGGAGAATAGCGAAAAGCAGGGTTTCCGTATGGCACTGATCAACGACCTGGCACTGGTGCGCTTCCACAAGAAGGTGGAGGAGATAGAAAAGCAACCGTCCGATACGCTTGCAGCCGACACCGTGGAGGTGGATACCGTGGCCCAGGATACCCACGAACGACTGACGCCTATGCAGATGCGTGACAGTCAGCCGCGTGAGAAGACGATCCATGTTGTCAAGGAGAAACCCGTCAATCCTCACCTTCGTCCCAACAGGAACGTGAACGGTACGGTGCGCCGCCGGAAAATCTCTCGTTGAAAACAATAACTGATTAACTGATAACTGATATAGTTTTTCATGGGGATGAGAAGACTTTTGTTCGTTGCATTTCTGCTGACCTTGTCGGTAACTGCCCTTGCACAAGAGCAGGTCACCACCGACAACGATGAGGTGAAGGAGGGTAAGCCCAAGGAGGAGCAAGCCACCGCCACCGACAACGATGAGGTTAAGGAGGGTAAGCCCATGAGGGAGGTGCAGGTCAAGGGCCAACGCAAGAAGGAGGTGACCATACCGAAGTCTAACGCACTGAATAAACACGTCAAGGACATGGAATTACAGCGCAAATATTCCCCCAGCGGTTTGATAGGCGAGAAGGTCAACGACTACATCACGCATCCCTTTGGCTTCAAGGAACGGAAGATGAAGAAGATACGCAAGCGACGTCAGAAAATCCTGCGCGAATTCGATGCCGCCTCCGACTTTAACCTCGAACGCCACCAGCGTGAGCTGGACAACCAGAAACACATACAGTTGCAACCGTAACGAAACCTAAGGGAAACCCCGCAAAATCAGCAGGATTGCCCTTTTTCTTGTTCAGCTACAGCGTTCAGTTTAATATTTGTAATGTGCTTCGATGAGAGCTGCCTGATTGGAGGGAAGATTGAAGGAATAGAAACCATCCTCGTCTTCCTGTACGGGAATATTCCCTTTCGTACCAGTCACGGTAATTTCCCTTCCTTCGGCACGGAAACGCAGTTTGTGGGAGCGTCGTGTCTTGTCGTAGGGGTCATCGGCCGAGCAAACGAAGAGCGCCTCAGCTCCGTTTCCTGCACGTGAAACCATTTCTCCAGCCACCAAAGGGCTGCAATCTTCCATGTGTACTTTCGTGAAGACCTTGTTGTTCAGTTCCGAAAGGCTCTGCTGCCGTACGTTTTCGTTCCAACCGCTATACTGGAACCCGATGAGCTGGGTGTCTGTTCTACGGTATTTCATGTACGGCTCAGCCAATAAGTGGATTTCCTTGTTCACGCGCTTAAGCTTCTCGTATTGCTGGGTTTTGTTTCCTTTATCGTCCAGCACTTGGTTGAACCACCAACCGGCTGTGTAGCAAGCTCATGTGATGACTTCTGCTCCGTATGCCATTGCTGTGTAGGCCTGAAAGCGAAGGCCGTTTTCGGTAATCCATTCATCCTCCTTGTCCGAGTTCACCTGAAGCACGATCCACATGCTTCTGCCGGTGCCCGTACAGGCATCTGCCACCACGCGAAGATTTTCGTAGGCACGGGGCACATCGATGGAGTAGAGGTAGAAGTCGTAGCAGAGATAATCAGCAGGCACGTTCTTGCAATATTCCGCAATGTGCTCCTCGTAGGTAGGAGTACCCAACTGACTCACGGTCTGTTCTGCATTGTTCTGGGAAACAGATGCATAGTTGGGGTATAGGTTCAGGTAGGGAAACTGATTTGGGAAGAGTTCCGACACCTTCTCGTACACCTTTCCATAATGGGGGAAATCCAGTGCGGAAGGCTCATCCCCGATGTCAATTCCCCATGCTGCAGGATGGTCTGTGAACGACTTGGCAATCTCCTCGTACTTGCTCAGCGGATTCTGGTCTTTCATCTGTCCTGCGTTGTTGCCGTCTCCTCCCCACCATCCGGGCAGTACTCCGCCCACGACAGCACCCACCTCGTACTTCTGCAGGATGTCCAGAATTTTTTTGTCGTTCTGCATGCCGATGATGAAGTCAATTCCGCATGCCTTCAGGTCTTTCACATGCGCCTCCGTTTGGGCATAAGGCTGCAGAAAATAAGTGCCGATGTTCAGTTTCGAACGGTCCATGCGTTCCCAGTTGGTCGTTCTATGAGCCTGTAATCCAGCGGAAATGCAAAGAAGAGCAATGGCCATCAAGGACTTTTTCAAGTGTGTTGTGTATCCCATTTCGTGTTTAATTTTATGATTATCCGCAACCATCCGACAGGTTTCTATTGTAGATGCGATGCTCAAAATCCGATGTGCAGGCGACGGAAGCTATCATAAGCCTGTCAAACAACTTGTCTCCAAAGTACCTGCGATTGAACTTGTAACAGAACT
>JAZLIY010000044.1:0-29779 GCA_045617645.1 Bacteroidaceae bacterium | reverse complement strand
TTATTCCTCTGCTTCCTTCCATTCGGCTACGCCTCACTTCAGGAAGCAGAGGAATAACCTGAAAGGATTAACTTTTCATCAATGATAGTGGTGCAGTTTTAGATTATTACAGGTGGTGCATTTTTAAGTTAGAATATACACGCTTATTTTTAGCCCTTTTGATGGAAATCGTCCGAAATGGAACGAAATTCTGTCGTTTTTACGCGATTTTTATTTCGGATTTGTTTTCTGCCCCATCTTGTATATGTAAAAATATTTCGTACCATACTACTATACTATTAGTTTTTGTGTGCTCCTCACTGTGGTCATTAAGGTCATTGGTCATTAAGGTCATTAAGGATTTCGCACTTTCAGCATCATTGGTTACATTCGCAAAAATTTGGCGAAAATCCCTCACTTAATCGTACTTTGACCTTCGGCCGAAGATACTTCCGCTCGGCAACACAAAAAAAACATTTTTTATTTTGTATTGCCCTCACTTAATCGTATCTTTGCAGCGCAAAGAGATAATATTAACATAATTTGATTCTTAGAAATGAAAAGATTATCACGGTTTTTTTTGGTGCCTGCCTTGGCTGCCATTTGTTCGTGTGGCCCCACGGAGTATAACGAGGGCGAGGTAAGTTACAAGATCTGGGAAGGATATGAAGCGGACAGCCTGCCCGATGACTTCAGCATTCTGGGTGAGCCGACGGCAACCGGTACGAGACAGGGATTCCAGCTGGGAGAATACGTTGATCCGGCCAAGGATCATTTCCTGGCCGAGTACACTTCCACGCTCGCCATACCGGAAGAGAAGGAGTACACTTTCCTGCTATACTCCGACGACAATTCCAGGTTCCTGATAGACGGAGAGCCTGTTATCAACAACAAAACCAGTTCCTATTCATTCGGAAAGAAGACACTCGGCAAGGGTAAGCACGAACTGAAGGTGCAGTATCAGGAATACATCAACGGTCAGGGATTGGATCTATACCTGTACACCGAAGGGGAACTGCCACGCGACTACGGTTGCGATGTACCGGAATACAAGATTCCCGACTTCGTGGTTCCACAGGTGACCGAGGCCTATAACCGCTACAAGGAATGGAAGGGCGATGACGAGACGGTTGCGTTCCCCATCTTTACTGACGTTCACGCACATACCGACTACAGATTCCGCCATATCGGATACGTGGCCGAGACGAGTGACATCTGGAACTACGACTTTATGCTCAGCCTGGGAGACATAGGTATCAACCTGGGTCCTGCACACGTCAGCCGGGACATCGCCACGACCATTATGAACAAGACACGTGACGAGATGCTGAAATTCCCCGGTGTGTTCCTTTTCACTCCCGGAAACCACGACTGGGATGCGGGCGAGGGTACATTCAACAGTGAAGAGCGTTTCCAGGAAATTTTCCAGAAACCCGGCTTGGAAAAGGCCAACGGCAACCTGCACCTGACTCCCGGCAAGGTTTACCATTACTACGATATTCCCGAGAAGAATTTCAGGGTCATTCTGCTGAACAGTAGTGGCACGGGAACCCAGAATGGCACTTACTATATCTTCGACGATGAACAGGTGGAGTGGTTCAAGAACCTGGTGAACGAAACACCTGCCGAGATGAGCATCTTCGTTTGCTGCCACTATATGCCGCACCCCAATGGACGTTGGCACAACACTCCTGCCGATTACACCCTCCAGAGCAACGAGAGGATGATGGACGTGCTGGCAGAGCTCAAGAAAAGCCACAATATCATCGGCCTATTCTGCGGCGACAGCCACTTCAACATGTACGAGGTGGACAGGAACGTGAATTACTTCGTTACCCAGAGCCTGTCGTGCTGTTCCAAGAAGGACCTGATGCCTGGTACAAAGCGTGCCGACCTGAACCTGGACGAGAGCCTCTCCTGCGACGTGATAGCCATAAAGCCCGAAAAGGGTGAAGTGCATACCTTCCGTATCGGATCTGGCGGTGCTGACTACGACTACGTGTTCAACTACTAGAATATATTATTATATAGGTGAGTTCGAATTCACGGTGAAAAAAGGAAGGCTGATGTGAGAATCAGCCTTCCTTCGTTATTCGTTCTTCGTGATGACCGCTTCCTTGCGGCTACCGTCCACTTTGATGGTGATGGGCAGTCGTACGTGGCGTACGTGAGTTGTTTCCTGTACGGCGGGCAGGGCATCGAGCAGTTCCTGTCTGTAAATGCCGTCGCCACGGTAGGCATCGATGGTCAGGTAGCTGACACCAAGGCTGGTAAGGTTCTGGAAGAAATGAGTACCCTGACTGGGGTCAATCTGATAGTCGTTGAGCCCTGCCTCCACGATGCATAGTGCACCGCTGATGTGCGGCCACTTGACGGGAATGCCGAGCCACGGGTCGCTGGAACCCCATCGTCCAGGGCCTATGAGCAGGTACGGATGTCCCTCCCCCTGTTTCTTCTCTCCGTTGGGGTCGGGTTGTGTCGCCTGCGGAATCATCTGGCGGTTGATACGTTCTATTTCCTCGGCAATCTGCGGATTAAGCGAGGGCGTGTAATCCTGGGTTCGTACATATACAATGTCCTGAATATCACGGTAGATACCGTGACCTATGGCATTGTGGCTGCGCAGGATGCACTTCTCGTCCGGTATTTCAACCAGGTCTTCGTCCAGCGCCATACGGTTGTCCACCATAGGACGTATCTGCAGCAGATAGAAGTCGCCCGTCTTGTCGGCATGCAGGTTCACGGCAAACTCTATTTCCACGGGACGCTGCATCTCGCCGGCTCCGTAGTCGAGCACCTTGCGTAGGATTTGCGGCAAAGGGAAGACGCCGTGTTGCAGGATGCCGCTGAAAGAGACAATCTTGCGGTTCTTTCCTTCGTAGAAGCCATCGTAGATACACTGATCCATAGGGTCGAAGGTACTGCAGATCCATTGCAGCGTGCCGTCTTCCTCGGCATCGCGCACGCTCCAGCGGCGTAGGTTGAATCCGTCGTCTTGCTGGAAACGGAGTGGCTGTGGATGTTCGGAATCTTCAATTTCAAGTGCCAGGAAGTGCGTCTGCGTGTCGCGCAAGGCAATCTCCATCTCGCTCATCTGCAGCACTTGTGTGGGGTGGGAAGGGCATACGCGCAAACTCTGCCCGCCGTCAACGATGTACTTGCCCAATCCCAGAGCCAAACTGGCCGTTCCTTCCTCGGCACGTTCGTCGCCGATGGGGTAGTAGTTGATGCTGCGAGCCACGCCGCTCACCACGGGATAATAGCGTGTCCCGTGCTGCTCGCCCACCACCTCTTGCAGGATGACAGCCATCTTCTCCTGATCTATCACATTGCTGGTGGCTGTCATGTAATCCTTGCTGCTGCGGTAGAAAACGCTGGCATAAACGGATTTTATGGCGTCGCTGAGCATGGCTATGCGCTCGTATTTGTCGTGGCAGTAGGGGATCATATAGGTACTGTATATGCCCGCGAACGGTTGGTAATGAGAATCTTCGAGCAAACTGCTGCTGCGTATGGCTATGGGGCGGTGTACAACTTGCAGGAAAGCTTCCAGGTCGCCCAGCAGATGCATCGGCAATCTGGCTCGCAGGAAATGAGCCAGTATCTCATCGTCGGAAATGTCGCTTACGGCCAGTTGGTACAACTCGTTGGTGTCCATGAACTCATCGAAAATGTCGGTACACAGGACAACGGTTTTCGGGATGCGTACATGCGCTCCCGAGTATTCGTTCAGGTCGTTATGTCGTTTCAGAATATGGTCGATGAAAGCCAAACCACGTCCTTTTCCGCCAAGGCTACCCTCACCGATACGGGCGAAATTGCTGTACTGGTCGAAACGGTCGCGCTGGAAGATGGCCACGACGCCTTGGTTCTTCATACGGCGGTAGGCAACGATGGCATCGAAGATGATTTGCCTGTGTGCGTCCACGTCCTGAAGGCTGTCCCAGGTGATGCGTCGCAGGAACTCGGAAATGGGAAACAAGGCACGGCTAGCCAGCCAACGACTCACGTTGTTGTGGGAAACGTGGTAGAGAAGTCCCTCTGCCGGCACCGTCATGATGTGGTCTTGCAACTCTTTCAGGTTGCGTATGCGTACCAGCTCCTGCATGGTCTTCGGATCGCGGAAGATGAAGTCACCGAAGCCGAAATAGTTCAGCACCTGAGTACGCAGGTCAACGGCTATCTTCTTGGAGTTCTTGTCGATGAAATGGGCATGGCACCGACGGGCATACGGCTCCTTGTCCACCTCGCTTGATTCCATGATCAGCGGTATGTACGGGTCGTTGGCGCGTATGGCGCTCAGCAGTTGGTAGCCGGCATTCTCGTCCTTCACACCGTTGCGAGGGAATCGGCCATCGCTAATGACACCCAGGGTGTTGCCCGAGAAGCGCTGGTAGAGATCCCATGCCTCCTCGTAGTTACGGGCGAGCACGATCTTTGGCCTTCCTCGCATACGTAGGGTTTCCAGCGTCGTATTCAGCGCCTCCGTGGCAAAGGCCAGGCTTTGCTGCAGGACGAAGTTATAGAGAGTGGGCAGGATACTGCTGTAGAAACGTATGCTGTCCTCCACCAGCAGGATCATCTGTACTCCGGCGCTCCGTATGTCGTGCTCCAGGTTCATCTTGTCCTCTATCAGCTTGATGATGGAGAGCAGCAGTTCCGTGTTGCCCAGCCAGCAGAAGACATACTCAAAGGCACTCAGGTCCTCGTCCTGCATACGCTTGGTGATACCGTGGCTGAACGGAGTCAGCACCACCATGGGAATCGATGGATATTGCCCTTTCAGGCTCCGGGCGATGTCGAACACATCGTTGTTGGCAGCGGCAGGCATACAGATGACCAGGTCGATGTTGCCTCCCGACATTTGTATCTCAGCTTCTTCTTGGCTCGCCACCTGGATGAATCGGGGAGGGAAGCGCAAGCCGAGCTTGGCATATTCCGAGAATATTTTTTCGTCCACGCGTCCGTCATCCTCCAACATAAAGGCATCGTAGGGATTGGCCAGCAACAGGACGTTGCACACACGGCGCAGCATCAGATCTACAAAGGAAGTATCTTTCAGCGTCATACTTAGAAGTCCTTTCCTTCGAACTGGTAGTCAACCTCGTTTTTCTCCTCGCCATGTGCCTTCTCCTTGTGCTGGGCATTGAAGCGGTAGCTCAGGGATAAAGCGATGTTTGGATAGACAGGACGCAGTCGGGTTACGGAGCGCAGCGCATCCCCGTCGGTACGCCAGTTGCGGTACCGTGCGGTATGGAACACGTCGGTGGCCGTCAGAGCAACCGTCATTTTCCCCTGCATCAGGTCCTGCTTGGCACCCAGGTTGAAGAAGCAGTACGCCTTTTCTCGCCCTTGTGTCAGGCGATGGGGACCCACGACGTGCGTGTCGAACTGGATGTGTGTGTTGCTGCTGACGGCAAACTGGTTGATCCATCCGATCTCGTAGCAGACGCCGTCGCGATGCATACATCCCTCGTATGTAGGCGTAAAGTCGTAGTATTGCACGTGTCCGTTCGCCGTACTTGTCCACCATTTCCAGGGCTTTGCCACACCACTGAACTCCATGCCGCTGTTTGTCTGGTTGCCTGCATTGATGATGGAATCCAGGGTGACACCCGGTTCGTAAGCCTTGCGTATGACGTCCACCACGCCCGTTCTCCAACGTTGGTAACCGGTCAGGGTGATGGAATGTCCGCCCTGGAAGGACTTGCGGTAGCTCAGTTCCAATGACTGGATGTATTCCGGCTTGATGTCCGGGTTACCGATCTGCTTGGTGTAGTAGTCCTCGTAGGTGATGTACGGTTCCAGTTTCCAGATACCGGGACGGTTCGTGCGTCTGGAGTAGCCGAGCGTGAACGTACCCTTGTTCGTGTTGTAACCCACATGGGCCGACGGATACAATTCGTTTCGATGGTTATCGCGTCTGATATCCTCGCCCAGCACATTGATGTCCATGTGATCGTATGTGTGGTCCATGCGTAGGCCTGCATCCACATCTACAGGGCCGAAGTGGTCGGTGGCCATGGCGTATGCCGAATGGATCTGTCTGCGGTATTCAAAGGGCGCATGTGGGTCGTGTCGCCAGTTAGGATCCTGTCCCTCTGGCGTGTCCCAGTACCGTATGTCGTAACCGCCTATCTCGCTGTATGTCGTATATTGGTAACCCGTTTCCAGTGCACCCGTTGCCCGGTACTGCCACTTGTAGTCAGCCTTCTCGTCGCAATCCCAGTGATACTCCTTCTCGTATCCTCTTGTACCCTCGTATCGTGATCCGTTGGGATAGAACAGGTTACTCTCGGTATATTCCAGCGAGTACCAGTCGTGCCGGTTGCGGCTCTGTATGGACAGCTGGTCGCCCCGCTCGTTTATGTTCCAGGTATAGTCGGCAGCCAATTGTGCCAGGTGCCTAGGCAACTCATAGCGGTCGTGTGCGTCATAGACATTGTCGCTTAGTATCAAGTCTCCCTGCCTACGGTTTTCTTGGTAATTCATGTCACCGCCGCGTCCCGTTTTCATCTCGCCGCATTTCGCCTCCACGTTCACCTGGTGCCGGTTGCCGATGGTATGTTCCCATCCCGCTGTACCTACGTAGGTTCGTTGTGTGCGGAATCGTGTGCCGTCCGATACGCTCTTGGTTAGGAAATCGTCCACCAGGGTCGTCTTCTCCTGCTGGAAATTGCTGGCACCTCTGTAACGGTCGGCCTGCATGCTGCCCCACCATTTGTTGCGTCCCTGGCGGTATTCCAGCCGTCCGTCCGCATTCCAGCTTCCTATCGTGCTGCCGCCGGCATTGAACAAGCCGCTCAATCCGTTGTCCTTCCCCTTTATTGTGGTAATGTTTATGATGCCCACGTCACCGTCCGTACGGTAACGGGCACTGGGGGTAGTCAGGATCTCTATGTCCTGGATGCTGGACGCCGGTATCATGCGTAGGGCCTGTGTCCCCTCCAACGGGCTTGGCTTGCCGTCTATGTACACCTGGAAATTACTGCTTCCGCGGAAAGTTACTTCCCCGTCGGCATCCGTCTGCACGGAGGGCAGGGTTGACAGGATTTCCACCGCTGTTCCTCCGGCGGCCGTCACCACCTGTGAGGCATCAATCTTCTTGCGATCCAGTCGGTATACCACCTGTCGGCGTGTGCCGGACACCGTCACTTCCTTCATCTTCTTACCGTTCACCGCAGTGGAATCCTTTTGCTGTGCGAAGGCTACCTGTCCTGCAATCAGGACTGTCAGGAGCAAACAATTTTTTAGTATCTTGTTGTTATTCATAAAGCTTATGACATTTCGAACGCGAAGTTACAAAAATATATTTTAGATAACATCAAATATCATATATAATTAATGAAATTTAAGGCTTCAAAATCGTTTTCTCTTCCATCAAATTGACGGGGGAGGAATATAGGAATGTTTTTTAGGACAAATGCATTCCCGCCAGTTCATGAGTTCTCTGGTTTTCTTTGGTTTCCATCCAATCAATTATCATCCCATCCAAACCAGCATATTTCATAAGCAGGCATTGGTAGTACAGATGGATTTCATCGTTTGTGGCATAGATAGCGGTAAGTGGATGGTAATGCAGGGCGATGTCATCCTTTTTAACGTGGATGGATGAGGGTATAGTGTTATACGTTATCGAGTAACGCCATGCACCCTTCCAGGCAATCGCGCCAAGTGGCTTCAAAATCTCCCGTGTACCAAGGATCTGCCACATCACCGGGGCGGTCGGTATAATCCAACAGCTTGCGTATCTTCTTCATAGGGTCTCCACCTGTGATTCGTAGCATATTCCGTATGTTCCACTCGTCCATGCCGATGAGCAGGTCGTAGTGGTTGTAATCATCGGCTGTCATTTGCCGTGCGTGCTTGCCCTGGCATGAGATTCCGTGCTCTGCCAGTTTGCGACGGGCGGGCGGATATACGCTATTGCCGATTTCTTCGGTAGACGTGGCTGCCGAGGCGATGGAAAACTCCCTCTCCCGTCCTGCTTTTCTCACCAGCTCTTTCATGATGAACTCTGCCATAGGACTGCGGCAGATGTTGCCGTGGCAGACAAAGAGTATCTTCTTCATCCTAATCTTCCGCATAGAGGTGCTCGATCTCCACGATGTAGATGTCGTGTAACCCGCCACCAGGTTGATTGTTGTACCAGCGTTCCAGCAGGCTTTTATCGAGGAAAGACGCTTCAGTCATCGCTGTGCGGAACAGTTTTCTGCAATCGAGTGTCAAACAGGCTTGTGCGAAGGTGGTACTGCCTGATGGCGTCTGGATGGGCGTAAGTCTGGCCATTTGTTCTTTCTGTGTGTCGCGTCCCGATTTCGTGCCACATATCTGCAAGGCTTTTCGATAATCTTCGGTATAGAAGGAGAGTGTCAACCGCTCGTTCTGCTCTATGAATAGGTGTGTATAACGCTCTGGCCGTATGAAAACAAAAGCCACAGGACGGTTCCATAGCCAACCGATACCGCCCCAAGAGGCTGTCATGGTATTATGACTCTCGGCATTTCCGGCTGTTACCAGCATCCATTTCTTTCCGATCAGTTCAAAGGGATCCTCTTTGGAGAGGATGGATAATTCTACTTCTTTCATTGTATTTCCTTTTTATGTTTTGAGTTTATCAGATAGGTTCCCCATGCTGCCAAGGCTCCTGCCCAGAGGTATTTCCAGTAGAACGGTTCGTGAAGGCAAAGACAGGAGGTGACGGCTCCGCATACGGGAATCAGTGAATTGTAGATGGCAACTTTCCCAATCGGATTGCAACTGAGCAGTTTGTTGTAAAGCCCGAATCCGACCGTGGAGATGAGGACAAGCAAGAAAAGAATGATACAACCCGAGAGATTGATCGCGGGGAGTGTACCATTGAGTAGTATTCCTGGGACGATGAGCAAGGCGCCGCCCAAAGTGAGGCAATAGCCTGTACCCACGAATACATCCATGCGGTGGCTCAACCCACGTGTCAGCAGAGATGCGGTGGCTGCGCACAGAGTATTCAGGACAATCATGCCATCACCGAGCCAGGTGAAGCGTCCGCTGTCTCCCTCGTCTAATCCCAACATCAAGATTCCGGCAAACCCAATGGCACAACCCGCCATCCTGCGACTCGTGAGATGGTCGCTCCGGAAAAACAGACAGGACAATATGACTACGGAAAAGACGCTTAGGGAGTTTAATATAGAGGCTCTGGCTCCTTGGCTATGCGAAAGTCCGAAATAGAAAAACGCATAATGCAGGGTGGTGTTCAACAGCGAATAAAGCAGGATGAACCATCCATCTGATGGCTTACGTATATGAAAATCGCGGCCTATCTGCTTGGCGACAAGCAGGATGACGCAACCAGCCAGAAAGAACCGTATGCCGGCAAAGAGCATCTTGCTTCCAGTCATGTCTGCCGTGATGCCAAAGGCCGTGAACCCTAACTTTATGAGCGGGTAAGCCCACCCCCAACCAATGGCTGCTGTCAGGGCGAAAATCGACACCCACAGCGGTTGTTGGAAAATACTGGAGTGGTTATTTAATTCATAATCCATAATTGTCTATTGCATACAATCTTATTTAATTCGGTTTTTCCCAAATAGCCCACGGAGGAAGAAATAAACCTCCTCCTGTAAGCGGAACAATTGCCAATGTCCTTTGCAGGGTATGTATCCCAGGTGCGTAATGAGTTTCTCGGGTAAGCGGACATAGTCGGCCTCGCTCCAAAAACGGTGTATTCGGTCGATAATCGTCTGACATTGCTTTTTTGGAAAAAAACTCCTGTTCATGTAATAATAGTAATAGCAATCCACCAGGTTGCGCCAGCGCACTTCCTCGTAGGTACGTAGGGTGGTATCGTCCATCTTCAGCTTATGCAGTTGCGCCCGTAGGCTATCGTTGGCATCCATCATATCGAAATGGTGTATATGGATGGTATGCGTGATAGAAGAACTCCGTTGTCGGTAATAATATACCCCTGGACAATGTCTGACCTCCTGTGAGGCCAGATAGTGCAGACGTGTCGTGTTGTCGTCGCTGTACCATTTGGCCGTTTCATCGTAAGGGTATTGTTTCTGTATGGCTGTGCGTGCAGCATAGACACCATGAATCTGCCAGTTGAGAGACAGTGTAAATGCCTCCTTGCCTGTAAGTGTGTCGAACGTAGGCATAGGGTATGACTCACGGCGGTCGTCATATACGTACTGGCACTCGTACAGGACACTGTCCGTCTGGGGATATTGCTTGAATACGGCAACCATTTCCAGCAAGGCATCTGGTGAAAACCAGTCATCGCTGTCAAGGAAAGAGATGATATCGCCCTGACAATGCTGCAAGGCATGGTTGCGTGACTTGGCCAACCCTTCGTTTGTGGGGTGACTCAGAACATGGAAACGGGCATCTCTTTGGGCATATTCATGCAGGATGTGCAGAGATTCATCGGTAGAACCATCATTCACGCACCAAGCCTCCCAATCGGTGTAGGTTTGCTGTAAAAGGGAGTCCAGGCATTCGTTCAGATAGTTCTGTGTGTTATATACGGCTATGATGACACTAACTTTCATCTTTTTCTGTTTGTCTGTGGAGTTAATTATGTGGTGCTGGCTGACTGATAAGTAACTGCACCACTTCGGAATAGTTTTTTTGTCCCGATGGGATATGATTGCTTTTCAGAAATAGGTCATAGATGTGGCCTTGCACCTTGTCCAGGGTAGGAGAGCGCATAGCATTCCAGTGGTCATGAGATGCCTTCAAGTCGTTCAACACTTCGTGACGTATGTGTGATAGCCAATTACGGTATTCCTTTTTTGGAAGGAACTGTATGGCATTCACGATAACATGTGGCAGGATGCTCTTGTAACCGCTGTAGCGGACGGCCGGTATCTGCGAGGCACAGCATGCATGGAAAGCCCACCAGTTGGCTTCTGCCTCATTACTAACACTCAGGATATGAGCGTATTCGTGGGCATAGACAAATGGATACTCCTTGGAGAGCAGGTCGGCATTTACGAATGATTCGGCAAAGAGCGGAGCCATAAAACCCTGGACACCGGTAGAAGAATACAGCGCACTGATTGCCATGGTCTTAGGATGATGCCAGGCGCGAGGCGCAGTGAGCCCGTAAGAACGGGGGACCTGTGCATAGAATGCCTTTATTTCCTTTTCTAACAAAGCCTTGTCTTGTAATGTGTCTGCCGTCCATGCAGCGTTGGCTTGTTCAGAAAAGTCCTCTAAGAAATGGCGAAAGTCCGTTTCATCGTACTGAGTTGGTGGAGTTCCAGTTCGTATCGATAGAGGGCTGCGGTAGTAATTGGTACACCATCCCATGTAAAACCACACGTAGGTCCATAAGAGGGTGACGAAAACGTATTTTAGGCATCGCCCTGTTTTCCACCTTCGTGAGAAACCCATATAGAGAATAAGTACCAGGAAACCTACTAGCAAGGCAATGGCAATACCTTGTAGAGGCCATGCCGTGACAGAGGACAAACGTGAGAGGGCATCTGAAATATATGGATAGATGTGGAGAGTGTAAAAGTCGGCCAACCGTATTGAGTAACGGCAGGCAATCGTATAACACGCCAGTATCACTCCCAAAAGCGGGAGGAACCGTGAGATACTTCTCCGTATGAAATCCATATCAAAAATGATAGGATATTAGTCCTCCATCAGTTTGCGGTAGCGGATACGCTTGGGCTCCTCCAACCCCAGTCGTTTTAGCTTATTCGCTTCGTAATCGGTGTAGGAACCCTCGAAAAAGAATACGTTACCATCTCCTTCATAAGCCAGGATGTGGGTGCAGATTCGGTCGAGAAACCAACGGTCATGGCTGATGACAACTACACATCCGGCAAAGTTTTCCAAACCTTCTTCCAATGCTCGTAATGTATTGACATCAATATCGTTGGTTGGTTCATCCAAAAGTAATACATTACCCTCCTGCTTCAATGCCAAAGCTAGGTGTAAACGGTTTCTTTCACCACCGGAAAGTACACCACATTTTTTTTCCTGATCGGCACCACTGAAATTGAAACGGCTCAGGTAGGCCCTCGCATTGATGTCGCGTCCCCCCATACGGATGAGTTCGTTGCCCTGGCTGATGACTTGATACACACTCTCATCGGGTTTTATGTCCTTGTGACTCTGATCTACATAAGCCAGTTTAACCGTTTCTCCCACATTGAATGTGCCTGAATCGGGCGTTTCCAGCCCCATGATCATTCGGAACAGGGTGGTCTTGCCGGCACCGTTGGGTCCAATGACGCCCACAATGCCATTGGGAGGTAGCATGAAATTCAGGTCCTTGATGAGCACTTTGTCTCCGTATGCCTTGCATAACCCCTCTGCTTCTATTACTTTGTTGCCCAAACGGGGTCCGTTGGGGATGTAGATCTCCAATTTTTCCTCTCGTTCTTTCTGCTCCTCGTTCAACATCTTGTCGTAGGAATTCAGACGGGCCTTTCCCTTTGCCTGTCGGGCTTTTGGCGCCATACGTACCCATTCCAACTCCCTTTGTAATGTCTTTCTGCGCTTGCTTGCAACCTTTTCTTCCTGTTCCATTCGTTTGGTCTTTTGTTCCAACCACGAAGAATAGTTTCCTTGCCAGGGGATGCCCTCTCCGCGATCCAATTCCAGAATCCAGCCCGCCACATCGTCCAGGAAGTAGCGGTCGTGGGTAACAGCAATCACGGTACCTTCATATTGGTTCAGATGCTGCTCCAACCAGTCGATACTTTCTGCATCCAGATGGTTGGTTGGCTCGTCAAGCAACAGGACATCAGGTTTTTGTAGGAGTAGGCGACAAAGAGCAACTCGTCTGCGTTCACCGCCACTTAGGTTTGCTGCCAATTGGTCGGCTGGTGGGCAACGTAGGGCATCCATTGCCCGCTCCAATTTGCTTTCCAGGTTCCAGGCATCGCTACTGTCCAGTATGTCCTGTAATTCCCCCTGTCGGGCAAACAATTGGTTCATCTTGTCCTCATTTTCATAGTATTCAGGCAATCCGAATTTCAGGTTTATTTCCTCGTATTCCTTCATTGCATCCACAATGGGTTGCACGCCTTCCTTCACAATTTCCATCACCGTTTTGTTGTCGTCCAAGTGTGGTTCCTGCTCCAGATAGCCAACGGTGTAGCCAGGACTCCATACTACGTTGCCCTGGTAGCTTTGGTCGATGCCGGCAATAATTTTCATCAAGGTAGATTTTCCTGCACCGTTCAAACCGATGATACCGATCTTGGCTCCGTAGAAGAAGCTCAGGTAGATGTTTTTCAGGACTTGTTTCTGATTTTGCTGGATGGTTTTGCTTACGCCAACCATCGAAAAGATAATTTTCTTGTCGTCAGTCGTTGCCATAGTGTTGTTATGGGATTGAAAAAAATAAAAATTTAATGTCTTGCAAAAATACATAATATTTGTTTTCCGAACAAAAAAAGGAACGTTTTCTTTTGCTTTGTACTCGCTTAATCGTACCTTTGCACCCGCCAAGTTGATGATTTGATAACTTAAAGTGTAGTATATAAGATAATTAGGATTTTACGAAGCGATTAAATTACAGAAATTTATGGTAATTTATGGTAAATTATGGTAATTTATGGTAGATTATGGTGAAAAATCCGTGCAAAAAATTGGAGAATTATGGCGACGTATAATTACAAGATAGACAGGAGGTATGTGGCGAAGGACGGAAGATGCCCTATCAAGTTCTGGATACGAAACGCGAACACTTCGGCTTGCATACCGATGGGGTACTCGGTTTATCCGGATTCATGGGATGATGCTGCCGGGAAGGCTACGGGGAGGAAGGATCTGGAACACAACGGTATGATGCTTTCTCCGAAAGCGTTTACGGAGAGTGTAAAGGCTGACTTTGCCGAACTGTGCCTGACAGGGAACGAGATTGTGAAGTACAAATCGTCCATGAACGCTTCGGCGATACGTGACCGTATTCTGCAACGCATAAACGGGGGAAAATCGTTTGACGGGGCTGAAAACGGCATTTTTTCCACTATTGACGCTGCGTCCGGCATATACAACTCGAAAAGTTTTGCCATAAAGATGATGGGATTGAAGAAATGGCTGACCAAGGTTGCGGGAGAAAAGGCCGGGTCGATGTCGTGGTGCAACGTTACTGACCAGTTCGTAGCTAAGCTAAAGGCTACTATGATGTCTGAGCTGTCTTCCAACACGGCTTCGGAGTACATGTCGAGCTTCAAGACGGTTTATCGCTATGCTATTAAGCATAGGCTTGCTGACCCGTACGATGATCCGTTCGAGGGGGTTAAGATAAGGCGCATACCGGCAATCCAGAGGCTTCTGTCTATAGACAGGATGAGGGAGATATGGAACACGCCATTGCCAAACAGCAGGACGAGGAACATATCGAATGAGACGGCTAGGAAGGTGTTCTGCCTGTCTTTCGCCCTTTGCGGGATGAACGTTGCTGACATAGTAAGGCTGACTTTCAATGACATATCCAATGGACGTGTAATAATACACCGTGGTAAGACGGGTGTGGCGCTGAACATCAGGCTGGAGCCGGAGGCCATGTCGCTGATAGGTGAGCTGTCCGAAGGGAGAAAGACAGGACGTATCATAGATCTGCACTCGAAGGGCAGGGGGGTTATTGTGGTAAACCATCATCTGAAGAAGGCGTACGGAGACGTGACGAGTTACCATGCAAGACACACATGGGCTACCATAGCGGCCGACCTTGGGATAGCGAACGAGGTGATAGCGAGTGGGTTAGGTCATCAGTACGGCAACGCGATGACAAACATATATGCGCGTAAGTCGCTGAGACTGCTGGATGAGGCGAACCGTAAAATTCTGGACTATGTGCAGCAAACAGGGGAGTTTGAGGACAAAAAATGATTGGCTTGTGGATTGTCCTGTAGTATTGTCCTATTGCTAATCAATAAGTTAAGTGGATTTAGGACAATAGGACTCGCGCGCGTAATATATTTCTATTTTCTATACCGCTCTTTCGGCGCGCGCGTGCAAAAGAGCGGTGTATTTTTTTATCTCTTAATATATATTATTGTCCTATTGTCCTAAAGGGTTTTATAGATATATAATAAATATTTATTATATATCTATATTTTGGGGACAGACGTATAGACAATGCTTAGGACAATGCGATTATTGTCCCAAACGGCACGAAAAACCCCGACTATCTGTCTCAGACGGTCGGGGGGCAAACACAACAAATTATGAAAACAAGGGAAAAAATGTCCTAAGTTACAGAAAGTCAACGTATGTATAGAGTGCTTCCGAAAACTGGTGAGGCCGGCTGTACAGCCTGTCCCACAGCCATGGTATGGGGAGATAGGTGTGCCATGACGTTCCATCCAGGGAGAGGAATCCCTGGCGCGATGCTACACAGGTGGGTGAGACGTATAGATTGTGCCATGTGGGCTTCTTTACGGCTACCATGGATAGGTTAATCAGGGTGTAGTGATACTGGAAAACACGAAGTATGTTTGTCAAGAATTTTTCGGCACTTTCGTTGTCGAGTTCTCCCTCGTATGTAACGCATACGTTAACGTCTGGATACCAACGTAGGCCGTTTAGCACATCCAGAAAAAGACGCTTGCATTCCCACGCCCCGTGGCATGGAACGAGGTTTCCGTCCGCGTCGTATCTTACTCTGAAGTCGAAGAGACGGCATCCGTTTTCGTACTGTTCGAGTATGGTCTTTGACTGGCACCTTGCGAACGGGGTGAGAAGCCAGGAGAGGAAGCCCCCTGCCTGCTCGCCCGTTGCTGAGTTGTGAGTAGCTATAAGTTTCATCGTATCTTGTTTTTGTATCTCTCCTGGTAAACGACATTCATGCCGCTTATCGTGTCGAGGTCGTTTATGCTCGTCATGATGACGAATCGGTAATATTTTGCTGACCCGTATTTGAGGCTTGGCAGCTTCGTCCAGTTGTAGCCGTCGTTGGAATAGTAGATGGCTATGCGCTTGGCGTATATGTTCTCTCCCGTTCCTGTTGGATGATAGGTTGCCTGCCCGAGTGTACGAACGTCGTAGATGGCCTTCATTGTGTTCGGGTCATCGAGGAAGTTGCGTCGTGTTATGGCGTAACCCATTCGGCACTTGTTGCTGATGTTTATCTTGTACTGATACAGATAGCGGCCCGACTGCATGTATGACAGCGGATAGCCGGGTATGCATCGGTCAACGACGAAAGGAAGCATCTGGGACGACCATTCCTTTTCTGCGAAGCTGTACACGTAGTGCATCTGACGGGATGACGCCAGTGGTTCCGGGAACACGTGCAGGTAGTTGTGTGCGTAGTCGTAGAGTATGGTTGCCGTCTGCACCTGGTCGATGAAGTTCCGCCCGTCTGCAAGTACCGGTGCCGTTGAGCCGTCTTTTATGAAGTTGTTGTTGAAATTGACCAGTGTCGTAAGAAGACCAGCTGGTATGTTCTCCGGGAGGTTGTACCCGTGTATAGGTTCTGATATGAGATGTGTCTCGCTTCCGCTGATTATCTTTAGCCCCTGGCTTGTGACGAAGGCGACGGCTTCGTCGAGCTGGCAGATGGACGCCGGGTTGGTGACGACATCCCGCGATATGGGCTTAACCGATGTGTAGTGTCCGTCTGATCCAACGGACAACGCCCATATACCATCGCTGCAGAAGGCATATAAGGGAAATTCTCCGAACTGGCCTTCCGAGAGAGCCTTGGCCGACGTTGACAGCGCCAGTATCTTGCCGTCGCCCACATATATCGACTCCCTCATTAGGAAAGGGTTGTTTACATCGGATATGAGTAGTTTGTTACCGTTATCCACTTCGTTCTCCGCTATCGGCTGGAACAGCTTGTCATCGGTTGTTACTCGCCATTTCGGTTCGTCGAAGGTTGGGCCAGATGTATGAGCCGTTATGCATCTCCATAGTTTTCCGGCGTTGGTTGCTATGCTACCTACGGAGTATGAGCTCCCCTCGTACCAAGCGGTATATGTGGTGCTGCTTTTCTCGAACGGTATGTTGTTACCTCCGTTGAACCAATAGGCCCCGTTAAGCAATTCGTGACGATACAGCGGTATGGATGCAGTAATGTATTCGCTTATACGACCTGTGTCATCATAGCTTCCACCGCCTATTGTTATTAATGACGTAGATCTTCCTACAAGTATGTCAGCCGACGTTGCGCTGGAATCCGGGTAGTAGAACCACTTGAAATCTATGTTAGGGAACGGTCCTCTTAACCCTGTGTCGGCTATGTATTCTGCATTATTCCTGGTAAGATGTGTTCTTACACGAACGTAATAGTAATTCTTTGTCGATGCTCCGCTTCTTGACGATTCTATTGGCTGATTGGCATTCTCTCCTAGCATGGAGAAGATGTCTCCGCCTCCCCACAAGGTTTCAGATCTCCCGGCAAGATGCAGTTTAGAGTTATAGGCAAGTGCGAGGTCTCCGTTCTGCGTGTTGTGAGAGTAGCTGTCATCTGGTATGAGTTCTCCTGTCAGTAATGCGTATAGATCCTTGTTCTGCGTGTCAATGTCCACCCATTCATCCGTAACTATGTCGGAAGTCTTTATCTCGGCAAGAAGACGGAACTGGTTGAACGATACGTAGCTTTTGTTTATCTGCTCACGGCTGAAAGAAGGAAGGTCTATGCGGAAATACTTAGGAATATTTTCTCCCGTACCGCTTGCAAGCAGTCCCAAAAGTTTTATGAGGGTGTTCATCTTTACAAGTCCGTGACCGTAAATGGCCTCTCCTTCATCATCGTACGATATTGCAGGCGCCCCAGGTATTTCTGCTATACTGTATCCGTCGATATCCCATTCCTCATAGTCTCCTGACGGAGTGCGTATGATGGTAGATGTGAAGTTATCCTTGTTTTCGTCATATACATGCCCCTCGTTGTACTCGTATATGGGAGGTGTTACGGCTATTACAATACCCGTTATTATGTCTGACCACTCCGAAGGTATGGCATCTTCTATGTAATATTGTATCGAAGCCTTTACTGCCCCTACAATGATTGGTGTCGTTACTCCGGTAGATGTTACTGATGCGAACAGTTTAGGCGTAAGCCCGAAATTAGGTATCATCAGTATTGGAGCGGACAGTTTGGTAACATCCCCTGAGTACAGTCGAAGTCCTACGCGAGCGTAGAAAGGCATGATGAAACGACCTTCTACCGACATGGTGTGCGATATGAACTCGTTGGCAGCACCCATGATGGCCGTAAAGTTTTCTTGTGATTTCTGTATTGCCACGCTTTCCGTTGAGGCCGTACCCTTTTCTACATATAATAATGTAGGGTTGTTTTTCCAGTGGTGCCTGTCCGCGTGGTATGCTATGCGAGTTTCTCCACCTTCGGCAGACATCTCTCCTGATTCTCCAGACTTTATTACGATTCTTGTTTTCTGCGTAAACGTCATTGCGCCGGACACAATCTTTATAAGAAAGACAACCATGTTGTCGGCAGAATTGTTCGTGACACGGAACATGTCTCCTGCAGTGGCCTGCTGATTAAGGGGGAAATCCGTGTAATATACGTCCTCGTCCCATTCACTCGTACGGCTATAATAGACGGTTCCGTGATTCGAACCAGAATAGCTGTCGTATATAGGATCCATGAACTGAGAATACTCTGACCCCTGCGACTCAGATGATACTACCATTACGCGGCTCTTAGATGTAGCAGAACCTAACTGCCCTTTCAACCCGAGCCGCACGTTAATCTCAGGAACCCCGTTTCCAAGTTCCTTGTATTCGCTTCCGTTCCAGAGGAAATAGATCGTCCTGCTGTCCGTGATGACAACGAGCGTGTTACCTATCGGAGTGACGGAAGAGAGCTGCTCGCCGGAGTCAAGCGACAGGAAGTTGTTTGACGTTGTCGAAGGGTAGTTGTAATACCCCACGTTAAGGCCTACATGATAGACGTAGTGGTCGCCCTGGTCGGTATGGTGTATGGTCTTCAGTTCCGAGTTGCTCGGCAACAGCCATGGGCTATCTCCGTTCTTTACCTGGACGGGCTCCTGTATGTTGACGAGCTCTCCGTTGCTCGGAATGAGGTTTACCAGTTCCGACATCTCAGCTCCGTCGCCAATGCTCGGCGTACGGTGCATACCTTTCCCGAAGGATAGTTTCTTGCTCTGTAGATCTGCCATGACTAATTAGCTTGTGATTGTCTGATATAGGGCCGTGGGCCGCCTGTCTGCATGGACATGTCGGTAGGCGCGTTCACTCCTTGCCCCATGTTTACCGTACTCGCTTGTTCGGGTGCTGCCTGTTGCTGGCCTCCCTGTGCCTGCTGCGCCATCATCTGCTGCACGCCCTCCAGCTGCTTTCGTATGGCCTGGCTGCCTGGTAGGTAGGACATCTGCAACATCTGTGCTGCGTCGATGGCTCCTGCCTGCCACATCTGTTGTACGAGGTCTCCGATGGCCATGCGGAATACAGGGCTTTCGGGTGACATGACGACACGAACGCCGAACTTTATGTCCTGGACGGACTTCGGGTCGTACTGTGCATACTCCGGATAGCCGTTGGAGCGCATGAATGACAGGTTGGTCGGGTCGTTGTAATACTGATGTATGACAGCCATCTTCTTCTCTGCAACGGCCTGCTCGAAAGCCCCGAACTTCATAAGAAGAGCGCTGACGGAAGTCGTGGAGTTCTGCGTCTCCATGGCATATCGTGAAGCTGCCGTATTGCCTGATGGTGTCTTCCCCTGAAGGGCCTCTGATACGCTTGTTATCTCCGGTATGAATCCCAGTTGTAGCTGTAGCATCTCTGTAATGCCCGTCATGTTGGTGTTGCTAACCACTATCTCAGGCTTGCTCTGCGTCTTGCCGCCGTGGTCATCGTAGAAGATGAAGTTGCCAACCTCGCGTATGGAACGTGCGAACTCCTCTTCAGTCATGTCCTTCGGCACACAGGACTTTGGTATCATGGTGACACCCTTGGCCGATGCCTGGATGACGATGTCGAAGAGCGTGACGAGTCGGTTGATATAGCGCTGCTGGTCGATGACGGATGATATGTAAGGGATGACATCCCCGTTGACATACTCGTAGCACTTGAATGTATAGGGGTGGCTTCCGTGCTCGTATGGGCTGTCGTACTCTTCGAGGATGAGCCCGTTAGGGGCGAGAGCCTGGTAGTGCCAGTATGTATCGAATATCGGAGTGTACTCGATGAGAGGAACCTCGTCTGCGCTTATCCCTCTCTGCGCTGCAAGTGCCAGGCGGTTCTGGTTCTCCAGCTCCACGAGAGGAAGCTGTTCCGGCTCTATGCGGTAGAGAGGGTTCTCGAAGTCCATGACGTCCTTGCAGCGATAGCGCATCTTATGCTCCTTCGTCCAGATATGATAGACGCGGCACATATCATGGTCTGCAATGTCCCAATAGGGGTTCTTCAGCTTGTCCGTCTGCTGCACGGAAGGAAGATCTCCCCGGTTATGCTCGAGATACGGCTGGTAGATAAGCTCCAGCTGCTTGTAATCGTACTTGCTGTGTGCAAGCCTTGCAGCCAATGCGCCTATTGTATAGTCCTCGAAATGACCTATCAGCTCCACATCGCGGTGCAACGGGTCTATGCCCGCCGACTCGAAGAAGAAATGTGACGGCTCTATGACAAACGTGTAGCTGTCCTCGACACCATCCACGGTAGCCCATTCCTCCATTACTACAGGCATACCACCATACAGCATCTCCTCTATCTCGGAGATGAGAACGTCCTGCATGCCGTTGTTCTGCCAGTTGGCCTGCAATGCCCCGGTCATCATGTCGGCCTTGTCATCGCAGTTAGGATTGCGGGCGAAGCACACAGGCTCCGTCTGCTGCTTG
This sequence comes from Bacteroidaceae bacterium, assembly GCA_045617645.1. Taxonomy (GTDB): domain Bacteria; phylum Bacteroidota; class Bacteroidia; order Bacteroidales; family Bacteroidaceae; genus Physcousia. The sequence continues at coordinate 9,014 of JAZLIY010000044.1, read as the reverse complement.
GCATAGAGTCCGCTCAGCGTATGTATAATCTTAATAAGGTGGTTGTTCTGCAGAGCAACGCCTCCTGTACGCTTCTTGATACGTGATGACTCGCGAACCAAGTTCCCGTACTCATCCTTTACCCAGTCGCTCCATTGGTCGATAAAGCAGTAGTTGATGTTGCGCTCACGTCTGGTACGCAGATCGTCGAGAGCCATCCAGGCATTCTCTGCCCTGGTTAGTAGTGATATGTTCTGCTTGTCGGCACCCTTCTGGCGCAGGCGAGCCTTGATACTGTCCGAGTTGTCCTTGACGCGGCGGAACTTTGAGTTCGGGATTAGCCTCTTCATATTAAGTATTTGAATTGTTTGCGGCAAAAGTAATGAAGCCGGTGGCTGCCTCTTGACAAATTGTCAAAGGGTGGACGTATTACACGTTACTTTTGCCGGAGAATAATCAATAAGAAATGGCTGTAACACTAACAGATTCATCCCTTCTGGACAGATGCACGATGCTGAGCTCCTACGAGGGGCGGAACATAACGGACGGGTCGGGAGAGTCGATGTACGACTCTGTACACATAACGGATCAGGACAAGGACCTTGTGCTATACTACATCAACGAAGCCGTGAATGCGGTGGAGACAGAGCTTGGATACCACCTGGAAAGCGTGGAGCGTGTGGCTACTACGACAGGTGGAGACCCTGACGCCTATGAGTTCACGTTCATATCAGAGCCCTACTTCACGGAGCCCGGGCAGAGAAGGCTGGGTGAAGTGATAGAGACATTCGCCATGAGCAGATGGCTGGAGGACAAGTCGGAGAGCAGGGGCGCAAGCTACAAGCTGATGTACGACAACCTGATGCAGGCGCTAATCAACAGCATAAGAAAGAACAGACCAACACTTGATAGCACATACTGATATGGTAATAACTCTGAACAGAAACCAGATTAAATATGACGTTGACCTGGAAACGAGAAAGTCAGCCGTCATGATGCAGGAGAAGGGCGAGAAACAGTTCGAGTCCCAGATGGGTATGTCTGACAACGACAAGGACTTCTTCGAGCGCAAGTGCCGAGAGGGCGTTGACCAGTTGCTTGACCTGTGCTACAAGTACGTCGTGTCCTGCAACCTTGAGACGAGGGCATTAGACAATGCGTCAGACGAACTCGACGGAGAGTGCTCATGGGTGATAACGCTCAGCTTCAGCATACGTCACAATCCGATAGCGGGCGCGCTGAGAGAGGCTTTCCACTCGTTCGTGACTAACTATGTGCTGAACGCCTGGTCGGAACTTACGGTACCTACTATGCAGGACAAATACACGGCACGCCTTGTTAAGGCCGCCGATGACATAGAGAGAATGATCTACAGAAAGGATTTTGCATCAAGCATATAATATGACACAGATAACATTGCCCTTGTCCAGCATTAAGATAGACGTGCAGAACAGCGTTTACCGCTATGCAGAGCAGCGCGAGAAAGATCCTCGGCTGAAAGATATGCAGCAGCTCGACATCGTTGAAACGCAAGACGATGCATACGTAGTCAAAGGCATGGATATAGCCATAGCCAGGCTTAGGTCTATAATGCGCAACTATCTGCAGCAGAACAACACTACTACGGACACAGACTATATCTTCAAGTTTCCCGATGAGTATATCTTCGACAAGGTTCCCGTGGCAAAATTCATGACAGAATATGCCACGAGATGCTGCGTACAGCTGTGGCTGGAGACCTTCTATCCGCAGGAATCCTCTACAGAGGAGGCCCATAAGAGCGTTATAGAGTCACGCCTGTTGAGATTGCTGGAGCAGAAACCCGTCTTCCCACAAAACTACTGATATGGAATACACGTTAACACTAAACAGGAACCAGATAAAGTATGAGGTGGACATAGAGTCCTACAAGGCCTCTTCTATGTTCCTCGAAAACTCAGACGCGAGGTATGAGACGAAGATGAGCATGTCTGACGCGGACAAGGCGTTCTTCGAGCGCAAGTGCCGCGAAGGAGTTGACCATCTATGCGCCGTGCTCCACAAGTTCTTCACATCCTGCAACGACACAGGCAAGGACAGCGACGAGGACGATGATGAACAGGAGGAAAGCTATGCGTGGGAGATAGTGCTGACCTTCCCAGGGTCGCGATATACGCCTATAGTGTCCTCAATGCTGTCCCCGTGCCATAAGTATGTGGTAAGTTACGTGTTGTCGGAATGGATGAACATAACGATACCTTCCCAGAGGCAGAAATACCTTGAAGATATGGCCTTGGCCGAAGCAGAGATAAATAACATAATATACAGGAAAGACCCACCAACACGAACGACATGATAACGCTGAGCAATGACAACCTGACATACACCGTCCTAAGTCTGGCATACAGATATGCCGAGCAAAGGGCGAACGATCCACGCCTTAAAGACCTGCAGCAGCTTGATGTTAACGAGACGATGGATGCGGACATGATAGGACGCGGTACAGAGGCCGGAGTGTCGAGGCTGCGCACGATAATGCGCAATTACCTTACCGGCAACCAGTCATCCGACACGGACATGACTTTCCGTTTCAAGACTTGGTTCTCCGGAGACGAATCCTCGTTGGAGAAACTAATGGAGGAATATCTCGTGCATAGCTGCATGGTATGCTGGCTGAATGCCTACTACCCGAATGAATCTGTGGCAGAGGAGAACTACAAGACAGACATAGGGAACAGAATACTGAAATTGCTGTACAAGAAGCCAAGCTTCGATAATACGTATTAGACATGATGCATATTACCCTTAACAGGAATCAGATTAAGTATGAGGTGGACGTGGAGACACACAAGTCCGCACTCATCTTGCAGCAGAACCCTGACCTGCAATACGAGAGCAATCTGGCGGAGGACTACGACAAGGCCTACTTCGAGCAGAAATGCCAGGAGGGGGTTGACCAGTTGCTCGACATCATGGAGAGATACGAGGTGAGCTGCAACGGAGTGAACCAATCCAGCACGAGTGCAAGCGACGAAGCCGAAAGCAACCGTACATGGGAAATAATATTGTCCTTCCCGGGAGGCCGCAGCTACCCGATAGCATCGTCCTTGACTCAGGCATGCCACAGGTTCGTTGCTTCCTACTTCCTGGAGGCTTGGGCTACCATGGCGTTTCCATCGTTGGCCGCCGAATATATCAACCGAATGACGGCAGCAGGTATGGACGTTCGCAAGATTATCCACCATAAGAAATTACCTACTACGACATGATAATCACTCTACTATTCCAATACATCAAGCACGACGTGCATCAGCTGACGCACAGATATGCTGAATCCCGTACGGAAGATCCGGACGTGAAAGACATTGCGCAGCTGGATGACAACACCTCTGACAAGCAGTTGGTAATGCGCTACTGCCTTACCGGAACGGCAAGGCTACGCAGAATACTGAAAGAGTACATCACCTACAAGACGGAAGACGCCAATGACACGCTGCCGCAGGACAAGCAATCGTGGTCGTTCGCCTTCAAAGATGACCTGGACGAAGCAGACGCACACGCCATGGCAGAGCTGATGCACTGGTTCGTTGTAAAGTTCTGCCTGTGGGAGTGGATGAAAATGTTCGGTTCTCCTTCCGACATAAAGGCCGCAGGAGATGACGTCACATCTTTGGAAGAAGACCTGAAAGACATGACCGGTCAGTTCGCCATGCCCATGAAAGAACGAAGAACGCAGTACTCAGAGACAGATGAAGTTACCTACACCTATATACCTGAATAGCCATGACTACAGTACATCAAATACCACCAATGCCACGAAGAGAGGATGCTGCCGTGAAGCTGCTACTGACCGAAATTAAATACGAAGTTAAATTCGACACGTGGCTGAAAGAGAAAATCCTTACCGAAGAGGAGAGGAACAAGAACAAGGATGCCAAGGTAGTGAACTATGCCTACAAGAACGACAAGGCAGAGGACTGGCTCGTAAGAAAGATACAGGACGCGGTTGATAGAGTCTATGGTGAGCTACGTTGGTGTGTAGTGGATCCAAGTCAGTTCCAATCCGACGAGATACTTGAGAACCCGACCGAATGGACGATACATTTCGTGTTCGGCCGTGGCTGGTCAGGTTCCGTCCGTGCGCTGAAATCCTTTATCCACCGATATGTGTGCGAATACGTACTCGGCCAATGGTATAGGATAACGAATCCCGTGATAGCCGAAAGCTACATGATGAATGCCGAGGACTACATAGTTAAGGCATACGAAGAAGCCAGAAGCCAGAAAGTGAAACTTGAACCATTCCGTCTATAATGGCAAACCACAAAATGAGATCCTCGTCCGAGAAGTCGGACGGAAAGAACGAAATCGTCAAGGACAAGATACGCGAATACCTTGCCGACAAATGGAAAGACCTCATCGACGACATCGATTCCCTCGACCCGAAGGAACGTATTGACCGACGAATGAAGCTGATGGAATACGTCATGCCGAAAGTGCAGGCCGTTCGTGTGGAGGAGCACACCACGAAATCCGCCGCCAAGACCTTGCTATCTCTCGAAAGCGAATACGACGAGGGGTACGTAGAGAATGAAGACCTTACTGTTGACCCATAAATGTTTGTTGAATTGTAATTTTGTTCATGGAAAAAGCCACCAATCTGTGAAGACCGGTGGCTTTTGCTTTTCCCTATTACCTATATCAGAACTTTGCCCACTCGTATAGATGGATTCCTTCCGGGTCGTTCGTCCAATACTCCATGACTCTCATCCATATAGCCATGATGTGAAGCTCGTTCAGTTCCTCGTCAACCTTGCGCACTATCTCCTCGGGATGAATATCCATGAACATGCTGAAAGGCTTTGACTCCGACAATATGCGTACGAGCTCTGACTTGGAGCAGATGAACGATGGCTCGTCAACATTCCATTGATCTTTCAATGTCTTGGCTATAAGTACCCACTCATCTTCGGTAAAATAGTTTTTCAGTTGTTTCAGTCCTTCTGCATGTAGGCGCTGAATCAAATGTATCAAGTAGATTATTCCCTGGTTTGCCGACTTACCGCCACGCTGCAAGTAATCTTTCTCGGCTTGCGTTATGGTGGAGGTCAGGTTTACTTTGTTGCTCTTGCTCTTATCCATATACTTTCTCTCTTATTATCTCGTAATCGAATGATGCATTAACCTAACATTAACCTAACATTAACTGTTATATCATCTACCCTTCTTCTATTTCTAATTCTTCAATATCTACCGATGCCCATTCTATGCTCTTTTCTGCTATCTGCTTTTCGTACATTTCTTTCAGTTCGATTGCTTCTTGCTCGGACAATCCGTATGAGCTATTGCACGACCTTATCTCAATTTCGTTCAGGTTCTCGAATGTGGTTACTGACATAGAATCGTGACCAGGCGTATTAGCGGTGTTGTCGTAAATCGTTACTGCATAAGTTTTCTTAATCGTATGTGTTTTTTAGTTGTTTTACAATCTTGTAAAGGCAAAGGTAGGAAATAATCTCTTATATCCAAACCTTTGCCGATGTTTTAACTATTATGCTTGTTTATTTTCAGCGTTCTCAATTCTCATAGGCATCAATAGGCGAATTACGCCTTTCTCTTTCGCTGACGATATGAGTACTGGCCGTGTTTCGTCCAGTAGTTCTATCGTGACATCTTCTCCGTCAATATTGGAGAGCATATCAGTCAGCATATCTCCCGATAATCCGAACATTACTTTCTCTTCCGCTGAAGTGTTCTCACACGAAATTGTCTGACGGAACTTTTGGAAGAGATCGGCATCCTCTGCCTCTATGTCGAGCTTGCCGCCTCGTGCCGTGAACTTGACTAACTTGGATGATTTGTTGCCGAATCGCATGGCTCTCTTGACGGATGATACGAGCATTTTGCGGTCTGCCGTGATGAACTTGTCATTGTCCTTTGGGATGACTGCGTTATATAGTGGATATTTACCACCTATCGTTCTCGCGATTATCGTGTATTCGCCTGCTTTAATCTTAACCCATTCTTGTCCGTTGTCAACGAGCAATACGATGTCTTCGTATGGCAAGGATGACAAAAGGCGACAGACTCTTTTCGGTAGGACTACATAAAAGTCCTTTTCTCCGGAATACTCGCTGCGGCTGACAACGAGTCTGCGTCCATCCGTGGCAACGATGTCAACGGACTTGTCTTCGGCCTTGGCTAATATACACGTTCCGTTCATTAGTGGCCGCAACTCGTCATTGCTCATGGATGATGCGCAACGAGAAAGATCTCCACGGAACGAGCTTCCGACGAAAGCTATTTCCGACTCGTACTCACACTTTGGTGGAAAGGCGAAATCTACGGCCTCCTCCGACTCGGTGTTCTGCCCTTTCTCCGCAACGACAATCTCTCCACCCGAATAGACGATGGAGATAGTGCCTCGCTTGCTCTCGTCCTCTTCGTCCTCGTCGTGCAGAACTAAGTCAATAATCTGCTCTTTTAGGTCGGTCAATGCGTCAGCAAGTTCCTTTGCGTTGACAAATGCCGTAAAGTCCTTGTTGCATGACACGGCCTCTATGCTTGTGCTTATCCATAACTGACTCTCGTCATACGCTGCGATTCGCACGTTAGTTCCTTGCACCCTGATGCGTATGCACTCGTCTAGTTTTACGGCCGCTCTTGTTGTCATGGCCTTGGACACGTTGTTTACTCTCTCGGCTAAAATCTTACTTGAAATACTTAATGTACACATAGTTGTAATGTATTAATAATGTTGTTAAATTGCAAATCTATAAAAATTGTTCTCAATGTCTTGTTTTATGGTCGTTCCATATTCTGTGTTGGAGTTGTTGACCCCGCGATGTTGTACTACCTTTCCGGTTCTCAAATTATCATAATAATCTCCTTTCTTTTTAATGTTAGTATGTAATTGTCGTAGGCATGGGCGGAGTTGAACCGCCCTCTGCCGCCCTATCGGCTTGCCTTAAATGCTTTTATTAATCTGCTTCACAATTAGCTTTCCCTTGATTCCAGCGTTGTTCATGGCATACTCTATTTGCCACGTCTTACTCGCCAATGCTATGGCCAATGAAAACGCATCTTTCACGTCCTTGTACGGCTTATAGATTTTCTCCATTGTGTAGGTCAATTCCATTTTGTTGAACGTGGTGTTCATGATATTCTTCCTAATGGTTATCTCATCGCGCGATGGCGCAATCTTGATAGTTTTAGTCGTTGTTTCCATAATAGTTTGTATTTATTGGTTTATAACTTTCCGTTATCATGGAATGAATAATAGTCGCTCTCGGTTATAATAATGTGGTCTAATAGCCGTATGTTGATGGCCTTGCACGCTTCCGCCACATCTTTTGTCAATGACACATCGGGCATACTTGGCGTGGTCCTGCCCGATGGGTGGTTATGGGCGAGTATTATGCACGTTGCATTTGATAACAAAGCGGCTTGCAAGATGATACGCACATCTATCTGACAACACGTTAGACCGCCTTCCGCACTCTCAAATACGCCTAACACCCGGCTATTGTTATTCAGTAAAACGACTTTCACCGCTTCACGATATAATAACTGGCCTTTATCCCAGTTCTCGCGCAACATGGCTGCGCACTCGCTCGATTCCGTGATTCGTGGCTTCTTCCCGCTCTCGGGGCGATAGCTTAACTCTACTTTTCTATAGGTACACATATTGTTTGGTTTTTTGTTAATTAGTCCTCCTTATTTGATATGATTAATAATGTTGTAGCTAAAGTGGTCATACATGCGCTGGCAAGGATGGCACACACGGTAGTACCAAGGCCGAAGGGGTTGAACCCTACAAACGTGAACACTGCCAGGGAGGCAGTGAAGATTCTTTTTGCTTTTCTAGTTTCCGTATTGCGTTTACTATGTATTTGTTGTTTCTGCTGCAAAGATACAGTTATTAATTTAAGGTAAAAAATAGGTACACCAAAAAATTAGTGTAGGCGGTGCTTTTTTAACATTGCACCAAAATGTAGTGCATATTTTCGTAATTATAGGCCAAGAAAGGGTGTTTTTATGGGGCTAGGTGCGGACTTTGGGAACATTTTCGGTCGCTCGTGCGAAGAAACTGAACTACATTTGTCGCTCGTGCGAAGAAACTGAACCACGAGGGGTGGCCGTAGCGTGTTGCTTTGATGTCGTAAGTGGCGGTATTGGGTGCATTGGGTGCATTGGGTGCATTGGGTGCATTGGGTGCATTGGGTGCATTGGGTGCATTGGGTGCATTGGGTGCATTGGGTGCATTGGGAGTGTGTGTGGGTAGGGTGTGCTGCGTGTGTGGAATGAAGATCTATCCGGCTTGTGAGCCGTACGGCTGCTTGGTTGGTGCGCTTTGATGTCGTAAGTGGCCGTGTGTGTTGCGCGTATGTATGCGTGTACCAAGATAAATTAACATCAGTTAATATTAAACATAATGGGTATTAGGAATATATGGGCTGAAAATCAATGCGTTATGCGTATGTGAATGTTAAATAATGTATAATAGTAAAAACCTTTTACACTTTGTTTTGTTTTGGGGGTTTTTCGGGCGTGGTGGGCCGCGGTTCGTGTGTTATAGAGTGTTAACAGAGTAGGGTGCGGTGTGTGGTGTGGGGGTGCTTGGTGCGTTTGGTGTGCTACGTTGGTGCGTTGTGCGTGTTGGGCTTACTGCGTGATGGTATTGGGTGTGTAGGTGGCAGGCGAGAGGGCAGAGGACTGCAGGCGAGGTGGTGCCTGACGGGGTAGGGTGGTAAGGAGGCCCCGATGAGGACTCTCCATATCGCGCCGGTCGGAATTATTAAAAGGGGGAAGAAGGGCATTTTTCACGAATGTGCGAACGGCGAGGAAAGCCGACGCGGATGCGCCGGGAACGGTGGCGGGTAATGTGGGGTAATGTGGGGTAATGTGTGGTAATGTGGGGTAACGGGAAGTAACGCAAAGGTAACGAATAGGGTGGTTTAGGTACCATAGAAAAGAATGCTTTTAGCTATATCCGTTTGGTATATACTGGCCGGTTTCGTTTTGGAAGTATATAGTATATAGTATATATACTATAT
>JAZLIY010000043.1:0-12648 GCA_045617645.1 Bacteroidaceae bacterium | reverse complement strand
AATTCTGCCGAAGTATTTATCTTTTCCGTTCGTACTGTCATTTTCCTTATATCATAGATATAAGAAAGGCGGCTGTGATACTATCACAGCTGTTTTAACACCCCTTTTTTGACTTCCGCAAAATCCCGCCGTACCTTTGCGGTGTCTTTCGAGAAAGCCACGCGAGTCTCGGCGGCACTCGGAAGAGCAAAAACGCGTTTTGTTCTTCCCTCGCTTGCACGAGCCTTGCAGTCGTAATCAAGATTACAACGGCGCGCTGTAAGCGCAACCTGTACATAGCCCAGGGCAAAGCGGAGCGACACCCTGGGAATACAACGGGCAACCATAAACGCGCTGTAAGTGCAAAAGAACAATGGGAACGTGGCAGGGCTTTTGCCCATACAGGGCGAACCGTTTAGGATGCCAAAATACCCAAGGCGTCGCTCCGCTTTGCCATTGGGCTATGGGCACTTCGTGAATGCCCTTTCAGGGCGCGATTATCTAAATCATCGAATCAACTAATCATTATTATGGAAAAGAAAGAAATTTGGAAATTTGTCGTTCAGACACTTCTGGCAATCCTTTCGGCGATTGCTACCGCCCTTGGGGTTACCTCTTGTATGGCTATGCTGTAGTGCGTGAAATTTGATTCTTATCGTGTATTTTTCCTGCCGAGTTAAAACTCGGTGGGGATTTTTGGGAAAAATGTCCTATGCATTTGCATTATGAATAGAATTCACTAACTTTGCACTTGAATTGCGAAACAAAAAATCGTTATGAAAAAGTTCGTATTTAGTGTCTTATTGTCATTTTTTGCAGCCTCGGTCTTCGTGGGCTGTACGGAAGACATCGATGAGTCGGCACGCTATGTGTTCAAGGAGCGCACCGTCATGGACTATCTGGACACGCACGAGCAGTTCAGCGAATACTGCCGACTGCTGGGCATGGTTCACCTCAGCCCCATCTCGTCCACTACCGTGCGGCAGATTCTCTCCGCCCGTGGTCACTATACCGTGTTCGCCCCCACCAACGAAGCGATACAGGAATACCTGGACACACTGGCCAGGACGGGGGACTTCCTGACGGCTCCCTCCTGGGATGCCTTCACGGACAGCACAAAACTGGACTCTATCCGACAGGTCATCGTGCTGAGCAGTGTCATAGACAACGGAGACAGCGACGAGGCCTACGAGACATCGCTTTTCCCGCAGACCAAGGGGGGAGAGTTCGCACACTCCACGATGAACGACCACAGGCTTTCCGTTACCCGTGATGACAATACGGATGCCATCTACATAAACAATGTCTGCCCTATCCACTCGATCAACCGTGACATATTCGCACTAAACGGCATCATTCACCAGATGGAGAAGGCCATCATACCCTCCGACAAGACGGCCAACATGTACCTGAGCGAGATATTGGAGCATCAGGCTGAGGGATACCTGGTCTTTGCACGCGCCATCCAGGCATGCGGACTGATGGACACCCTGAGTAAGGTACGCGACGAACGCTACGAGACACTGTATCTGGAGGGGAAAATACCCAACCTGCAGGGCATGGCCAGCTACGGCTTTTACGAGGACGGCACGGCATGGGTTCCCGAGCACCGCAAGTACGGATTCACCATCTTTGCCGAAACGGATGACTTCTGGCGCGGTCAGGGACTGGACCCCAAGAGTCCCGACCTGCTGCAGGACCTCGTACAGTGGATCGTGGACAACCACCAGTACTCCGACGATGACAAGTTCACCACGGGCGAGGACTACGAAAAACCAGACAACCTGCTCTACCAGTGGCTTACCTACCACATCCTGCCCATGAAGATACCTGCCAACAAGCTGGTCTTCCACGTCAACGAGACAGGCATCACCCTGAGCGGCACCACCACCGCCGTGGAATACGGCGTACCCGTCTATGAATACTATACATCGTTCGGCAAGCGACGGCTGATAAAGCTCTACGAGAGCCGCCAGAGCCACGGTGTCTATCTGAACCGCTTCCCCAAACTGGACAACGGCCGAAAAGGCACGGGACAGGAAATCGGGTGCGACCCCGGCAAGACGGGCATCCGCATCGGCAGCGATGACGACCGGGCCTTGCTCACCGAGATGGTCAACTGCAACATCTACCCCATCAACCAGCCCCTGTCCTACAACGACGAGGTGCGCGACAACCTGCACAAGGACCGCATACGCTTCGACTACTCTTCCCTGCTCCCAGAATTCATGAACAACGACATCCGCAAGAAGGAGTCCACCGATGAACGTTACCAGTATGTCTATATCCCCAAGACCAGCGTCTATCCCTACCTCGATGATATGCAGATGAACGACGAGAGCACCTACGTCTATTACAATTCTTACGGATATGACTTGCCCAACCTGCAGGCCGACGAGCACAAGATAGTGGGGCACTACGAAGTCACCGTACGCTTCCCGCCCGTTCCGCGCAGGGGAACCTACGAACTGCGCTATGTTTACTTGCCGGAAAGCGAGCGTGGAGTGGCACAGATGTACTTCGGTTCCAACCCGGACAAACTGCCCGTAACGGGTATTCCACTGGACCTCAGAATCGAAGACCCGGATAAGCTGGGATACGTAGATGACATCGAAGACGATGAGTTCAATGCCGAGAACGACAAGAAGATGCATAACAACGGATACATGAGGGGTCCCATGGGATATGGCGTGCTGGGAGAAGCGGCACGTGCTGCACGCTACAAAAGCAGGTTCATGTACATACGCCGAGTCGTAGCCAGGATCACCATGGATCCCAATGAGACCTATTACTTCAAGATAAAGTCCGTCCTGGACGATGACCACACGGAACTTCAGATGGACTGCATGGAACTCTGTCCCAAGGAGGTCTATGACAACCCCGAAGAACCGGAAGACATCTGGTAAACAGCAAGCATAGCAAAAAGGGGACGCACACACGCGCCCCTTTTTCGTATATTTTGTTTGAAATGTTTGTTGTTTGTTTTGTATGAAGCCATAGGAGTGAACCAGCTCTCACTCGGGATAGTCGAAATAAATTTAACGTTCGTTGAAATTTATTGTGTATTTTCCCTGCCGAGTTAAAACTCCGTGGGGATTTTTGCAAAAATGTCCTATACATTTGCATTATGGATAGAATTCACTATCTTTGCACTTGAAAAAATAAAACATTGTTATGAAAAAGTTCGTATTTAATATCTTTTTGTCAGTTTTCGCACTTGCTTTCGTGGGATGTACGGAAAACATAGACGAGTCTGCCCGCTATGTGTTCAAGTACGACTGTGCCATGCAGTATCTGGAGAAGCATCCCGAGGACTACAGTTCGTATCTGGAGCTCCTGCACATCATAAAACCCAGCGAAAAGACCGAGACGACCTTTGCCCAGCTGCTGTCGGCCCGCGGACACTATACGGTGTTCGCACCTACGAACCAATCCATCGAGGCGTTCCTGCAGGATCTCGTGGAGCAGGGAATTATCGAGAGTCCCTCGTGGGATGCCTTTACGGACAGCACGAAACTGGACAGCATCCGTTCGCTGATTGTGAAGAACAGCATTATCGACTGCGGCGATGATTCGGAAGCCTACCTGATAGAAGACTTCCCCACGGTGGAGAACGAAGAACTCGGCTATCCCACCATGGACGGCGGACGCCTTACGGTCAACTTCGGAAAAGACCCCGACTCGCTGTACATCAACCGCAACTGCCCCATGAGCCAACGTAACTGCAACATACGGGTGACCAACGGCATTATCCACCAGATGGAGAAGGTCATCACGCCAAACGACAAGACGCTGAACAAACTTCTCAGCCTGATGCTCGAAAGGAAGGAGAAGGGATTCCTGGTGATGGCACGTACGATACAGGCCTGCGGACTGATGGACACGCTGGATGCCAAGCGCGACGAGAAGTACGAGACGATGTACCAGAAACGAGAACTGGATGAGTTCATCTCCATGCAGGGATGCGGCTTTACGGAGAGCAATGCCTATACGCCCCAGCACCGCAAGTACGGGTTCACCATCTTCAGCGAAACGGACGAGTTCTGGGAGGAACAGATTGGCAAGGACGCTACGGAGATTACCCCCGAGGACGTGCAGGCATGGGTGGCTGCACAGGACTACTACCCCGAGGCAAAACAGGATGACAACTACACGGACGAAGGCAACCTGCTCTACCAGTGGGTGACCTACCACATGCTCCCACAGAAGATGTCGGCGGGCAAGCTGGTCTTCCACACCAACGAATACGGCTATTACGCGAATACTGCCCCCTACGACTACGGCATACCAGTCTATGACTACTACACGACAATGGGGCCGCGCCGACTGATAAAGTTCTTCGAGAGCAAAGAGAGCCAGGGAGTGTTCCTGAACCGTTTCCCCGTACTGGACGACAAGCGCAAGGGGGGAACCTACCACGAGACCTACTGCAGTCCCGACAAGTCGGGATGCCGCATCTACAAGGAGGACCCAAAGCTGTTGGACCGGAGCGGAACGAACGGGTACATCTATGCCATAGACAAACCGCTGGCCTACTCCAAGGAGGTGAGGAACAACCTGGGAAAGGAACGTCTCAGGATTGATGCTTCCACCATGCTGCCGGAACTCATGAACAACGACATACGCGACGAACACCGCACTACACCCGATGCGGCACTCGTCCACCTGCCCACCGATGGCGTTTATAAATACTGTGAAAACATGAGCATCAACGAAGGGACACGCCTCTGCTACATCAACGGCTACACCAACAACTACTGGGTTCATTATCAGGGTGACGTACTCACTGCCGTGGGATTCTACGATGTGACGCTCAAACTGCCGCCCGTCCCCATCACCGAGACATACGAGATACGTTACCGTACACTCATGGGATACAAGCTCGCCATTTCGCAATGCTTCGTAGGCGAAGACCCCGAGCACATGCATGCGGCAGGAATACCCGTTGACCTGACCCTGGACTTTGTAAACGACAAGAACTATGCACAGAAACTGCGGCTGAATACAAGCTGGGTGTCTGATACGGACGACGAGGATGCCAATGCGGAGCTGGACAAGAACATGCACAACCACGGATGGATGAAGGCCGAGGGAAGTACGATGGACAACGGAGCCAGTTTCGTAAAGATGCGCGTGCAGAGCAACGTACAGCGGTTCATCGCCGCTACCGAGAAGCTGGAGGCTGGAAAGACCTACTATTTCAGGATACGCTCCGTACAGGACAAGATGATGAGCCTCTATCTGGACTATCTGGAACTCTGCCCGAAAAGCGTATATTCCAATCCCGAAAAACCGGAGGACACCTGGTAAACAGCACGTTGCATAACTTCCACATAAGCATAGAACATACATAGCAAAGACATGAAAAAGAACATCCTGACACTCGCCATCGGGCTTCTATACGGCTATGCGACCTATGCAGACACGTTGAACTACGACAAGATGGCTCCCCACCCTCACCTGGTATTCACGCAGGGTATGGAGGCATCCATACAAAAGACAATCGATGAGCACGAGCCCATGCGTGCCGCCCATAAGCGCATCATGGACTTTGCCGATTTCACCCTACCAGAGCCGACCTCGTTCTTCCAGAAAGAGGGGTACTGCATATTGGGTATCTCACGTCTTACCCTGAAGCGCATCACCCATCTATAGCCCTAAGAATTTGATGCTTGCGGATTGTTGTATTTGAAGTTTGATTTAGAAAGTCGCTTTAATATTTCAACTCAATGCGTTCCTTTGCCAGTAAGCGTAAAGAGAAATCCTATATCATCTGCATACCGCCGGCATCCCCATCAACTTGAGAATACCCATCAATCGTTTTGGATGGGAACTGGATATGGGGGACAGCTGTAGCCTTCCCACTACTAGGGCGGCTTGGGGACTTACACCCGTTAGAATACGTTCGTGCTGGGCGAACCAATAACGGCAATGGGGGGGGCGCGTCTGCGTCCCCACTGCCGTATCTAAAGAAATGATTTTCCCGTTCGTTAATTTACCACGAAGTTGCGTATCTGGCACTCGGTGGCGTCACCCTTGGCTATCTTTACATCCAGGCGATGGGTTCCGGAAGGCAGCTCGGTCTCGAACATGAAGACCCAGGGGATATAGAGCCCGCTGCTCCACGGGGTGCTGGTGTTGAGTTCTTTCCATGCTCCTTTATCCACACGATACTGGAGGATGGCAGCCTTGGGTCCCGATACGCAGAAGATACCTACTGCACGACCCTGGAACGTGAGGCTGAATGAGGAACCGGCCTTCTCAGCGGCAAGCATGGGGACATGGACGAAGCCGGGGCGCTTGCCTACGTTCTCTGCTCCGTCCCAGTCGGGAACGATACGGAAACCGTGGAGCGACTTGGCCTCTGCCAGATCTACGAAATGTCCGTTGGTGTAACTATACTCGTCGAGGGGTTTCTCGGGTATGGCATGTGCCTTGGACTCACCGTTCTGGGGGAGTTCCTGCATAGCCTGGTCGAAAAGGCGGTTGATGGCAGCTGTATAGATGAAATGGCCGCGGGGTGCTGGATGGGTGCCACCGAACTGCTCCCAATTAAGCTCGCCCTGCTGGATGCGGGTGGCTACTTCCTGAGCCAGGTTGATGGAGCTGAGGTGGTAGTAGTTGGCTACCCGTTCGTGATTGAGAATGACATCGGGCTGCTGACCTGACTGGAAGAGAGGCAAGAAGGGATCGTGGATGAAATGGAGAAGGACGATGTCCATCCGGGGATTGCTCTGCAGGGCATGACGGACGATGCCTTCCATACCACGTACCTGGGCCTGATCGTTGAAGAAGTTGGTGTCGTCGTTCACGGCTGCCTCAACAAACATCAGGTCGGGGGTTCCGTGACTGAGTACATCGTGCTCGAGGCGGAAGGCATGGGGGGTGGAGCCAGTAGAAGCGATACCGGCTTCTATGAAGGTGAACTCCGTATCAGGGAAACGCTGGTGCAGGTCTTCCTTTATCATATCGCGCCATCCCTTCATCTCGGTGATAGAACCGCCCAGGAAGGCTACGGTACCTTTCTTCTGGTTTACGAAACGGGAGAGGGCATTGACGGGCAACGTGCGCTGATTGATCTGCTGGGGTTGGGTATAGCCTTGCTGATAACGCAGGATGAAATCAACCACGGGCGTGGGATCGTCCAGGCTGTGGGGGTGATGGTCACAGTCGGGTTTTACGATAACTTCACATATACCGCCCCGCTCCTCTAACTGCTGACGTACAGGCAGGAAATTCTGATCGTATGGAACGACCTTGTCGCTACCGCCACAGACGGCCATGACAGGGATGCGGTTGCGGACCAGGGCATCTACATGGCACAGAGCATTGCCGGGGAATCCGGTTCCGGACTTGACATCGGTGACGTTCCACTCGTGGAGCAATCCGTTCCATAGGTCAGCTTGCTTCTTTCCGGGCCAGCTGGTGAGGTCGCACACAGGGGCATCGACATAGAGGCAAGCCACCTTGTCGGGATTGGCAGCGGCCCAGTTGAAGGCGAAATAGCCGCCGCGGCTGAACCCTTCGACCACGACACGGCGAGACAGACCGTAGTTGGCGGTCATGGCTTGATAGAAGCGGTTGCCGAGTTCCACGGAACGAGGACTACCATAGAGGTGGGTAAGGTCGAGATAGGCTATATGAAAACCGCGACGAAGGAGTTCCTTATCGACCGAGGCAAAAGCATCGAAGAAGGCTGGACGCCATATCCAGGGCTTGCCGGGTGCGGCGTTCTTGGGTACGACAACAGTAGCCTGACGACCATCGGTGACGAAATCGTAGCGGTCGCAACCTTCCCATTGAGAGTGGTTGCCAGGGAAAGCCTGCGAGGGATCATGCGCCTGGGGAGCCTGCTGACCGGTAATGGCCTGGAAAACGGTGGCTGCCAGCACGGAAGCCCCCTTACCGTCGGGGTGTACGTGGTCGGGGAAGCACTGGGAATGGATGGGCTTCAAGGCCGTATAAAGGTCGATGAGGGGTAACTTCTCGTCCTTGGCTACACGACGTATGGCAGGAATGACGTGATTCAGGATGACACTGTCACGGATACCGCCTGGACAACCCGTAGCGGGTACGGGCAGGCACAGGTAAATCTTGGGATTGGCGGGCAGACGATGCAGAGTGGCTATCATCTCCTTCATGTCTTGCTGGAACTGCTTGCCATAAGGTTCCCAGTTTTGGGGCTTGCTGTCATTTGTGCCGAGCTTAACAATGACTATGTCGGGGTTGAAATTCAACATTTCGCGATAGGCGTAATTGCCTGTATAGGGATAATCGCCATTGTGAAGCATAGTGCAACCGTTGACACCGAAATTACGGACATCGTAACCAGTTCCGAGGTACTGTTGCAGGTAGCTGGGGTAACTGTTCTGGAAACGATTCTGGATACCAGCTCCGTAGGTAATGCTGTTGCCTACACATGCCACGCGGACGCGCTGTGCGTCCTGGGCAGACAGTTGGACTGAGGACAGTAAGAGACACAAAGTAACTGCCCACAGGAATAAATGCTTCGTGCGGTTCATGGTGTTTCTCATTTTATGTTATCAAAAAAGGGTGACTATTCGGCAGATGTTTCTGCAGCCGGAGTTTCGGCCTGTGCAGGTTCTTCGAAATCGGTCAGTTCGTTCTGTACCAAAACATTGTACCACAGGAAGAGTTTCCTCATGTCGGCAGGATAGACGCGGTCGCGGTCGAAATTGGGGAGCACCTGTCCCAAATAGTCGGAGAGTGTCTGACGGTCGGCATTCTTGATGTCGAAATCAATGACTTTTCCGCCCTCTTTCTCCTGAATGTTCTTCAATACCTGACGCAGGGGAACTTCCTCGGTGTCGGTGTACATGGCTATGTCGGACAGGGAGATAACCTTGTCGGTGGCAAAGATGGGCATCTTCTTGTGAGTGCCGTCCAAACTCTCAACGATAAGTCCACGGCTAGCGCGGGATGTCAGTTTGAAAAGGCCTGACTTACCTGAAATGGCTAATACTGTTTCTAACATACTATTTGTTTTTTATTTTTTGTTTATTTTTTATTGCATTGTGTATTATTATGCATCATACATTATAATGAAATTTCTGCATCACCTCTTCCAAGGAGACCTGCAAAGCCGAAGGGTCTGACTCATCGTTGTTCACGACCCAGTCGGCACGAGAGCGATAGGCATCGGATTCCTGACGTGCCATACGTTCCAGAACCTGAGTGCGGGTACTGGCGTCCCGTTGCATCGCCCTGCGGATACGCAACTCCCTGGGGGCATCGACATAGAGGACATAGTCCACCTCGCCATCGAAACCGCTCTCGTAGAGGATGGCACTCTCAAGACCTATCACTGGCGAGGTCTGCTCCAATGCCCAAGCGCGGAAATCATCGCGCACGACAGGGTGGATGATGCTATTCACCTGACAAGCATGTTGGGGACTGGCAAAGAGGTAAGAAGCCAGAAGGGGTTTGTTCAAACGTCCCTGGTTATCGTACACCTGACAGCCCACAAGGGAGATGAGAGCGCTACGGATGGCCTCGTTCTCCTGGTTGAGCCGCTTGGCCTGACTATCGCTGTCGTAAATGGGTATGTGCCATCGGTCGCGCAACATTTGCGACACATAACTTTTACCACTGGCTATGCCACCGGTTATGCCCAGACGTATGCTCATCGGCTGTCCTCCTTGTCTTCAATCTGTTCTATTAGATAATCAACGGACATTGGCGAGATGCGTACGTTGGAAACACCCTCGGGAACGGAACGGAGGTGCAACAGGTACTTGTCGGACTCGTTGTGCATAAGTTCCTCATAGGTAGGTGCCAGAACAAAATTGGCATCGCTGACCTGTCGCAGGCGTGCCGCCTCGATACGGAAAGTAACTTTGGCACGCGAGGGGAAGGTGCGGAGCATACGGTCGGCGGGGAAGTTGAGCCCGATGATGGGTACTTCCACCGTCTTCTCGGTATAGTAATCGACATCGGCCTGCACCGTAACCTGATCGGGTTCGTACTTAACTCCGCGCATACGGGCAAACCCTGTCCGTACGGAACTCGTGTGGGTTAGGTCCTGCATATCTACCGGCTGGATATAAGCCGCATGAAGAGTGTCGAGAATAGCTGACGGGGCATAGACGACAACTGTATCGGGCGAGGCGGTCACCCCCCTGAGATAGGACTGGGAGGAAGCCGTTATCGTTCCACGGATTGCCACAGGCAGACGTTTACCATGCCCACGGCTGTAATAGAAATCCAGCGTGTCGGGCAACATACCAAGGATACGTGTTGTGGGTTCCAGTTTCGACTGTACGATGCGCTGTACATCGGCACGAGGAATCTGGACACCGGAACTGATAAGACCGTTGTCGTACTGGTTGAAATCGACAAACAGAGAGTCTATTTTCCCTTTACGGTAATAACGGACAAGGGTAGCTCCCTTGTCGCGGACAGACACAAGCACTTCGGATGGCAGAGAGGCCGTAATACGTACATTCTCGGGTACGTTATGCAATGCCAGAGGGGCAACGATATCAACCTCGAGCGTCTCGTCGAGCGACTGAAGGAACCAGAAACAGGCCGATACGATCAGAAAAAACAGGAAAACAAGGAAATCCCAATACTTACCCATCCGGATTCCCCTGACACGAAGGAGCCAACGTGACAGTACGTTCTTCATTTTCCTGCTCGAAAGCCTTTATTTATGTATTACTTTTCAGAAGATGCGGCACTGGCATATACGGAGTTGCGATCGACCTTGATACGGACGCCATTGGCAATCTCCACCATCAAGGCATTGTCGGCCTCATCTATCTGCTTAACGACACCATAGATGCCGCCAGCCGTTACCACGGCCTGACCGATAGCGATACTGTTGCGGAACTTCTGGATTTCCTTCTGCTTCTTCTGTTGGGGACGAATCATGAAAAACCACATGATGACCAGGATGGCCACCATCATCAGCAACATTGACATGCCGCCTCCATTCTGTGCTTGCATTAAAATCATAATAAGCTGTATTTAGTGTTAAAAATCATACTGTTTTCGTAAACGTTTTTCCAATCTATGCATCAGGCTTCTTTCACCAGTTTGTTCTCCGACTGCAATTTCTTGACGATACAGTCCAACGTAGCATTGATGTAGCGAGGACTGGCCGGACCGCCATACATCTTGGCGATCTCCAGATACTCGTTGATGCTGACATTGACAGGAATCGTGGGGAAAGAGAGGATTTCGGCCAAAGCCACTTGCAGGATAACACGATCCATCAGGGCAATGCGCTCCAGTTCCCAGCGGCGGGTGGTAGAGGCTATCAGGCTACGGTAATAGCTGGCATTCGACAAAGCATGATGCAAAAGACGCACGGCAAACTCCTGGTCGGCCTCATCCTTGTACTCCGGCAACAGAGGTTGGGTGGCATCGCTATCCTCGCGGAAACGGTTGATTGTTTTCAACACAAAGGTATCCACAATACACTTGTCATCATTCCAATAAATGGAAATATCCTCCAAGATGGCATCCAGTTCCTCGTTGTTGCAAATGAATGAACGATAGATGCGGCGCCATACCTCACGGTCATCGGCGTAAGAGGCATTTTCCTGTTGCATATATTCCTGATAGAAATCACTCTCTTCTACCCGAGCGTATAATCCTCGTACGAAATCCTCGTAATCAGCCCAATGGAATCGCATTTCCTGAGCAAAAGACAGGAGTTGCTTGTTGGATGCCAGCTGCAAGATGAAGCGGTTGTTCACAAACTTCTGACTGAATGTCTGCCCATCGTTCAGACGACGAGCACGGGTTTCCCTGATGTCAAGCATCTGTTCCGCCACACGGTTTATCTCCAACAGCAAAAGTAACAAGGAATTATACAATTCGTAAGAATAAGAAATACTCTTCAACAGCTCTTTTTCTGCCACAGAAGCACCCATACTTTCATTTTGATAGAAAGAATAGACCGTCTGTATTTCCTTTATACGTATTAATTCGCGGTTTATCATATCCTATTTTCTAAAAAACATAAGTCATTTTGCAAAATTAAGCAATTTCGAGCAATTAGGTGCAAATTTCAGCTCTATTTTTTGGAAGATTGAGAAAATATCAGCAATTTTGAACCGCAATAAGTATAAAATACGATGGAAACAACAAAGAACAACCACAACGAGGCAGACAAGGAAATCTTGTTTTCGAAAGCCATAAAGGCTGGCCAGCGCATCTATTACCTGGACGTAAAGATGAACCGCAGACAGGAAATGTACGTCAGCATTACGGAAAGCAAAAAGACGATAACGGGTGGTGCTGATATGCCACAGGTGAATTACGAAAAGCACAAAGTCTTCATATACAAAGAAGATTTCCAAAAGTTTGTGGACGGATTCCAGGAGATTCTCGGATACATCCAAAAGGAACAGGGCGAAGCAGAACCGCGTCCAGAGCAAGATGAGGAAATTAAAATCGATATGGAGTTTTAATATTCCGACTCAAAAACGACCATACCCACAGGAATCACAAAGATATTTTACCAAAAAGGGTAAACTTGTGCCCAAAAAGGTGACGGATGGGCGCAACCGACAAACCCTGTGGGGAGGGTGTACGGATGCTAACCCAAAAACTGTCGCTAAACGATACATGATTGCAGAAAAGTTAGTACCTTTGCATTATGAATCGTAGCAGCAATATAAATATGTATGAAGGCCTTGC
>JAZLIY010000042.1:0-3282 GCA_045617645.1 Bacteroidaceae bacterium | reverse complement strand
TTCGCCGAAAGAATGAAAATCCCCCGTCCCCGTTTCACAACGAAGAAGGGGGCAACACACATGATTGATGATTAATGATGGATGATTAATGATTGATGGTGTCCTCCAGACGTTTTGGATATAGTTTCATCGCGCTGCGCGTGGGGTAGCTCCTCGCTGTTCGAAAAATTGAGCTTCGCTGCCAGAGAAGTTGTCCCTTTTTTATATAAAATTTCTTTCTTCTTGGAAAAATTATTATAACAAAGTTATAATGGTTCGCTGTGTTAATTATTAACAGCAGTTAACAGGCTATTTTTTTGCTCATATTTTCCTTTTGCAGTACCTTTGCATCAAAATATTAATTCACTCGAAAAAGTTCAGTTTTTATGAAAAAGATATTTCTCTTCGCCCTGTCGGCAGTCCTCGTATGCCTGCATCCCGTCCTGTGCAATGCCGCAAAGGAAACCCAGCCAGGCAACAATTCGTTCGATGCCTTCATCCAGGACCGGTATCACTCGATAACCGTAACCGATTCGATAGCAACCTACCGTCGTCCTGCCTCGGGACTGGTGCTGGATGCCGTATGCGGTGAATACCTCTCGTTCCAGGTCGGTGTTATGGCGTATTGCCAGCTGGACGATGTGAAGGTTACGTTCCAGAAGCTCCGTGCCGGGGGAGGGCGTTCGATTCCCGTTTCCCAGATGACCTGCTTCAGTCAGGGCGGCATCAACTGGATGGGGCAGCCTTTCAGCAAGACGGTCTCCATCGCGGAGGGCAAGCTGCATCCGTTGTGGTGCGGTGTGGATCTGACCGGCATACAGGCCGGGGAATATACCGGCACGGTGACGGTAGCTGCCGCTGGCTGCAAGGTACGGGTTCCCCTGTGCATCCGGGTGGCCCAGGGAGAAGTCCAGGAGAAGGGCTGCTCACAGGGAGACCGCATGTCCCGTCTCAGCTGGCTGAACAGCACCCTCGGCCAGGAGGATGAGATAACCAAGCCGTTCATATCGCTGGCCAGGGAGGGAAATGACATACGTATGCTCGGCAGAAGCCTGACCGTAGGCGATGCCGGATGGCCACAGTCCTTCAAGACCTTTTTCAATCCATCCGTGGAGACCTTCAACGAACAGGGCCAGGATGTGCTTGCAGCACCCATGACCTTCAGAGTGACGCTGGCCGACGGCAGCGAGCTGAACCTGACGGGCGGCAAGCCCACGTTCACCGCCTCGGCTGGTTCCAGCATCTCCTGGAAGGGGAAGGCCGCTTCCAAGGCCATCTCGCTGGACTATACGGCCACGCTGGAATACGACGGATACCTGCGCTACGATGTCAACGTACAGGCCAGGAAGGACGTCGCCGTGCAGGATATCTGTCTGAACATGCCCATGGCCAGGGACAAGGCCAGATACGTGATGGGTCTCGGAATGGAAGGCGGCAACCGCCCGTCCGGTAACTTTGAATGGAAATGGGATGTCACCAAGAACCAGGACATGCTGTGGATAGGTGACGTGAACGGCGGTATCCGCCTCAAGCTGATGGACGACAACTATCGCAGACCGTTGGTGAACATCTATTATGCCTTCGGCCAGATCTGCGAACCCGTCTCCTGGGGCAACGGAGGCCGGGGCGGCGTCAGGATAGAGGAACAGGGCGATATCGTGCTGGTAAAGGCGTACAGCGGCGAACGCAGCATGAAGAAGGGGAATGTACTGGCCTACGATTTCGAGTTGCTGCTGACGCCCTTCAAACCCGTGGACAGACAGGTGAAGTACAGCGACCGCTATCACCACGTACCCTATGCCGACGAAGCGCAGAAGATAACCAAGGCCGAGGAACTGGGAGCCAACGTGCTGAACGTACATCATAACGAGACGCACTATCCGTTCATCAACTATCCGTATCTGGACGAGAACGTTTCCGTGCTGAAAGAGCTCGTGGACAAGGCCCATGACCACGGTAAGCGCATGAAGTTCTACTATACGACACGCGAGATAACGAAGAATTTCCCGGAATTCTGGGCCTTCAACTCCCTCCAGGGCGAGGTCGTCTTCCCCGGTCCCGGCAATTCGTGCCGCACCTGGATACACCCCAACGGACCGTCGGAGTGGCTGAAGACCAACCTGAAGGAGAACTATATCCCGGCATGGCACAATGTCATCAGGTCGGGCAGGTTCGAGGGCGAGACCGACCTGTCCGTCATTACCACGCCCGACAGCCGGCTCAACAACTACTATGTGGCCGGACTGGACTGGATGGTACGCAACATAGGCATCGACGGCATCTATGTGGATGATTCGGCCCTGGACCGCGTGACCATGCGCAGGGCGAGGCGTATCATAGACCGTAACCGTCCGGAGGGCAGGATAGACATGCACAGCTGGAACCATTTCTGCGAGCCGGCCGGATATGCCAGCTGTCTGAACATCTACATGGAACTGATGCCCTATCTCGACCTGACCTGGATAGGAGAGGGGCGCGACTACAACCGTAAGCCCGACCATTGGCTGATAGAGGTCTGCTCGTTGCCTTTCGGCGTTCCCGGCCAGATGCTGGAAGGCGGAGGTAACCGTTGGCGCGGTATGATCTACGGCATCACCAACCGTATCTATTCCGGAGATGCTCCCACTCCCATCTGGAAGTTCTGGGACCAGTACGACATAGCATCCAAGGAGATGATCGGCTATTGGGATGACCGTTGTCCCGTGTCCACCGACGATGACATGGTGAAGGCCACGATGTTCGTAGGCCCCACACAGGCCATCCTGGCAGTTGCCTCATGGTGCGATGTCGACAAGGCATGCAACATCCATATCGACTGGGACAAGCTGGGCTTCTCTGCCGACAAGGTACGCATCTGCCAGCCCGCCATCGATGGCTATCAGGACGAACAGTTGCAGCCGTCGCTCCAAAACCTGACCATCCCCAAGGGGAAAGGCTTCCTCTTTGTCATTGACAAGGAATAAAAGGGGAAAGTACATATAAGGCAGCGGCAGGCACTGACCTTTACGGCAGTGTCTTTGCCTCGCTGGTTGGGCAAAATGAGCATTCCGGCATAATGCAGGTCAAGAAATGCGCCGCCAAATGAAAAAAGCTCGAAAGAATGACAATAATACGGAAATTTTGAGTATCTTTGCACCACATAATACTATTTGTATCAATGTATTTAAGTAACACAATGCCCTCACACTTGCTTGCGAATATTGCAGACAAGCAGTGTAACGCCCTAAACAGCAGTAATTTAGGGGGGGGTATTGCGCGGCAGATAATCCTTTTAACTTACTTATACAAAACCTGTTCAGACGC
>JAZLIY010000041.1:0-3869 GCA_045617645.1 Bacteroidaceae bacterium | reverse complement strand
TAAATACTGCACGCAATCTTCCTCTGTGCCAAACTTTTTATTGAATTCAAGAAGCTTCATTATTCCATAATTTGTGCTGCAAAGATACGGATAATTTTTGAATCCGACAAAAAAGCATCACCTAATTACGGATAATCATTATTTTATTTGTTTTGCACAGGGCTTGCTGGGAAGCATATCCCTGTGTTTTATTGAATATTTTCTTCTCTCTTCTATTATTTCTTTTGGCAGACAATGGGGATCAAAATGATGCCATAGGCATCAGACAATGGTAGCCAGCCATAACATGGCTGGGCAATACAGGCAGACAAAAACGCCATGCCTTTAGGTATGGGACAACGAATAGGCGATGAAACGATTAGATGATAAAACGATAATCGACAATCATCAGCTCTGCCGCTTTGACCAAGCGTCAGCGACTCAAAGAAAAATCGACAATATCCCATCGCTAAGCGATGATTACCATAGACGAACTTTGCAAAAAAACAAAATTTGTTTTTGTCGTAAAATCGTGACAAGTCAATATCATTCCAGCCAGATCAGATTGCCCTCCTTTGCCTGGATGGTAAGGGGGGAGGTAAGGTCGTAGGTCCTTTCCTCCTGGAAATCTTCCACATAAGGCAAGTGGGCGCTTACCTTGTTGGCCTTCAGGCCCAGACGTTTCCAGTTGAAGGTGAGGGTGACATCTTTGGTTTCTTTCGAGAAGTTGCCTACAGCCACGAGTACACGTCCCTGGCGAACGAAGGCGGTGGCCTTTACTTCCGGATCCGAAGTTTCCACGGCACAATCCTCGTCCCACCAGCCTGTCATCCTGGCATCTTCTATGCCAAACTCCGCCCATAGTTTCCAGACAGGAGCGGGCGAATACTGGGAATACGAATGGCGTCCGGTCGTACCAAACACCGTGCCCAGGTAACGGTTGCCGCCATCCTGTAGCATCTCCGCCATCGGACCGAAAGGAATGCCCGAGAAGGTGATGAGCCAACGGTCTGCCGTCATCTCATTGTAACGGAATCCCTCGCCGAACCAGAGACGGTCAACAAAGGGCATGTAATCGGTATATTGGTTCATCGGTCCGTTAGAGTAGTCTGTACAGGAGTGCAAGTCGATGAGACTGCCAGGGCGGTAGGTCTCCATGACCTCGCGCATACGTTTCATCACCGAGCCGTCAAAGGATATGTCGTCCATGTACACACCATCGATCTGATAGTTCTGCAGCATCCAGCGCAAACCTTCGAGATAGTAGTTTATCCAGCGCGACTGCGGACAGGTTACCCATGCTGCATCGGCTTTGTCCGGACCGATTTGGCAATACCAGGCTGGCCAGTAATCCTCCACCAGATGCTCGCATGGCCAGGGGGCACCACCGCCTGGACCGGCTGCCATGATCTCGTGATTCATGCTGTGCAGCGCGTAGATTTCCGAAACATAATTGGTAAGTTCACGGATCGTGTAATAGAGTTTTACCTTCAGCCCCTTGTCGTGCATGGCGTTGATATGCTTCTTTAGGGGTTCCCGTACGATGAAAGGATAGTTGATCACAGGGTTGAACCCGTCACCATGGTGTATGTTGCCGACGTTCGCACCCTCCTCCGCAGCCTTCGCAAAGCCTAAAGGTCCGGAGTGATAGTAACGCTGTTCAAACTGATGACGTGTGTCGAGTGGCTTGGCTGGAGTAATGTTCATCGCCAGCTTCAACTCCAGCGGCTCGCTGGAGAGAGTCTGCCTGCCCAGTGTGGCAGTCACCACAGCCTGTGACTTTTCTGCCGCTCCCCGCGTGTGCATGACGACATGGCCTTTTCCCTCATTGTACCAGGCAGCAGGTGCACTCTTCTTGTAGTCACGCAGCAAGGGGCCGTGGTAGGCATCATCCCCCCGGAACTCCACGTGCAGACCCGCTTTCACGTTTCCCATCCAGTAACTGTCCCAATGTCCGCTCCAGTCCCAGGAGCACTCCTGCGGACGGCAGCCGCCATCCTGCCCGATGCCCATCATGTACTTCGAGGCATAGGGCGTATATACGGACGTATAGCGGATGTCCTTTACCGTCAGGTCCTTCTCTGCGGACAGCAGCAACCTGTACAGTATCAGCCCATCGTATTCCATGCAGGCTTCCGTGTTCAGGCGTATGCCCCCCTTCTCTTGTTCGGAAGTCCACGTCACCTGTCCGGGTGCATCTCTGTGGATATGCACTTTCCCGCCGTCCAGCCGGACGACGCCCTCTTCCGTCTCAACCTCTATGCACATCGGTTCAGCCAGCACCTCGCGTTTGTTCACCACCACCGATTTCGGTAAGCCGTTGCCATCCACCTCCAGTGTCTTCTCGGTAGCCTGGATGCGCTTCCCGGACACCTCCATGCCCTTGAACGGGGAAATGGGCTTCTTCTCAGAGCCGATGGTCGAATTGAGCCAACGCAGACGGGCCAGACGCCACAGGTCGCCATCTCCCTTGTCGGCCAGCACCTTGTCATCCACATGCAGCGTCAGGTTCACCGTGCGCGGCTCCATGCCCTTGGCTGTCACCGTGGCTGTACCTTCATACACGCCGGCGGGAGCATCTTCGGGCACTTGCACACCGCACCATAGCGCCTGTATGTCCCCCCTTGCCACATTCACGTCAAACGTCAGCGGCTTGCCGTCCCAACCCGTACCTGTGCAGTTGAAGCAGGTCTGCTCGCTGGCGGCAATTACCGTTTGCCCATCTTTCTCCTTCAAATCCGAGAAGGCCACCTGCACATTGCCCAATTCGCCATGAGCCGCCCAGAGTCCGATCTGCCAGACATAGTATTCATTGCGCAGGGCGGTACCTTCAAAAGCATCCCGGGGTACCGTCTTCACCCAGCGTACAGGCAGCTGGTGGAACAGGCGGATGGGGAAGCAGCGGTCTTCGGTATAGATTACGGGATTTTCGCCGTGACAGGCAAGTATAGAGTCCGTCTCGGTTGCCGTAGCGATGGTACCCATCTGGGTGAGCGCCTCGAAGTTGTTGACTTCCTCGAAACGCACGACAGAGGCCTCCCCCGGCTGTATGTCCTGCAATGAAGCCTTCCATGCATCGGCCTGTTCGGCAGAATAGGTGATGTAGTCGTTGTAATCCCTCTTGAAACGGGCATCGTCATACCACTTACGCAGGATGAAAGGCATATAATAGACGTAATAGGATTCTTCGCCATCCAGCGGCTCGAACCATAGGGTACATTGTTCGGCAGTACGCTCCTCCACCCAGAAATGAGCCACCTGTTGGTTGCCTTTAACCCCGGTGATTACAAAACCGGTGAGGTCTATCTTTTTGTCGGGGCGACGCCACTTCAGCGTGACACGAACGGCCTTGTCTGCGCTGCCATCTACTTGTACCAAGGCACGGTGATTGCCCAGGCCATCGATGTTCCAGGGGGCGGTGGTCACGCCAAACGGTACGTCGTCGGGGATATACGATGCAAACTGGCTCTCAGCATCATAGCCTGTGGTTGTCACATGATCCTCGCTCCCCAAGGCCGCCATTGCCATACTCACGAGGAGACTGAAAAAGAGTATTCTTTTCATATCGCTTTATTATTTTTCCTGCTACAAAGATAGTATTTTTTTCACATTGTATCAAATGTGAGACTTAATTTTTTAGAAAAGCCCCACCTCGCCCTGTTTCGTAGGGTACGACTTGTGCTTATTTGTATCTCTGACCAGCCGTGCTTCGGGCTCGGTGGGGATTTTCTGAAAAAAAAGTTTATTCATTATGCATTATAAAAATTTATGATGATTATCCGTAATTAGGTGATGCTTTTTTGTCGGATTCAAAAATTATCCGTATCTTTGCAGCACAAATTATGGAATAATGAAGCTTCTTGAATTCAATAAAAAGTTTGGCACAGAGG
>JAZLIY010000040.1:0-36068 GCA_045617645.1 Bacteroidaceae bacterium | reverse complement strand
AATACTGCACGCAATCTTCCTCTGTGCCAAACTTTTTATTGAATTCAAGAAGCTTCATTATTCCATAATTTGTGCTGCAAAGATACGGATAATTTTTGAATCCGACAAAAAAGCATCACCTAATTACGGATAATCATTTATTTTTTGTTTTCACCTTAAAAGCCGTACTCGTTCTAAGGACGGCGATATTTATCCTCGTCTTTGTCTTCGAGCATAGACAGATAACTGGCATAACGGCTTTGGGCGATATATCCGTCCTCCACGGCACGCAGAACAGCACATCCAGGCTCTATGGTGTGAGTACAATCACCAAAACGGCAGTCCTGGCCCACCCGGAAAATCTCTCGAAAATAGTGCGAGACTTCGGTGCGCTCCATATCGAATGTGCCAAATCCTTTGATTCCCGGGGTATCGATAAGTGATCCACCCGAAGGTAAATCAAACATCTGGGAGAAGGTAGTAGTGTGCATTCCCATATCGTGTGCCTGACTGATTTCGGCCGTACGCACATCCGCCTCGGGAACGAGGGCATTCAACAGGGTGCTCTTGCCCACTCCACTATTGCCACTTAATAACGTGACACGTCCCATAAGGGTTTCGCGCAACGACTGAATTCCAGTCCCTTGTTTTGCACTACATGGAAGGCACGTATAATCTAAACTTTCGTACAGATGGAAGAGAGCCTGCATATAGTGCATATCTTCTTCACTATACAAATCTATTTTATTGAAAATTAGAAGAACAGGAATACGGTACGCTTCAGCACTGGCCAGGAAACGGTCAATGAACATCGTACTCGTCTCGGGATGGGATACCGTAACGATGAGAGCTGCCAAATCGACATTCGCTGCTATAATATGACTCTGTTTGGACAAGTTGCTGGCTTTGCGAATAATATAGTTCCGACGTTCCTCGATATTGTCGATAAGAGCCGTCTGACCGTCTGACCCCGGAGTAATGGTTACCATATCGCCCACCGCCACCGGATTCGTACTGCGGATGCCCCTGAGACGAAAAGTCCCCTTAACCTTACAATCGAAAAACTGGCCGTCATCCGTACGGACAACGTACCAGCTTCCTGTATTCCTGATAATAACGCCCCGCATTATACGGTCATTATCTCCTTTTCCTTAGCAGCCAAAAGTTCATCGACTTTCTTGATGTATTTGTCATGCATCTTCTGCAAGTCTGCTTCGGCATCCTTTTCCATATCCTCGGACAAGCCATCCTTGATGGCCTTCTTCAGCTTCTCGTTAATGTCGCGGCGGGCATTGCGGACACTGACTTTGGCTTGTTCACTCTCCTTGCCACACTGCTTAGCCAGTTGGACACGACGTTCCTCGGTCAAAGGGGGAATGCCCAGACGGATGATTTCTCCGTTGTTCTCGGGCATAATGCCCAGACTGCTGTCGATAATGGCCTTTTCTATGATACGGAACATATTCTTGTCCCATGGCTTGATGGCTATGGTACGGGCATCGGGAGTATTGATGGATGCCACATTGCTCAAAGGCACCATACTACCATAACTGTCCACCCGGATACCATCCAGAATTTTTACGTTGGCTTTTCCGGCACGGATATGTGCCAATGCTTCTTCCAGATACATAACAGCCTCTTCCATCCGTTCTTCGGCATTGCCCAAGACTTCTTTTACATCTATCATAATGCTCCTTTTTTTATTGTTTATATGATTTTCTTCAGCAAAAGTAAGATATTTTTCTTAAAAAGCAAATGACAAGGAAATATTCTTTGATTCTTTTTGTTATATTTGCATCCGGAAACCGTTTTTTGTGTGGAAATAGACGAGCATATCGCAAAACTTCTGGATAACCTACAGCCTATTACGCTGGAACAGATGCAGGAAATCCGACTGATGAACAGGACGGACACGAAATTCGTTACAGACAAGGACAAACTGATGGAACTCTTGCGGTTGATACAGAATAAATATTTTGTGCAGACGACAGCCGGAAACAGAGTGGCAAATTATAAGACTGTCTATTGGGATACGGAGAGCCACCGTTTCTATCTGGAGCACCACAACAGAAGGTTGCCAAGGCAGAAAGTGCGAGTGCGCACATATATAGACAGCAAGAAATCCTTTCTGGAAGTGAAGACAAAGAACAACCATGGAAGGACACAGAAGGAACGAATGAGAGTGACCTGCGAGGAAATAATACATGAAAAAAGGAACGAAGAATTCCTGCACTCAATGGTTCAGTTGGAATGGGGAGACCTACGCCCTACCGTATGGAACGAGTTCCACCGCATAACACTGGTGAACTACGATAAAACGGAAAGGCTGACCATTGACTTCGATGTCCAGTTCCACAACATGGAAACAGGAAAGCAAGCAACAACGGGGCCGTTGGTGGTAATTGAACTGAAAAGGAACCGTCGCACGACAAGTCCCATAATAGGACTCCTGAGGCAACTGCACATTATGCCCTCGGGATTCAGCAAATACTGCATCGGCAGTGTTATGACGAATGAGCATCTGAAAAGAAACCTGTTCAAGAAAAAGATGGTCAAACTGGATAAGATAATTAACAATTAAGAAGACATCATTTATAATTTCATGGAAGTTTTTCAAAATCTGAATCAAGAAATGGGGAGCCTGATAGGCATGACCATCTTCAGTCCGGAGCAATTCGTGTCGTTCCTGATACGCTTTGTCCTCAATTTTACGGTTGTTTCCATCATTGCACGTGTATTCTATTTCCCTAAAAGTCATAGACGCAACTATATGTTCATCTTCATCATCCTGTCGATGTCCATCTTCATGCTGGTGACCCTAATGGGAGATGATGCCCTGGATACCGGGGCTGCATTGGGACTTTTTGCCATCTTCGGCATCATACGCTATCGAACAGAAGCCATCCCAATACGCGAGATGACCTATTTGTTCATGCTGGTGGCCATTAGTGTGATCAACGCACTGGGCAAAGCCGACTACCACCCGAAGACAGACATCTGGGAGGGAACAAGCCTGGTCGTTATCCTATTGGCAAACATCGTATTCATCGCATTGGCATGGATGTTCGAGAGCCGGAAACTGGTAAGTACCAGTTGCAACAAATACGTCAGATACGACAATATCGACCTGATAGCACCAGAAAAAAGGGAGGAACTGAAAGCTGACCTGGAAAAACGGCTGGGACTGAAGATACAACACGTAGAAGTGGGTACCGTGGATTTGCTGAAGGATTGCGCTCTGGTGCGCATCTACTACGATGACCCCTTGGATAGAGGAAGTAGTGTGGAAGACATCATCAAAATGCCAAGAGTTTGATTCAATGCATAATTTAAAAAAGGTTTCTATTGTCATCGCTCTGTTATGCAGTTTCGTCCCGACAATGGCGGGAGAGGACAACTTTGGCGTATGGAGCGAGATAGGACTTGAGAAAGAACTTTCTACCCATTGGAATGTGGGGATGGGGACGGAATACCGTGCCCAAGAGCGCGACCGTTGGGCCATAGAGGCCAACGTGGGCTACAAGCCATGTAAATACCTGAAATTAGGTGCTGCTTACAATTTCCTCTATTCCCATAAACCGGAAGAGAGAAAAGAACACTACAAGGATGACATAACGGAACCTGGTAACTGGAACGGATATAATCTAAACGAGGGATACTGGTCGCCAAGACACCGATTCAGCGTGGATGCCACAGGAACCGTGAAAGTAGGAGGATGGCTGCGGATATCGGTACGCGAACGATACCAGTTCACGCATCGGGCGAAACAGTCCTTTACGCAAGAGAAATTCCGTTTTGCCAAAGCGTATGATGTAGAAGGCAACATGACGTACGAATTGAAAGAAGGCTATCCGGAATACGAGGAAGAGGCCAAAGAACATGTCAGCAACAATGTGCTGCGAAGCCGACTTAAACTGGCTTACGACAAGAAAAAAGCGAAACTTTGTCCATTTGCCTCAGTGGAATTCCATAATAATCTGGATAAGGGACAAAAGATGAATTTGGAAAAAATACGTTCCTCCGTCGGTGTGGAATATAAAATAAACAAACAGGACGAAATCTCGTGGGCGTATCTGCTTAACTGTAATATCCATGATGACGGAGAAGAAGGATTTGCCCATCTCCATGAGCGACTACATGTCATCCAACTGGGATACAATCATAAATTTTAACAAGCAAAGGAATTTAGGAAGATCAATTATGAATCATGAATTGAAGAAAGTTTGTGGCATCTTATTTGCGGCCATCGGATTGACGGCTGAGGCCCAGGACTACAACTATCTGACCGTGGATTGTCAAAACACGGAAAAAAGCATTGAGCTAAACAGCATTCGTAAAATCACCTTCAACGAACAGGATGCCATCGTATGGATAGAAACCGGTGAATCCATCCACTTTCCTTTGTCGGAACTTTCCGCCATGAAGTTTACGGCAAATCCAACCGCGTTGGAATCCCTAAAGGCGAAAAGCAAATCGCTGAAATACAAAAACGGAAAGCTGTATGTTGGAAATAGGGGCACCTTGCGTATCTATAACGCAGATGGGACATTGGTAAACATTGCCCACATTGCCGAAAAACAGACGGAAGTGAATATGGCTGGTTTGGCTCCGGGACTTTACATTGTGGGAATGGGAAAAGAAACCATAAAAATACGAAAATGAAAAGGAGCGTCCTTCTTTGTTTTATTATGTCCCTGATGGCCCTGCCGTCTCTTGCCCGTTACGAATATATTCGTATATGGCAGGGAGGTGAGAGTACAAGAGTACCCATACAGGACATCATCTATTCGGACGGGGGGAGACAGTTTACGACTTCCGGCCAAGTGTTTCGTACTGCCGAGATTGACAGTATAACCCTCGTGCATACCGTCTGGGTGAACTACCAACAAGAAACAGCCTCCGTAGAAACAAATGGAACATTGGGAATTTCTTATCAGATCCAAGGGGCCGACGTGGTGCTCACCAATAACGATACGACACAGGAGATCGAATTTGTCCTGTCGGGATACAGTTCCAACGGTTCTTTTACCTACAATGGTTCCTACAAATGTAAGTTTCACCTGAACGGGCTCAACCTGACTTCACAAAAGGGAGCTGCCATCGACATTCAATGTGGAAAACGCATAGACCTAATTCTGTCTCCTGGTACCACTAATATGCTGACAGACGCCAAAAGCGGAACACAGAAGGCCTGTCTTTTCTGTCGTGGACATCTGGAAATAGATGGTTCCGGATCGCTTTCCATCACTGGAAATACCCGTCATGCACTGGGTACCAACGAATACCTGAAATGCAAAAAGGGGTTAGGGACATTGAACGTTCTTCGTGCTTTGGGGGATGCCATCCATGCAGGACAATATTTCCAGATGAATGGAGGTGTCCTGAACATCAACGGAATGGAGGGCGATGGGATACAGGCAGAAGCGACGGACGACCCAAAGGATGAGCTCAACGGACAGATTTTCATAAAAGGTGGATCTGTGTACATGAACGTAGAGGGCGACGATGTAAAAGGCATAAAGAGCGATGCCGACATGACCATCTCCGGTGGGACCTTGCACATAGATGCCAATGGGGACGGCTGCAGGGGAATCTCTTGCGGACAGGACATGTATATTCATCAGGAAGATGGTCCGACAAACCTTCTGATCAATGCCAACGGTGGAGTCTATGTGAACCCCATGGACAAGAAGGACACCAACAGATGTATGGGCATCAAGGTTGATCGGGACCTGACCATTTCCGATGGGACGATTACCGTCAGGGCAAACGGGGAAAAAGCCCGTACAATCAAAGTATCAGGCACCTATTGCAACCGTGGGGGGCAGGTTGATGCCGGGAACATCGACTACGGTAGCATCATACGCTGAGAAAAACGTCCCTACCATTTCATTCGCACCTGAATTGTCAAGTCGTTCTTGTGCCTGCTATAAATGGTTTGTAGGCCGGAACTTTGTTCCTCACGATCAAAATAGGTAAACCTACCGTATTTGCCCTCCACCGTGATACGATGAGAGACGGATTCCCAACGACAATGAAGGATTCCTCGGATACCATCGCCATAGAAAGTAACACTGTTCACCGTCCCCCACGGACCACTCTCATATTGTTGCACACGACTTTGCCAGTCATCTGTACGAAAATAATGCATACCTGCCGTAACACGTATGTTACCTACCCTGCGAAATGTCTTTTCCCATCGGCCACTTTCACCCAAAGCCATTCCATTGCTGGATAGACCTTGTTTCGCGGCATTCAGTACATGATGCCATCTTATCGTACTGCGAAACTGCCAACAAAGCCCCACACGATGATTCCATTGGAAACGAAGACGATGATGCGGTTGCATCCGTTCATACGCTTCACGTCTTTTTAACTGATAACGTAGAAGATATTCGTTTCTATCGCCTTTCCGTTCCACCTGCACCATACATTCCTGCCCCCAACTGGTATGGCTGACACCATAACGTGCCCATGGGTTACGAAAATAATCTCCGTAGGCCGATACATACCAACCGCCCTCCAATGAAGACTGTAGGCGCAATAGATAACCACTCTCGTTCTGCGGTTGACCATTCTGCGATACAGCCGTACCTAACATTGGGGTGTAACGATAGTCGTAATACCGTTGCAAGGCGCTCAATGTAAGATGCCTACCAGCAATCCAATTGACACGATGTATCGTACTCCAACCTCCGTGACAAGTACTATATGCCGTTTCACCCTCTACATTCCAACGGTAACGATTCCAACCATAATCTACACCCATATTTCCGAACGTTCTTCCCTCGGGCCACCAACGACGATAGAGTTCGGCGCCAGGATTCAGCGGATGTGAATATCGTTGCCATGCTCCCGTAAAACCAGCCTTCCACTGACCAGATGCCCAGCTCAGATGAGTACCCAAAAGCTGTACGGCCGTATTCTGCTTGCGAGAACGCTCCAACCGGGTACGATGAAGACCTGTGGTAAGTAGAGTCTTGATTGTTCCGTCGGCATTCAACGTAGCATCTAACTGCCGATGAGAGGCCAATGCTGTATATTGCCAACCACGCCCCAAGTTCAAGGTGACAGATGCGCCTCTCTGATAACGGTACTCTTCCATACTTGTCGCCGGGCGGACTCCTTGGGTGGGGCGTGAAGATAAAGTACCCGGACGAAGAATGGAAGTACCACCAAAAATGAGTCCAAGTCCATATCCGACACGGAAATCGCCCAATACGGCATTCTGCACAATACCCCAATCACGAAGCTGTACCCATGCTCCATAACTATCGTAATAACGTTCACCGGCATCTTTTTCCATACGGAAACCACCTGCCCAATGTTTCCCGGCATCGATGGTGTACTGCAAACGATGATACAGGGGATCACCGGCATATCCATCGGGTATCATATAGCCCCGTCGATAATAGAAAGGGATGTCTGTCCTATATAGAAAAGTTTGTCGAAGCGGTTGCAGGGACATTGATTTGGAATGAGGGGCATCTGGCTGACCAAAATAGACAAAGAGGGGAAGAAAATGTCTGGATTCCTGCGATAGAAGTGGTACCAATTTCAATTCTCCGACAGTCTGAAGTGGGCCGTGCAGATAGACATAAGCATGAATCTGTTCTATCTCTGAAGAAGTAAGAAAAGGCAGTCGAAGAAAGTCCTCTACACTTGCTGTATTGATGTTGAAGGGTTGTTCATGAATCTGGCGAAGTTCCTCCATATACTGAAGCCAACTTTCTTCTTCGGCATCCTCCGGATCTGCTGTTTCGTATTCCAAAAAATCATTCCAAGTGACCTGGGCATACAGGAAAACCGGAAAGAAAAAAAGAATTACACAAAGAAACCTGTTACTTAGGGGCATTGCCCGACTTCTTTTCGGCAGCAGCCTTCCGCTCTGCCTCCCATTCATCTCCGTAGAAATAATAATTCCAATACGTGCCTTCATAGTCCGAAGGGTCGAAGTTTTCGTTGTCGAAATCTGCTTGATAACGAAGGAATTGTTGATCTATCTCATCGGGATACTGGACTACATCATGCAGATTTTGTCCCAAGTTTTTACACATAGATGCAGCCTCAGCAAATGCACGTGGTATTGGTTGATCCTTATAAGGATTCAATCCACGTAAAAACGTAGCAAAAGTATTAATATTCCGCTCAAGAAGAAGGCCACATAAAACATATTCTATAAAGACTTTGTTATTCTTACGGGAATAGGCCAGACGAATCATCTCTGAATTGAATGGATAACCGCCCACGAAATTATCCGCCCGCATAGGACTAACTGGTCCCCTGCCGGACTTCTGAAACTCGGCTATACGTTGACGTTGTAAGCGAACATACGCTTTGTTAAACAATGATTTGTCCAGAACCGCCAAATACTTGAGTGCTACGGGATAATCCCCTTCACGTATCTGACATTCTGTCATATAGCGCAACGTTGAGAAACAGGTTCCGTTGTCTGTCTGAAGTCCATATTCCATGGCATGATGCATCGCCTCGTCATATATGCTTAGATTTGCATAGAACTGGCGATTAAAACGACAAGCAAATTTCTGACGATCACGACGGAAATGGAAATCCGCCGGTTTTGAAATGTCATATCTAAAAAGGTTCTCTGTCAAAGTTCCTAAGCTAACTTCCGCCAACAAAGCATAACGCATCGAAATTACATTCCTGGCTCCGCCGTCAGACCGGATAGCGCGCAAGAGTTCTTGCCATTTCCCGGCTTCTGCAAGAGAG
The DNA here is from genome assembly GCA_045617645.1 of Bacteroidaceae bacterium. Taxonomy (GTDB): domain Bacteria; phylum Bacteroidota; class Bacteroidia; order Bacteroidales; family Bacteroidaceae; genus Physcousia. The sequence goes on along the minus strand of JAZLIY010000040.1, from coordinate 27,356 downwards.
GAATAGCCAAAACAACGCTCCTCGTCGTGACGTTCCTTTTCATTTGCAAAAAACCAAAGCAGCCCGAAAATAACAGCCACTATCATGCACGATGCAAAATACTTTATCTTTCGCGAATCGGCAACCGGAATAAGACCAAGTACAAGTGCAAAATAAGATAACAAATATATGGATTCTGTTCCTTTCTTTACTCCACGAACAAAATATAATCTACGTTCAAAAGGTATGAAACTGATATACTGGCTATACAAATAAATGCCTAAAATATAAATCAACAGACCTATTAAAGGAATCCAAAAGCGACTATGAAAATGAAAATATTCTATTCCCGAAAGGAAGAAAAACAAGAAAAAAGCCACTGTAGTATTGAGGAGCATCAGACTAAATGGCACATACAGCAGACAAAGAACGGCACGCATCTGCCAACGACTTGAAATTGCATAAAGAAGCAACGCCAAAGAAAAAAAGAACGCATCTATTTGTAAAACAAGAATAAACGGGTAACATGCCACTACTATAAGAGGGGCAATGACTACCATACCGCTTGCTAATGTAGAACATATACCCAACCGTTTGAGGACAAGGATGTTAATCACAGCTGTAGTACCATAAAGGAATGCCATTATTAACCCTCCTGCTATCGGCCATTTAAAAAATTGATATAAAAAATCAGCAAAATAGCTATTTAATGCAGGTACATCAGGCAAACGCCCAAGAAAATAATCCGTTGTAAAAAGAAAGAAACTATCTCCTTCTTGCAGTTTGCAAGTTTCCGGATATATGTATGCGACAATGGAAACCAAAGCAACCATTACGACAAAAAGCAATCCATATTTTTTCATTCCACTATTCATAAGATCCTGTTATCACCTTCGAAATATCTCTATTTTACCTTATACATCATATTATTGTCCACTCACTTATGCTGTGCGGATGGCGGATCATCGACACGGAAAAAGTCGGAAAGTTGATCCTTTGGTACATCAATGGGAGCTGACATAAATTCTGGTATATTAAATGAAAACATCAGCATCGTATTATACTCAGGGTCACGCTGGGGTAAAAGAAATGGCTTAGAAAACTGTTTGCCGTCCCAATGGGATATAAAAATTCGCGTATAACGTGTATCCATTCGTTTACTGGCAAACATCACCCAAGAACTATTACTGCTCCACACGTGATAGCTCTCCACATCATTGCTGTTAAGAGGAGAAACATCTACATCCTCGCCTGTCTGTAAATCCATCATACGGAAATCGGCTTCCTTATGATATACATGAAATGCACCATACTCACCCCAAGTGTACAACATATAACGTCCATTTGGTGATATACGGGGCATTAGGGCACTTCCACCACGCTGTGCTGCGCTGTAAACCGTATCTATTTGGCCCAAAGCACCGGTCTGCTCGTCAAACGGGACACGCACAATACTAAATTTAAGCTTTGGGCATTCCATTGGCACATGTACTGCATGAGATGTACTAAAATACAAATACTTGCCATCTGGAGAGAAACATGGCAACGTTTCCCAATTCACAGAATCAACAAAACGTTCATCGGTTAAGACATTATGATTCTCCACATCATATACAATGATATCGGAACGCATATCATAAACTTCTATCTTGTCGCGACTGCAACCATAAAATGATTGCTTGGTGGAATTCGATGAGAATGCTATATATTTACCCGACGGATGCCAAATATTATAAGAGGCATTTTTCTTAGGGCCCATTTTGTTGATTTCGACTTTCTCCATCTTTCCGTTACGGTAAATAAGCGTACCGCCTCCGGCTCCACGGGCATGGAACATAAAGGTTTCAGGAGAATACTCACAAAAAGCGTGACAATTGACACATCCTTTATTATTCTGACTGTTCAAAATAAAAGGCCGAACTTCAAAACTGCTGAGGTCGCGTTCATAGATACCCATCTTGTCCCATCCTTCGTATCCGGGAGGAATCAATCGATAGGCCATCCACGGGTCTATCTTGTCGGTAGAAACATGGATAACAAACGGTTCATAGCTGACGCCATCTGGTTTTTCGGGTGTCCAGATCGAAACCTCCACACGAATATCACCTCCCTGAGCCAAAAGCTGATGCCATTTTTTCTCCGGGATATCAACATAGGTCTTCCCTTGAGCCTCCAGTTTCTCACCAGAAGCGTTCGTGAATGTAGCCTGAATATGCGTAGCCTCCGGCAATCCAAAATTCAAAGGTGCAATGGTGGATGGCACCGTGGTTTCTGCATAATCAGGGAAGACAGGAGGTTGTGATGCTTCATGCCCCGATGGCTGTCGAAAACCGCCGCAGGAGACCAACAGGGCACCCAAACAAAAAACTGACAATTTTATGATAATGCGATTCATCTTTTTGTTTTCTTTCTTTATTTTCACCTACAAAATTACACGTTTCCGATGAAAGGGACAAATTTTTATTCATTTTTTGCATCTTGCCTATGCCAGAAGTTTCTTGTGCCAAAAGCAACAAGCAACAACAGCAAAATAACAAGAGCCACATAAGCAATCGTTTCCGTCGTATGGACAGTCTGGGGGTCGAAACTCATAACAACCGTATGACGACCTGGTTCCACCCGAATGGCGCGCAACACATAATCAGCCCGGGAAACAGGCACGTCCTGACCATCGACCGTACATGTCCATCCCGGATAATAGATCTCGCTGAATACCACAACTCCACCCTTCTCAGACTGTATATCATAGGCCAATCGGTTGGCTTCGTAGGATGTGAGCTGGACGGTTGCCGTACTGTCAACGGAAGAGTTTACGTCGCCCAACTGATCATGGAACTTCTCGTCCACAACAGCAATATGAGTGGGTTGAATATCGTGCAGTGCTGCTAATTCGGTATCAGCATCAGGCACATACTGCACTTGCTCGACAAACCATCCGTTACCATTGGACCAAGGATTGTTTATGGCTGCGCCCTGACCTTCTTTCGTGGGCATGATCAGGTATTTCATGTTCAGCATATTCAGAACAGGACAGAGACTGTCTCCGCGGACTTCCGACAAATTGCCGCCTGATGTTTCTATCGCTTTCCGAAGTTGGTGAATCTCTCCTATCAAATGTTCCTCGATAAGTTCCTGGTAACGTCTCAGCTTTGCGGCATGATAACCGCCAATGCTCTTGTGGAAATAGGATGTCGTATTATCGTTGAACGTGTTAACACTGAGATTCAGCACACGATAGTAGGTTGCCGTATCCTGCAGAATCTGTTCATCTGCCGGTGTCTTCGGATATGCCTGTGTACGGGGAGTGGGCGTAACAAACATGCCATCGTTCAAATAGCGCTTGTTTACGCCCCACATATCGGCGAGGCACAGCAAAGTAAGACAGGCCATCATAGGAATGGTTTTTATTTTGCCCCATTGCCATACCAGCAGCACCAATGTACCTACTGCGACAACAAGGAAACTACGCAAGGCATCGGACGTGAACATAGCACAGCGCATCTCGCTCATATTGCTCAAGATGGACCCAGCCATCTCCTTGGGGATATATCCAGCCTGCACATACTGGTTCATGTTGGCCGCATCAGTCGTTGATATATAATTGCCAAAGAACATATCAGGGAACAGGAAGAAGAGCAATGCAGCCCCACCGGTCAGGCCAAAAGACCAAAGGACATATTTACGTGTTTCTGCTACAGACAATTTACCATAAACGAGTTCCTTCAAGGCCAACATGGCGAGTAAAGGTATGGTAAATTCCGCAATGACGAGAATACTGGCCACCGTTCGGAACTTGTCATACATAGGCACATAATCGAGGAAGAAATCCGTAAAGCCCATAAAATTCTTACCCCACGACAACAGGATACTTAATATGGTGGCAGCCAAAAGACACCACTTCATCGGACCCTTCACGATGAATAGGCCCAGAATAAACAGCATAAGTACGAAGGCACCCACATACACTGGCCCGCTGGTTCCGGGCTGCTCGCCGAAATACTGGCCAAAAGCGCGATAGATAGGAGCATACGTGGAATTGGCGTGTTTCATGGCCGTAGCATTATCTGCCAGAGGAACACTGGTGCCACCTTTGACATTTGGCACAAGCAGTGTCCATGTCTCCCCTATGCCATAGCTCCATGCCGTGATATAACTGCGTTCCAAACCGCTGTTTGTCTGGTCGGAAGGATCCTTGGTTTTCTGAGTCAGCTCGCTTTTTCCTCGCATACTTTCCTTGCTATACTCCCACGTATGGTAAAGATTGGACAAATTGATGCATACACCTAAAATACCGCCCAAAGCAAAGCAAGCCGTACCGATGAGCCACTTCCGGAGTGTCTTTTCACGAACGGCCTGAATCAAATAGCCAAGGGCCATAAAGGCTATGACAAACAAGAAATAATAGGTCATCTGCACGTGATTGGAAAGAATCTGCAAAGCCGTGAAGATACCCGTCACCACAATTCCCTGCATCCAACGCCCGCGATAACAGAGCACCATACCGCCTATAGTTGGCGGAATGAAGCACAACGTCAGGAATTTCCAGATGTGGCCCGCAGCTATGATGATGAAAAAGTAACTGCTGAAAGCCCATAGGACAGCACCCAAAGAAGCCATCCAAACACGGAAATCAAATGCGCGAAGCATGATATAAAAGCCCAGAAGAAGCATGAAAATGTATCCGGCCAATGTGGGCAGTCCCAACTGATAGAACGTTTCCATCCGGCCTAACATGTCCGTACTGGGATAGGACGGGCTCATCTGGTACGTTGGCATACCTCCGAAAATGGTATTTGTCCAACGTGTCCGCTCGCCATTGTGCGTTTCCCTATAATGCGCCATTTCCATACCACAGCCAACAGCTGCATCGTGATCCATTCCCGTCAATACGAGGCCATCACGAATGGGTACATAGAAATACGCCATGCCTATCAGCACGAAAAACAGAATGGCAAATAAATCAGGAAGAAACTTTTTCATTTGTAATATCGTTTATCGGTATATAAAAGAAAAAAGCCGCAGAAGGAATCTGCAGCTAAGTGTTTTTTCAGCAAAGGCTGCGTCTGTTACTTACGCAAGCCCAGAGCCTTGATGATAGCACGGTAGCGGTTGATGTCTCTTTTCTTCAAATAGTTGAGCAAACTGCGACGCTGACCTACAAGACCTGTCAGAGCACGTTCCGTGCTATGGTCCTTGCGATTCTGCTTCATGTGCTCTGTCAGATGCGTAATACGATAGGTAAACAGGGCTATCTGGCTTTCTGCACTACCTGTGTCCTTTGCGTTCTGACCATACTTCTCAAAGAGCTCTTCTTTCTTAGCTGAATCTAAATACATAACTTTTTTGTTTTTAGTGAAACTTGTTTGTCAAGTAGCCACCTCTCATCGGCACCACTTCGCAAATGTGGGCGCAAAGGTACGCACTTTTCTCCATCCTTCCAAATTTTTCCGGATTTATTTCCTCAATACCGCACGAAGTACGAACCAAAGATGTGCCCCCAAGGCAGCAAGACACCCATAATGCCGTGACATGATACGATAGCGTTCCCACAAAGAGCGCCAATGGTTGTGCGTAGTAAGCCCCTCACTCAGATAATCCGTCAGAATCAATTTACTGTTCAGTATCTGTATATGGCGTTTCTCCACTTTTTGCAACAGGCGGATACACCAGTCGTAATCGGCAGAAAAACGATAGCGGAGATCATACATTTCCTCGCGTGCGATGTCGGTACGCACATAAAAAGACTGATGACAAACAAGCATCCCGTTCAGGAAACTGCGCCATCCAAGCTTCTTTGGTGCCTGAAGACGGCGATGACGCAGGAAATGGCCTTTGTCATCCACCAGATCCGTCTCGCCATATAAGATTGCCGGATTACTGTAGTCGCCATCTACCCAGGAGACCTTGGAGACAAGAAGCGACAAGGTATCCTTTGCGTGCAGCTTGTCACCTGCATTCAGGAATACGATATAATTTCCTTGGGCTTGCTGTATGGCTTTGTTCATGGCATCGTACAATCCCTCGTCGCGTTCACACAAAAGGCGTATCTGGTGTGGGGTATTCACCATCGTGTTTCGTTCCACATAGCGTTGTACCAGACTCAACGTGTTATCCGTAGAGCAGCCGTCAATGATCAGGTGCTCTACAGCCGGATAATCCTGTTCCTCCACACTTTGCAGGGTTCGTTCCAACGTATCCGCGGCATTATACGTTACCGTGGCTATGGTGATAAGTGGCTTACCCTTCATATATTTCTCTGTATTTTGCTACAACCGTTTCCTCTGAGAACATCTCAAGGGCTTTTTTCCGAGCCTCATCGCGTAAGTCGTGGGAAAGGACAAAACGGATGCCTTCTGCCAAATCTCGTGCATCACGTATATGGGCAACGTATCCATTCTCCTTATGGTCTATCATTTCCGGTATTCCACCGACATGGAAACCTACACAGGGGGTTCCCACGCTCATGGCCTCGGCTATCGTATTGGGCAAATTCTCCTGTAAACTGGGAGTTACAAACACATCGACAGCCGCATAGAGACTGGCCATCAAAGACTCGGAGGAGATATAGGGTATCTGGTAAACATGGCCATTGCGGGCAGAAAGCGAAGAGGTCTTGTTGCCGACAACGACCAGTTCCACATCTGGAAGCAGGCAGAGTGCCTCTTCCATATATTGGAAACCTTTCTGCTCGTCCGTTACCTTGAAAGCCGCAAAGAGCACCAGTTTTGTTCCTGTCGGTAAGCCGAATCGCTCACGTGCTTCATCCTGGGACATCGGATGGAAGATGGACGAAGGAATCGGGTTCGGTATCGAACATACCTGCTGCCCTTTAAGTAACACGCTTTTTGATGCCAGTTCAGAAATCCACCGACTGCATCCGACAAACGTGATATGGGTCGTCCCATATAGTTTCTTCTTGGCTCGGAATACGCTGTTAGACAAGTCATGGGAACCAGGGCGACACAGCAACGGACAATCACGGCATTCGTCCTGATAACGGAGGCAGTCAGCAGCATGGTGACAAACGCCCGTATAAGGCCATTGATCGTGCATCGTCCACACGATACGCTTCCCGCTTTGAAAAATCTTTCGCAAGTCCCCCAGCGACAGCATTCCCTGATTAATCCAATGCAGATGAATAATGTCTGCCTCACGAAATTCCGGGGTACGGGTTATATCCACACCCGCATTGGCGATGTCAACTCGCCAAAGGTTCTTCATGCTCATGCCATTCCGCAACCAGATAACGGCACGCTCCCAAACGAAAGCACATTTAGCCTTCCAACGGGAACTTTTTTGCTGTCCCATTCCACGCACCAGCATCTTTGCTTCTATCCCGTGAGCATTCAAAGCATCCTTCAAGCGACTGGCCGCAATGGCTGCTCCGCCAGCTCTCTCACTCGTACTTATCAGCAGGACCTTCATTTAATTTAATTGTAAATTACAAACTATGCATTATGCATTATGAATTATGCATTTTCTATAGCACCACCTGACTATTTTCCCCAACCAAGTATAGCGTATGCCCCAATCTCGTATGGCCTGTCGGAACAGTTCTTCCGTTTCCGCTTCTTTCTCTGGATGATCCACCCTGGTCAAATGCAAGGGACGTTTTATCGGTTCCCTATCAAACTCATACCATTGTAAAATACGGAAAGAACGGAAATGCGTGCCATTTTTCAGCCCTATGTTCCGCACTAACGTATTAGAGGGAGACAGACAGAGTCCATTTTCCTTATAGATGGCAATCTCCCAACAGGTATCCCACGGGATCGGGTCTTTGTCCAGGCTTTTCAGACAAGGGAATACGCCTCCATACTCTATGGCATCTATGTCCGATGGAGTCATTCCCGTCAGAGCCTCCTCGCGTGTTGTGTAGTGATGAAAAAATTGCTCCCACCGGTCACGCCAAGTACCCCATCCCCATCCGCTCATGTGAGGGGTAAAATAGAAATCCGATAACTCACCTCGCGTACTGCGGTCAAGAGCCAGATTCGTAAAGCCCGACACGTGCATCACACGAGGCACATCCCTATACAAGTCAAAGGCATCGTTCATGAACAGAAGGAAACAGGGACTCGTCACGATGTCGTCTTCCAACACGATAACCGTGTCGTACATTCCGAATACGTGGGTGATTCCCTCTATGATGTTACGTTCCAGATAGAAATTCTCCGGGCGCTCTATCAACGTCATACTGCCGAGACGTCTTTTTTCCTTCACTTCGTGCTGTTGGAAACCTCTCAGATAATCCCGTACCAATCCCACCTGATACCAGGAAGCCTCATCGCGTCCACCGTCCGAGAACACGAATAGATCCGTCTCTGGGGCCAACGTATTAGCCACCAAGGCATCCAAGGTTCGCACAACATTATCCAAACGGTTGTACACGAACATTGCCACAGGACTTTTTCTGCTATCAGGCATTTCTATTCTTTCTTTTATATTGACAAGGTTTCGCAAAAATAGGAAATAAAACTGATTAACACATCATTTTTACTCAATTTTTTGTCTTTTTATGATGGATGACATTACACTATGATAAGGGTAATTCATCATAGTATTAACAAAAAGGCAAACAGACACAAGCAAAAGAGAGTGCATCAGACGACCGATGCACTCTCCTTCTCTACTCTACTGAATCGCGGGATTTCTACCAAAGCCAATCTCGCATTCTCTTTGTTTCTGCCTCTCCTGGTGCTTCACCTTCGCCTTCCAGCAGATAGTCACCATTGCTACTCTGCATCAGATTATTCGTTTCCACTTCTATTACCTTTATGGATGGCTCGAAATATTCCTTTTTCATACTATTTGTGTATTTGAATTGTTAATTATTTAACCATCAACTTCTTTCCGTTGACGATGTTGATGCCCTTTTCCGTGTTCTTCAGTTGGCGGCCCATCAGGTCATAGATAACCTGCTTGTCCACTTCCACCGTCACACTCTTCACCCCAGTGGATTCATCTGTGTTGATGTTGAAACTCTTCACGCCAGTTGCGGTGCCTTCGAAATAGGCACGGAAGGCAGGAACAGACACGTTCTTGCTATCTGCCAGCCAGAATGCGTCCTTGGCAATGTAGTAGTTGTCACCAGTAATCGTGATAGGAGCATAGGTACCCACCAGCTTCAAGCCGCCGTCAGCAATACCGGCATCGCCGGCTGCTATGGAAGCGTTCGTGGCACTCATGCTCATTGAGCCACCGTCCGCACGGTAGAATACGGCAGGAGTTCCGGCAGACACGCTGCTTGCTTCCGTAAAGGTCAGCGTACCGTTCGCCAGATCCACACCGCTTGCATCCAATGTGAAATACTGTATCTTCTCATCCGATGCCAGTTCGAAGGGAACGCATATCGTACCCCATTTGTTACCGCTCTCGCGAGTGTAGGATACCTTTGAGGCCGTGAATGTCTTGGGGACTGAGAACGCACATTTGTCTGTCAGGACAAGGTTGTTGCAAGTTTCACCTTCGATGACGTTGGTGGTATTGGCTATCGTTGCACCATCAGCAACGTATATCAGGCCATTCGGATTGGAAAGCATGACACTTGTCGTTTCGTCCACATTCATATCCGTCAAGTCCACATAGGCATAATCGCCTTCCAAAGAGATATTGCCCTTTGCCTCTGTTCCCACCTTGAAATAACCCGTGTATGGAGCCACCTTGTATTCCGTTGTTTCATCCGTACCTGTTACGATGACGTTCTTAATAGTGAACTCACAGACGGGATCGCTCACGATTAAGTTCTCATCTTCATCCGTAAACCACAATACCAGTTGCAGGACACAGCCGGCATCTTCCGGAATCACATTCGTGCCCTTCCGTGTACAGGAAACATGGAGCGATCCGTCTTCGTTATCTTTTTTGGAGCAGTCGTACTTCTTTTTTTCTGCTGTACTTGTTCCCAATGCTACATCATACGCTTCCTTGTCTATATAGGCCGTCGGCAAGACCAGATCAAATTCCACGCTGGATGCTTCTGTCGCATTTTCCATCAGCACCTCTATGTCATACCGGTCTTCTGTTAGGGTAAATGGTTCTATCCACACTTTATATCCCTCACTGAAAGATGGGATGCTACTTTCTATGGACAGGACACTTTCTACTTGTTCAACCTCATAAGTCTTTGAAGTAGCATCACTCATCACGATATTTTTTAGAATAATAGGATAATTCCCATTGGGAACATCCGATGCCACACTTAATTGAATGACTGCAACTTCTCCATCGTTCCCGGAAAACGTATAATTACTGGTAGAACTTGCCATTACACGTACCGATCCATCTGATTGAGGCGCACAACTGAAATAGTCTGTTTTTCTTGTTGTAGTACGTGTTTCGCTCAAATCAATAAGATAGAATCCATCTTCATCCTTTGCTACACTAATACCAGTAGGCAGTTCAATGTCAAATTGAAATCCTGTCATTGCTATGGCATTCTTCATGTTTACAGATAAAGCAACATTCGAACCACTAGCACCTTTCACGGATGTTGGATACACGACATTCTCTAATGTTGAGATGTCTGTCGTATTTGCTCTTAGCATACATGCGAAGCAAATACACAAAACAAATAATAATAATGTTTTTTTCATAACTATAATTTAATGTTTAAAGATTTTACCGTTTATTATATATATACCTTTTTTGTATTTCATATAACTGTTATCTTGAATTTTCTTGCCGGTAATATCATATACACCCACTGAATTCTTCATGTCATTTACATTCGTAATAGACGTTGCATCAGTTGCATGAGCTACAAAGTGAACGGGATCTAAGGCAACAGCCCTTCCGCCATTGGAAATGACAGCATCTTCTATGGCAATAATTTTGTCATCTGCCACATCTGCATCAGCAATAAATGTCAAACGTGCCACACTTCCCTTTGTCCCTTTGAAAAGTGCACCTGTTGTAGAGGCACCCAATACTCGCAGACGATTTTCTTCAATTGCAACACAGCGGAAATAATCCGTTTGCTTGGAGTTCGTTCTTTCTGTACTGAGATATACGCAAGGGCTGTCATTTACTGTTTTTATTCTAACGCCTTCTGGCAACAAAACATCAAATTGATAACCGGAGAATTTATCTTCACCGTTTATATTTACATCAACAGTGAATTCTTTGCCAGGAACCATATCACAATTGTCAACCATTACTTCCGAGGGAACTATTGACTGCATGTCACGTTTAACTTTTGCGTTCAGCGTGCCATTCAATATCAGCGTCGCAACACCTGTCAGGTCACCCACATTTATGTTGTTGTCTTGATTTACGTCAGCGGCTTTTTCCACAAACGAAGTTGGAGGTGTACCCATAATATAACCGGCAATAGCTGTAAAGTCACCCACGTTTATCTTCCCGTCGGCATTGGCATCACCTATTGTATATGAGGAAATAGTGAGTGTGGTCTTTACATAATCCAACTCATAGGTCTTTGAATTGACATCAGATAGTACAATGTTTTTAACAACAATAGGATATTCACCGTTTTCAACGTTTTTGTCAATGTTGATGGTAATATTTGCGACCTCTCCATCATTCCCCGTGAATGTATAGTTCTTTGTCGAACTGCACATGATTCTAACTGATCCATCGCTCTGTCTGGCACTATTGAAATAGTCTGTCTTCTTGGATGTAGTTCTTGTAGTGCCAAGATCTATCAGGAAGAAGTCGTCCTCGTCTGTTGCTATCTCCATTCCATCCGGCAGATAGATGTCACACTGGAAACCTGTAGGAGCAATAGTATTGTTCATCATCAATGAAAGGATTGCCTGGCTTCCTGCAGCAGTCTCCGCAGCCTTTACATAGATAATGTTTTCGTATGCGCTGATGTCTGTATCGGCACCAGCAGAAACCTTCTTTTCCTGGAATGCCGAGATTGCGCCATTCATGTCATTTGTACAAGCTACGATGGTCTCATCACTCATCGTACTACTTATCTGAGCTTTCACATTCCGGATAACGGCAAGCAAAGCTGAGCGGGCTCCAGACTGGTATTCACCTATGTTGTCACCTTCTGTGCTATTGTCATAAAGCACCTGGGCCTGATCAACCAGAGCTTGCAACTCTGCTATCGCAGCATCTTTATTTGCAACGACTGTCACCTTGCAAGTTGCACTTACATTACTGCCATCGGTGGCAGCTGCCGTAATGGTTGCTGTTCCGATGCCAACTGCACTAACAACACCATCTGCAACTGTTGCCACCGATGTGTTGTCTGATGTCCAACTAAGGCGCTTATTGGTTGCACCCAATGGCATTACCGATGCCGTCAATGTAGCAGTCTTGCCTTGTGCAATAATCAGAGAGGGATTGTCGAAGGTTATTTCCGTAACAGGATTTACATCAACTTCCCATAGAAGATATGGGTAAATCTGTCCTTCATCTATACCCCATGTCTTTTCATAATCCCACCCAAGAGCTACATACGTGTCTGCACTCATCAATGCAGACGATGGTTTCGCAATACCCTCAACGGCATCATCTGTTTTCTTTTGTGGAACGCCATTCAAGGATACCTGCATGGTCGAGAGGGCATAATTACTTGTATTGGGTTCATTTGCACCATTACGGAAACCGCCTATGACACGACTGCCCCATGCGCTCTGAGCCGTCAGTTCAAGTATGTTGTTGATTGCGGCACTATTGGTTAAGCTTGCATCAGAGCCATCCAATTCTCCCACAACGCCGGCACCATAGACAGAACCATATACATCTCCCTTTGCATAGCATTTATCAATCGTAGAAAAACTATAGGCACAAAGACCTGCCGTGTATTGAGTCCCGCTCACTTTTGCCGTACTATAGCTATTAGCAATCGAGCCATAGGCATAGCCTACGAGACCACCTGTATAGGAATTCGCACCTGTTGCATTTATCTCGCCTGTCGTATAAGACAATGTAATACCACCTTTACTATATCCTACAAGTCCTCCCACATAATCAGTTGTACCTGTTGCCGTAAGCGTTGTTTCGGCATGGCTCTTTGTCATAGATCCGCCATTGAGTTTTCCGATGGCACCACCGACCACGGAGTTTGTACCTGTCGAGGAAATTGTTGCAAAAGAGTGTACAGACGTGATGTCATCATTCTCGGACAGTCCAGCAAAACCACCGACAAACGCATTGGATGCACTTGATGTCACCTGGCCTTCATACGAAATGCCGTTCACCGTGTTATTACCGGAATAACCCGTCACACCGCCTACATGGGCTGTTCCTTCCACGTCACCCTTAACCGTACAATTGAGCAATTGCCCGTTTGCATTTCGTCCAATGAGCACACCCGTATAATCTCCTCCTTTCACTTTCTTTCCATTGGCTACTTCCACCGTGAGGTTCTTGATGACACCTGCCGAGAAATTCGAGAAAAGACCGGTATAATCCTGTGTGGTATTTATCCATAAGCCCGTTACTTTATGACCATCACCATTGATGTATGTTACCTCGCCACTGTTGCGACCGATTGACACCCACCCCTCGATTGGGCTGTTTTCGTTAATCCAAGAGGTCAGGTCAATGTCATTCATCAGCTTGTAATAGCCACGGTTGCTTGCACCCTGTAAATCTTCTGCCGTGTAAATACGGTATGGATCTGCCTCCGTACCACTTCCTGGATAACCGACAGTGGAAGATGTCAAGTAGGATGTAGTCAAGCCGTCCACTTCGGCATAAAGTTGTACCGGTGCACCGGATTGCAGTTTATCTGTTGAGAATGTCCACGCATTTCCGTTACAAGTGGTACTTACGGCATCTCGGTCTTTGTAATACAGAAAAACCGTTCCGCCATTAAGGCTTGATCCGCTGATTTCCGTTGCCTGACTGACAAGGTCGCTTTCGATTACAGGCGGAGCTGCCTGATACTTCTTGTACGGGAAGCATTCTGTCTCCAATATGTTCCAGTTGTCATCGAAATCCCATCCAAGGGCCACATAGTTTGCTTTGAGTCTCAATAGCGACTGCCCCATGACATTACCATTCTGGAAGTCATCGGCAACTTCTTGAACGACACCTTGCAGGATGACCTTTGTTGTCGTCAGTGCCCGGTTTCCTTCAGCAGAAGCAAGGGCACCGATTGTTACATTGTCGTTTATTGTACCATAAATTCTGCCAACATTTTCAACCGTTGCAGAAATGGTGTTGTTGATGGCAACGTTGGATTCGAGTATAAGTGGTGGAGTCATCGTCACACAATCGTTATTGCCGTTGCCATTGCCTACAATACCACCTACAGAGGTGTTTCCATATATATACGCATTGGTGTAGCAGTACTGGATATTGCCGCATTCTTTATAACCGGCAATTCCACCTACGTTTATCGTTCCGTTGATGATGCCACAATAATAGCTGTTTTTGTAAGAATATTGGACAACATTCTCTTTATCGACTGGAGAATAAAAATACCAACGATTGCCACTAACAGAATTACCATTTCTCCAAAGATACAAAGAACTATTTTTATTTCCTATCGTACCACTGGATTCACTCGGCTTGTAATTACTTGGAGCAGTATATGTTATTGATGCATCATCATGACCCACCAGTCCACCAACATTGGACTGGCCTGTAATGTTACCAATAGCGGTGCAGTTATTAACCTGTCTTGTAATAGTATTACCGACCTCCACAGTTGAAGTTGATGTCCAATCCTTTGTGTTTTTAGTAGATGATGTACTGCCATAATATATTGGCCTTGGTTCATCTTCTGCACCTACACACCCAATTAGTCCTCCCACATAGCCCTTGCCACTGATATCACCGAAATGACTGCAATCTTGCATGTCAGCAATATTGCAACCGTCACTCAAACCAACTATACCACCCGTATAATTCCCGGTGTTGCTTATTTCTCCTTTTGACTGACAACCGCTGAACGACACCGAACTTGATGTCTGAATTTCTCCGACAACACCTCCGACATTAGAGGAACCCTTAGCATCACCAAATTGTTTGACATTTGTCAACGTACTTGTTCCATTTGCTACGCCAACAGCACCTCCGACAGACCCTGTACCTGTCACATCACCGGTATTCGTAGAACCATTGAGGGTACTGCTCCCTAATTGTCCCAACACACCACCCACAAATTGGGTTCCGCTGACGTTTGACGTAATTGAACAAGTAGTAATCGTAGAAGAATTGAGGGCTTGACCAATAAGTCCACCAATATGAGAGGATGACCCCTTTACCTCACCAGCATGTCCGGCTTGAGTCACTGACGTCGAAGTAATCTGCCCTATCAAGCCACCAACCTTAGTAGAACCACTGACACTGGTAAACTCGGATCCGCAATTTGTAAATGTAGAACTTGCAGCATAACCACAAAGCCCTCCCACATTTTCTTTGCCAACGATACCATTTCCTTGTAATTTCAGGTCCTTAATGGTTGCACCACTGACATAACCGAACAAACCAATGTTGTCTGTAGAGGTACGATTTATCCACATTCCACTAATCGTATGACTATTGCCGTAGAACTTGCCTTGAAATGGTGTTGACTCCACACCGACAGGCATCCATCCTTCGGACGGGAAATTGTCACTAATAAAGTCCGTTAGGTCAAGGTCTTTCATTAGTTTAAACACGACCCCTTCATTACTTGACCCCAGAAAGTTGTTCATCTGATACAACTGCGTCTCATTATAAATGAGATACGGATCATTCTCTGTTCCGTTTCCGGAACCTGAATACTGTGCATTCGCCCAAAATGAGTTGAGCATCAATGCCAAAAGAAAAAAAAGTTTCTTCATTGTTAAAAAGTATAGAATTAAATGTGTTATTCATGTGTTTTTGTCTTTTCGATATACGCATTAAGATAATGCCAATCCTCAGACTTTTTATTTGATAAATCCTTTACCAATCCATCTTTTATTATAAAGTCAGAGTTTTTCAATAAATCTTTTCCTTTTTCCGATGTGAGCAATTCATTAAAATAATACCCGAAGAAATAATTGACCTTTTGGGCATCTATGTCTTTATTTTCCAAGTACAATCCCATCTCTTCAAAGAAACGTAAGAATATATTTACTTGATACGGTGTGGGTTTCTCATTTGTGGGATTCGTGTGTTGAAGATACTTCACTACATCCTGAATATCTTCGCTTTTTAGATATTCCTTGTTCAGATGAGAAAAAAGTTCATTCTTTTTTTCATCTACATGCTTGCCGTATTCCCAACAGCCTATAACAACTCCTCCAAAAGTAATTATGGTTAGTGCAACAGAAGCAATGGCGGAAACACCTTCTGCCGTAAAATGTTCATATTCTGTCCTATGCCCAGATGCTGACAACTTTGATTCCAAAATCACGACAACGAGTAGGATGAAAAATAGAATCACTAAACCGACGAAAAACGAACGGATGACATAATTACATCTCATAATAGACAATTGTTGCCTATTGCCACCCCAGATTCGGCAGAAAAAGTTATATGAAATGAAAAAGACGTGGGTGTCTGTATTCCTGCTTATCCCACGTTTCAGGCCCTGGAAATCGCCTCCATACAAGGATAAGCAACCAGTTAGCCCACGCCGGGAGAGATTATACAAGAATACGACAAAAATACCTTATTATAATAATAGGGGAAATATGTCGCGCATCATGATAATACGCCCACGTGGACGTTGCGATTGCGTTATCTTCTTGTATGTATCAAATTTTCCAGGTTTGAAACGTAGAAGACAAACGTTCGTAAACGTCCTTTCTTGATGCATGACAGCCACTTGCCTGCACGAGACGGAACTGTGATAACATCAAAACCATAAAGATATGAGGTCCACTGACCTCTGCATGACAGCATCCACAGATGCCATCGTCAAACCCACTCGCCCCATCGGACTAACTGGATTTGGGTACAAAAATAGAGAAAAGGATTGAATTAGACAAATATTGAAGGAAATTTGTTCTATTAAGCATTGCCAATTATGCATTATGCATTAATATACCCCACGGTCCCTTCCCGCCAACCCCGGGGTTCGTGAGCAGCCACCCCACGGTGTTTACTCACAACCCCCGGGGTCTGAGAGAAAAAAGACGCTCTTTTTTTGAAAAAGGAGAAGACGAGGGTGTATTGGCGAATATCGCCTAAACTCTCTCGAATATCGGAGATATAAGGACAAGGATATAGGCAATCAGAGAAATTTATGTGGGCAACCAGCTGTGCGCGTATGCCTGTAGAAATCTGTTGGTGTGCCCGATGAGAATTGCCAATGAGGGCGTGGAGATGTAAGAGTGTGCCTGTCCATTTCTCCTTTTGAGCCCTTTGAACCTTTTGCCCCCAGACTTACATACCTTATTATATATACAAAAGTTTCTACCTTACCCTTCGGGGATAACGGGGAAACAAGATTTTCGGGCTTTTCCTTTGTGCGTATGGAATATAATCGTATCTTTGACCTGGCGGTCGAAGATACTCTCGCTCGGCAAAGCAAAAAAAGACATTTCTTTTGCTTTGCGCTCGCTTAATCGTATCTTTGCATCGTGAGAGTTTGTAATAAGGAACGACCTGTGCCAGAACGAAGCTATATAGCCATAGACCTGAAATCCTTCTACGCTTCCGTGGAATGCGTGTACAGATACTCTGGGGCAATGTCTGCGCCGTTCTTCCAGAAGATAGTACCTTCGAGTCCAAACTGCATAAAGAGTGCCTTGTCTTCCAATTCTTTGAAAGCTGGGTATTGCAGCAGAGGAGTAAGGTCAACGAGCTTGACTGCTCCATCGCTGAATGTACATAGAAGGGTGTAATCCTTTACGTACTCTACGTCTGTTACTGTCAGTATCATAATTATCTTGCTATTTTTTCGATGCATTCACCTCTTTGAGCCTTCTCCCAAAGTGCGTACAACTCGGCTTCATGCTCATCAATAAATTCGTTGATTAGTTTTATGTGCTTTGATCTTGCTTTTCCCTCAATCATCCTGTCACCAATATTGATGGTAAACTCGTTGCCACCATGCTTCACATGAATATGTGGAGGATTATGGTCGAAGGCATAGATGTAAATTAGAATGCCATTAATGATGAATATTGCTCCCATAGCTCTATTGGTGATATACTCTTGAGTGGAACTTACGAACTTTGTTAAGAGCACCAAGGCTACATTCCTGAATCATCATGTTGCCAAGACCGTATGTCTTAGCGCCAAATGAATAGGCTTCCTGACGTGACGGAAAGGCAGAAACATCATGTGATGCTGAGATCACAAGGAACTGTCCTGTATATTTCTGAATAAGCGAATCCTTGTTATCAAGGAAGAATTTATAGAGGTCTTTAATTTCGCACATAATTCAATTTGTTTGTCGTTACTCTAATTCATCACTAAGTGATGATACAATTCTCGCTTTGCAAAGGTACTCATTTTATAATAAACACTCTCTGCCCACCACGATATAAATATCCCATGGACACATTTCAGCCACAAAAATAGAGAAAAGGATTGAAATAGACAAACTTTACCGTTCGTTTTTTATGTCGAGTCACTAAAATACGTTTTTCCAGTTTATCTGCCATAATCTGCCATAAACCGTCATAAAGAAAATTCCGGTACTCAGCTTGCACCTAAACGAAGTAAAACGCAAGGACATTTTCACGTAGAGCCGACCTACCACGTTAGCACACCAATGCAGGAATACATGCTATCGTCAATAGATGACCAACATGATCTTAATCAGATTATATCATTTCATCCACGAACTCATCAAAGCGCAGAATCCTATCAGATGCGTTTGCATTGAAAAGCAAATGTTCAAAATCACGTTTCTTCTTGTTCAGATCGGTTTCTGCCACCATCTGACGCAAGGCAATACGCAATTCCTCGGGAGAGTGAATACCGCAACGCTGTGCCAGAAATTCGTAATCCGGCTTCACCTGCTGAAGCAAGAACATGGCATCATAAAAATCCCGCCCCTTGCTGCGCGAGAGCAACGCAGAAAGTTTCATGGACAGCAACACTCCATCAGGAGGTACAGGCAACGGGAAGAAGAAATTGCAGCCCTTCACGTTAGCCATTACTGGTATATAGTCAATCCCTTGATCCTGTGCTTCAATCTTCATCAGAAAACGTTCGTCACGATGTCCTGTCAATTGCAGCTGAAAGAGCAATTCCGGAAAATAGATATTACGACGGTATGCCGTCAGCCGTGGATTGTCATTGTCACGAGGCTCTACACGAAGTCCTTGACGTGTAAGATAAGCCAGTACCTCATCGGTCATCTTCATGAAGTCCTCCTTTGAAAGCTTCTTGCAATCGAAATCAAGGCCTTCTGAAAATCGGTCAATGCCACGAACAAGCCTGAGGTTTGTTCCACCGATGAAAGCCAGTTTGTTTATATAAGGAGACGTGGAGAGAAAATCGAGCACCATCAGTTGCAGATACTCCTTGAGCATGTGTTTCTCCATAGCAGCATTCTGCGCGATCTGCGGAGGGAAAAAGCCGTGTATGTAATTGAGGTCTATCATATCAAAAAATATTGTCTTAGCAGTTTTACTCTTACGTCCAGTGCCTTGCTACCTATGCGATGCTGGTATTCTTCCAGTCGCTCAACATTTAGTTCGCTTGTCATATAATCCTCATCCAGACGCAGTTCTTCAATATCCTCTTCTGTATTGTATTGCGGATAGAGATACAGGAGGTCGAGCAATGCCTTTTCGGGATGTGCCAGCATGAACGATCGTCCATTCATCGTCTGCCGAGGTTCGTAGCCGAAGAAGCATGACGGTTTGACACTCTGGTAGGAATATTGGCCAAAGTCATTCTCAAACGATACTGTCTTCAGCGCGGAAACCGATGTAATCCTCACCACGGCTTCCGGTATCAACCCGTAGAAGGAAAGTGCCGAATGCAGGCTGATGTAAGATGGGCGGTATATTCGTTCGGCCACAAAACGCGCAAAGTCTGGTTCCTTCAGCATATCCGGGAAAGCATACCACTCCTGACGCAAACGTAGGAGCAATCCTTGCTTAACCCAACGCGTATAGTTCGTACGGTCAAAATTGGGGAATGCAACCTTCACCTGCTGAACATTGAAACATCCGTATGGATGCATTGCCTCTCGGAATTGTAGGTAACCTATCATGGGATATATTTCTTTTTTGTTGCAAAATTACATCTTTTCGGAAATAAAACAAAAGAAATATAAAAAAAACGAGTTATGCAGTAAATTCTATGTCATACTTCTCATTTTAAAGTAATAGAGGTGACAACCAAGCCGAGAGAGACTAAACGTGATTACGCCAAAACTTATTGCCCATTTTTATACCGAACCACGAAAATGTTTTTTCCCGATTTTCCTGCCACCTGCCATAAAGGTGTCGTAATACATTTGTATACACAGACTTATCACTATGGCAGGTGCTTCACGACCTGCCATAATCTGCCATAACCTGCCATAAAAAGACTTTTTTAAGGTTCCTTCATGACAATGGAAAGCCATTGCGGCTCCTATCGCAAACATCCCTATTTGCCTAAAACAAATATAATCGCCGGAGCCGATTATACAATCACCGGCGGCGTTTATATAATTGCCGGTGGCGATTATACAATCGTCGGTGGCGTTTATTCTTTTCACAACGGATAATGCTTCTTGTCATCGTTTATCGTCAATCTTTTCGCAAGGGAAAAAGAACTGAACCAAGGCCATCTGCATGACAGGTTATGGCAGGTTATGGCAGGTTTTTGATAAAAAAGATACTGACGCTCGGCAAAGAAAAAAAACAGTATTTCTTTTGCTTGCTTAATCGTACTTTGGCCATTCGGCCGAAGATACTCACGCTCGGCAAAGAAAAAAAATTGTATTTCTTTTGCTTTGCGCTCGCTTAATCGTATCTTTGCAGAGTGAGAGTTTGTAATAAGGAATATCCTGTGCCAGAACGAAGTTACATAGCCATAGATCTGAAATCCTTCTACGCTTCCGTGGAATGCGTGGAAAGGGGACTCAATCCACTCACTACGAACCTGGTGGTGGCGGATGCGAGCCGTACGGAGAAGACGATATGCCTGGCCGTATCGCCCTCGCTCAAGACATACGGTATCGGCGGACGCGCCCGACTGTTCGAAGTGGTACAGCGTGTACGCGAGGTGAATACCGAAAGGGCTTTGTCGGCTCCCGGAGGCCGGCTGACCGGCAAGTCTTTCTATGACCCGGAGCTGAAAGCACAGCCGGAGCTGGCTCTGGATTACATTGTGGCTCCACCTCGCATGGCACTCTATCTGGCCTACAGCAAACGTATCTACGACATCTATCTGAAATATGTGGCACCGGAGGATATTCATGCCTACTCGATTGACGAGGTGTTCATAGACGCAACTCCCTACCTGAAAACCTACCGGATGACTGCCCGGGAACTGACGACACGCATGATCCATGACGTGCTGGACAAGACGGGGATCACGGCCACGGCAGGCATCGGGACGAACCTGTACCTGTGCAAGATAGCCATGGACATTGTGGCAAAGCACATTCCGGCAGACAAGGACGGTGTACGCATAGCCGAACTGGACGAGATGTCTTATCGGCACCTATTGTGGGGACATAAGCCCCTGACGGATTTCTGGCGCGTGGGCAAAGGGCTGGCCAGGACGCTGAAAGCCAATGGAATGGATACGATGGGGAAGATTGCCCGTTGTTCCATACGCAACGAGGAGCTGCTCTATCACCTGTTCGGGATTAATGCCGAACTGCTCATCGACCATGCCTGGGGATGGGAGCCCTGCACAATGGAACTGATAAAAGCCTACCGTCCGGAAACGAACTCCTTCTCCAGCGGACAGGTACTTTCCTGTCCCTACGATTTTCGGAAGGCTCGGGTCGTGGTGAAGGAAATGGTGGACAACATGGTACTTAAACTGGTGGACAGGAAACTGGTGACGGATCAGCTGGCGCTAACGGTGAACTACGATGTCGAATGCCTGAAAAATCCGGAAATAAGGCAAAAATACCACGGAGAAATCACGACCAACTATTACGGGCAACCCGTACCGAAGCACGCCAACGGCAATGTGACATTGGACGAGCACACCTCTTCCTTCCAGACGATTTTCGATGCCGTAATGAGATTGTACGACCGTATCGTAAATCCCGATTTACTGGTAAGGCGTCTCACCCTGAGTACGCTCCATGTGATAGACGAACAGCAAGCGAAAGACAAACATGACACTGCCGTGCAACTGGACCTTTTTACCGACTACAAAGCCTTGGAATTGGAGCATAAGCAAAAAGAGGACATCCTGAAAAAGGAACGCAACCTGCAAGAAGCACGACTCAGCATCAAGAAAAAATTCGGCAAGAATGCCATCCTGAAAGGAATGAACTTCGAGGAGGGTGCCACAGCCAAAGAACGTAACCAGCAGATAGGAGGACACCATGAGTGATTATATTGATTCCAACGACAACTACGAAGACATCATCCACCTGCCTCATCACGTATCGCTACGTCATCCGCAGATGCCAATGTACAACCGTGCCGCGCAATTTGCACCTTTCGCCGCCCTTTCGGACGGAGAATCACATAAGAAATAAATCAAAGCATATTTGGTTTTCTCTTGCTTAATCGTATCTTTGAGCTACACTCTAAGATACTCTCGTTCAGATTTGTCCAAATAAATTTGGCAAATCATTCGCTTATTCGTATCTTTGACATCAAAATAACACTTATTAGCGTATGAACTGGACAAAAAGGAACCTAATTCTGCTTTTTTTTGCGTTCTTTGTCTATATGGCAAAGGCAGGCAATAGTCAAGACATCAACTTGATGGCCAATGGATTAAGTATGAACATAAACATACACCAGAACCAGTCGGCATCGCTGACATCCCTTTATCAATGGCATTTTACGGACGCTCCCCTATTCAAGATTGTCATCAGGGACATTCATAGCGACCAGACGGATACACTTGTCTCGAACAAGAATTGGACAGAGGTGAAGGTTAAGAAGCATGGCTCATCCTATATGCTGACCTTCTTCCAACCAAAGGGTATGAAGGATGCCGACGGATTTTCTGTGGGTCTGAAAATCCAGTTGCCAGATACACATTGCAGCCATTGGTACGAAAAGAATGCCCTGCGATTCACTTGGGAAGATTGTCACCTGCCAGAGGCATACACGCTGGAATCAGTCACCCTGCTCCCCTTGGAAATAGAAAAGCTGACCACGGAGAGTCATTTCTTCTACCCCTATGCTTCGGGTATTGCCGGTACAGCCGAGGAGGGACACGATGCCGTGTATATGCAATATCCAGCCGGCTTCGGTGCCTCTATGCCTTGGTTCGCCTTCTGGGACAAACAGGGCGAGGGACTCTACATCGGTGCTCACGACAAGAATGCGACACACAAGGAGCTCTGTTTCGAAGCAGAACCCAACGGCACTACACGGCTCAGCATGACCTATCCGGGTACCAACAACCGGGAATTTGCACCATGCGAGATTGTCATGGCACCCTTCCGTGGCGACTGGTTCGATGCTGCCATGATGTACAAGGAATGGATGAAGAACGAATCGTCCTGGTACCCAGGCGAACTGTTGGGCGCAGAAGGCAGGAAAGACACGCCGATGTGGATGAAGGAGCTGTGCATCTGGTTGAGCGGGAACGGTTTCGACAAGAAGATGGAGGATTTCCAGCAGGAAATGGGCGTACCCGTAGGCCTGCACTGGTATAACTGGCACCAGATTCCGTTCGACAACGACTATCCCCACTATCTGCCAACCAAAGAGGGCTTCCGGGAACGAACGAAGGAACTGAAAGAGAATCACATCTATGTCATGCCCTATATCAACGGCCGTCTGTGGGACACGCGCGACCATATCATGTCCGACTCCCTCTTTACGGCTCAGGCACTCCCCGCTGTCTCCAAACAAAAGGACGGAAAGCCGAACACCGAAAGCTACGGCAGCAAGGAGGTGGACGGAAGCGATGTGGTGCTGGGTGTCATGTGCCCTGCCACAAAGGTCTGGCGCGACAAGATGGCAGAGGTCGTACTGAAACTGACAGAGGAGGAACAGGTGAACGGCGTCTATATGGACCAGATAGCAGCGGCTCCCCCCAGGCTCTGTTTCGATGCCACTCATGGCCATCCCACTGGCGGAGGCGACTGGTGGACGCCTGCCTACCGTGAGCTGCTGGCCAACATCAGGGCAAAGATGAACCCAGAGGCCATCCTGACAACCGAAAGCAATGCCGATGGCTATGTGAACCAGCTGGACGGATACCTCACCTGGCAGTTCCAGCACGAGAACCAAGTGCCGGCCTTTGCAGCCGTCTATGGCGGCATGATCCAGCTTTTCGGCCGCAGCTACACCCTGAACGACCCACCCCTGACCAACAGGATGAAACTGGCTCAGTCGCTCGTCTTCGGTGAACAGTTGGGGTGGATGAGCACAAACATCATGCAGGACAGGGCTTTCATGACCTACCTGAAAGAGGCCGTAGGCTACCGCCATCTCTACCGCGAATTTTTCTATCGGGGCGAGATGATAAAGAGCCCGAAACTGATAGGCGAGAATCCACTTTGCACCACCGTATGGACGTTCAACGGGAAACACAAGATGACCGAGCCATCCGTCCTGTGCGGAGCATGGCAGATAAAGGAAGAAGGACGGAAGCTCTATCTCTTTACCAACTACTCCGACCAGCAAGTGACACTGGACATAGAACCGGCCGAGGGAGACTCGCTGGAACCATTCCGTCACACCTTCGCCCCCGGAGAGGTTTATGCTTTTGAAACAAAATAATACTACATTATAATATATATAAATATGAGAAAACAGACAAGAAAACTACTCATGGCAACCATTGCCGCTGCCATATTGCCCGCTGGAATCTGTCATGCACAAAACGAAAAGCTTACCGGCTATGTCCACTCCTACTCCCCCGTGGAGGGCTATATCGTTCCTGAAGACGAGGCCGTCCTCAAGAAACTCGATGCCTGGCAGGACCTGAAGTTCGGTGTCATCTTCCATTGGGGTGTCTATTCCGTACCCGGAGTCACTGAATCATGGGTGCTGTGTGCCGAAGAGGAGCAATGGGAATATGCCGAACGACAGAAGAGAGGAATGAGCCTGGAACAATTCAGGAAATGGTACTGGGGACTGAGCGAAGTCCTGAATCCCGTAAAGTTCGATCCGGACAAGTGGGCAGACATCATGCAGGATACCGGCATGAAATACATGGTCTTCACCACCAAGCACCACGACGGATTCTGCATGTTCGATTCCAAATACACCGACTACTCCATCACGCACGGTCCGTTTGCCGGCAACCCACGGAGCAACATAGCCAAGGAGGTCTTCAATGCTTTCCGCAAGAAAGACTTCATGATCGGATGCTATTTCTCCAAGCCCGACTGGCATTGCGAATATTACTGGAACCCGTTGTTCGCTGCACCCGACAGAAATCACAACTACGACAAGAAGAAGCACCCCGACTGGTGGCAGAAATACAGAGAGTTCACCATGAACCAGCTGACGGAGCTGACAACCGACTACGGAAACATCGACATCCTGTGGTTGGATGGCGGACAGGTCAGAGGTTCCGATGTGGGACTGGACGAAGTGCTGGTAGGCGCCCGTCAGCGCAATCCGGGTCTCATCAGTGTGGATCGTGTACAGCGCGACAAGAACGAGAACTACCAGACCCCCGAAGGCACCGTACCGGCCGACCAGCGCAATATCCCCTGGGAAACATGCTATCCCATGTACGGTTGGGGATGGAAACCCAACCCCAGGTACAAGAGCAGTGCCAGTGTCATAGCTATGCTGGTAGAGGTTGTGGCCAAGGGAGGCAACCTGCTGCTGGGTGTAGGTCCCACAGCTGAAGGCGAGATAGATGCCGAGATGCAAGGACGGTTGTCCATCATTGGCCAATGGATGCGCCAGAACGGACGAGCCATCTACAACACCCGCATCACGCCCCATTACAACGATGGACAGGTATGGTTCAATGCCGACAAAGACGGCAAGACGCTCTATGCCATCTATGCCTACAACGAGGAAAAGGAGAAGACACTGCCCGCCACCATCGAATGGACGGAGAACATACCCACGGGTCGCATGACGCTTGTATCCACAGGCAAGAGCGTTAAATATACCGTCGATGGAAACCGCGTGACCGTTACCCTGCCCAAGGGCCTGCCTGCAGAATCCGTTGCCCTACAGTTCCAGCAAAAGGGAAAATAGATACATTACTCACCAGACATTATGCATCATGAATTATGCATTATGCATTAAATTAACATTATCATGAACAGAAGAAATTTCCTACAATCCACCATGGCTACGGCAGCCCTCCTGGCAGCCGAGCCACTCACATCGGTAGCCAATGCCTCCAAGAAGGACCTGACCGAAACACGTATCAACAAGAAGAACATCTCATGCTTCCGCGGTGTGCAGATAGGCACCATCACGTATAGTTACCGCGAGCAGAGCAACCGAGCAGGCGACATGCTGCTCTATGCCCTCAGCGGTGGCGTAGGCTCCGTAGAGCTGATGTCCGATGCAGCCGAAACATTCACTGGCGTTCCCGTAACCTATCACCTGGAGGGCGATGAGGCAAAAGCCTGCCTGGAGCGGTTCAAGCAGTTGGGTATGCTCTATCGCCAGCTGGGCGTGGACGTCCACATCGTCAAGTTCAACCCCCATACCGGCATGAGCAACGAGCAACTGGAATACGTTTTCAAGGCTTGCCAGGCCATCGGAGCCGCCGGTATTACCACCGAGCTGAGCCATAGTGCAGCCAAGGAGATAGCACCCATCGCCGAGAAATACGGCAAGTACCTCATCTTCCACAACCACGGACAGCCATCCGATAAGGACTGGCCAGGCTTCGATTCCTTCCTCAGCCCCAGCAAGGCCATCATGCTCAACTTCGATGCCGGTCACTATTACGGCTATACTGGCAAGAACCCCTGCGATGTCATCCGTGAATACCACGACCGTATCTATTCCGTCCACATGAAGGACAAGACTGGTCCCAACCACAGTTCTCCCAACCAGAATATGCCTTGGGGACAAGGCGAGACACCCATTGCCGAAGTGCTGGAACTGCTGGCCAAGAATGCTGGAAAGAAAGACTGGCCAAAGCACGTGGACATAGAACTGGAATACAACGTACCTCAGGGTTCCACCCCCAGGGAGGAAGTAGGCAAATGCCTGGAATTCTGCCGCAACGTACTGAAATAGACATAGACAGTACGGCTATCACGAAAAAATCGACGGCTGGCTCTATCCGAGTCAGCCGTCTTTGAATTAAGTAAATTGATAATAAAACCGCTTACGTTACATCACGTAACTTAGGCGGAGTTTTAGTATATCATCCAGTGTGGTATCTTTTAGTATCACCTTCTTCTCTTTATCCAGTAGGTAAAGGGTGGGAATGGCCTTCAGGTC
>JAZLIY010000039.1:0-26532 GCA_045617645.1 Bacteroidaceae bacterium | reverse complement strand
CTAGATAATAATGCTTGCTCGTAATCTTGCTTTGATGCTTGCGACAGGACAACAAAGCCCATAAGAGACAGCATATCGCCTTCTATTGCAATTTTGCGGGATTTGGCTTTGAATTTTCCATCATCCCTTCGATTCATGTCGCGGGTCCATTCACCGGTATCGGTATAGTCCTCATGCTGCCAGTCTCCGGTTATTGAGTGGAATCCTGAGCCAGCCGCCATCTTGAGCATGCAATACTGGTTGTCGCTCATATCGTCAAGTTGCTCTAGAAGGTAATCAATACAATCAACAATTTCCGTGCCATTGTCTGCTTCAAACTTCTCAAAGAATTTTTTCTCTTTTATGAGATAAGCACGTGTGTGAGCATTGATAATGCCAAATAATGTAGTCAGTCCTCCTTTTAATATGCTGTTTTTAGCTGCTGCATGTGGCATTTGGGTTGCAATCTGAGAAAGCATAGAGAAAAGCTGGGCTTTCATGGAGATAGTTCCTACTCCGATATTGTCTTCATCTTCACATACACACTCGTATATGGTGTTAAATCCGTTGGGGTTGAAGTTTTCGCTGGTTTTATTGCCGTGTTTCCACCCGCCTTCCCATTCTCCATTGTTGGTGTGGAGATTGAAAATTTTAGTGTTACGCAATCGTGTTTTGCTAAGTTCAATATCACTCACCTGGATGAACCGCATAAAGTCTTCTCCGTCTTTGATTAGTGGAATTTTGTAGTGAGGAATATGATAAAAATCTATCATATCTTTGCGTATGTGTCTGCGCAAGGGTTTTTCTTTAAATAAGAAACCAGTGCATGGCATACGATGTTTTAATGGAAGTGTCCATACTTCAACAGAACGGTCTTCGTATATTAATGTGTGTTCTTTTGTGTTGATTTCATGTATGAAAACACTAAAAGTCATCCCTTTACAGAAAAAGTCCAATTGTGGCTGAAATATTTCTTTTAAAGGTTCTGGTCCATAAATATGTAGATCTGCAGTTCTACCAAGTAAGGATAGGGTAGATACTAAGCCAATTAAACCAAAACAATGGTCTCCATGCAAATGAGAGATAAAGATATGGTTAAGGCGCGCAA
The DNA here is from genome assembly GCA_045617645.1 of Bacteroidaceae bacterium. Classification (GTDB taxonomy): domain Bacteria; phylum Bacteroidota; class Bacteroidia; order Bacteroidales; family Bacteroidaceae; genus Physcousia. The sequence continues at coordinate 25,445 of JAZLIY010000039.1, read as the reverse complement.
AGGATAGTTTGTATTTTCTAAACTGAATCTGTGCTCCTTCACCGCAATCTATCATGAACAATTTGTTGTGTATGTTCACAACTTGTGCGGAGTTGAAATGTTTTGTGGTAGGCAATGCAGAGCCACAACCCAATATACTTATCTCGAATGTTTCCATGTTTCGTTAAAAAAGGGCTGCACTTTTGAAGCGCAGCCCTTCATTTTATTTTGGAACTTTTTAATTAGTTCTTACCTTCTAACTGAGCCTTCAAAGCTGCCAATGCATCAATGTCACCCAGAGTAGTAGAAGCAGCCTGGTTCTGGATTACAGGAGCTTCTTCCTGACGACGAGCTGCAGCTTTCTTAGCCTGAGCAGCCTTCTTCTCTGCACGAGCTTCTGCACGCTGAACATCCTCGAAGATGCGGCTGTGAGACAAGATGATGCGCTTGCTGTCCTTGTTGAACTCAATTACCTTGAATTGTAACTTCTCGTTCAACTGAGCCTGACTTCCGTCTTCTTTTACAAGGTGCTTGGGCGTGGCGAAACCTTCTACGCCATATTCCAACTGGATAACGGCACCCTTGTCCAGCAGCTCTACGATGGTACCTTCGTGTACGCTGTCCTGAGTGAAAATGGTTTCGAATACATCCCATGGATTCTCTTCCAGCTGCTTGTGGCCAAGGGAGAGACGACGGTTGTTCTTGTCAATCTCCAGTACGCAAACTTCGATTTCTGAACCGATTTGTGTGAATTCGCTGGGGTGCTTAACCTTCTTTGTCCAGCTGAGGTCGCTGATATGGATAAGACCGTCAACGCCTTCCTCGATTTCAACAAATACGCCGAAGTTTGTGAAATTGCGAACTTTTGCAGTGTGCTTGCTTCCAACGGGATATTTGTCTTCAATGCTTTCCCATGGATCTTCCTTCAGTTGCTTGATGCCAAGTGACATCTTACGCTCCTCGCGGTCAAGAGTCAGAATAACGGCTTCTACGTCATCACCAACCTTCATGAAGTCTTGTGCACTACGCAGGTGCTGGCTCCAGCTCATTTCAGAAACGTGAATCAAGCCTTCTACGCCAGGAGCTATCTCGATGAATGCTCCGTAGTCTGCCATAACGACGACTTTACCTTTGACATGGTCTCCAACCTTCAGGTCTGCATCCAATGCATCCCATGGGTGAGGCGTAAGTTGCTTCAGACCCAATGCAATACGTTTCTTCTCGTTGTCGAAGTCCAGGATAACCACGTTGATCTTCTGGTCAAGCTCAACGACTTCTTTCGGGTCGCTAACGCGTCCCCAAGAGAGGTCTGTAATGTGGATGAGTCCATCCACACCACCCAGGTCGATGAATACACCATAGCTGGTAATGTTCTTGACGGTTCCTTCCAGTACTTGACCTTTCTCCAATTTGCTGATGATCTCCTTCTTCTGCTGTTCCATCTCGGCCTCGATGATGGCTTTGTGGCTAACAACAACGTTCTTGTATTCTTGGTTGATCTTTACAACCTTGAACTCCATAGTCTTACCTACGAATATGTCATAGTCGCGGATGGGCTTGACGTCAATCTGAGAACCGGGCAGGAATGCTTCGATACCAAATACGTCTACGATCATACCACCCTTTGTGCGGCATTTTACGAAACCTTTGACGATTTCTTCGCTTTCCAGTGCCTGATTAACACGATCCCATGAACGGCTTGCACGAGCTTTCTTGTGTGAAAGGATTAATTGGCCCTTTTTGTCTTCTTGATTTTCGATGTAAACCTCTACTTTGTCTCCGACTTTCAAATCGGGATCGTAGCGGAATTCACTTGTGGGGATGATGCCGTCGCTCTTGAAGCCGATGTTGACTACAACTTCGCGCTTGTTCATTGCAATGACGGTACCATCAACGACATCGTGGTCGTTGATTTTGTTCAGAGAGCCGGTATAGGCTTCTTCTTGAGCCTCGCGGCTAACTTCTGTTTTGCTGTCACCATTAGCATAGGCTTCCCAGTCGAAGTCTTCCAATGGAGCTACATTTTTTAAATCTGCCATACAGATAAATTGATTGTTAATAAAAAATAAATTAGACTTTATGTTGATGTATAGTAAAATACGGGCGCAAAGGTAAGAAAAAACATGGAATTTCGAAACTCTTTTGCTCTAAAAAATACTTTTTGCCGCTCTTGTTTTAAAGAAAATTAACATAGACATTGCTCTGTTATAGAAAAAAGAAGTAACTTTGTGCGCAAATGTTGAAAGGAGTAATATGAGAAAGATAAATTGTGTGGGGGTCCTGACTAGTGGTGGTGATGCCCCAGGTATGAATGCAGCTATTCGTGCCGTGACGCGTGCTGCTATTGCAAACGGATTTCGCGTAATGGCCATCTACCGTGGGTTTGAAGGCTTGGTGAATGGTGAAATAAAGGAGTTCTCGACCGAAAACGTCAGCAATATAATTCAACGTGGTGGAACCATTCTAAAAACAGCAAGAAGCAAGGATTTCATGACGGTTGAAGGTCGGAAGCGCGCTTACGATAATATGCTAAAATTCGGAATTGATGCATTGATAGTCATTGGCGGGAATGGTTCCCTTTCCGGCGCACGTGTTTTTGCGGAAGAATATGATGTTCCGTGTATTGGATTGCCTGGAACCATAGACAATGACCTAAATGGAACAGATAGCACCATTGGCTATGATACCACGTTGAATACCATTATGGAATGTGTGGATAAAATACGGGATACGGCCACAAGTCACGAAAGAATCTTTTTTGTGGAGGTTATGGGACGTGATGCTGGTTTCTTGGCTCAAAACAGCGCCATTGCCGCCGGTGCGGAGGCTGCCATTATTCCAGAGGATAATACGGGTGCGGATCAATTGGAACAATTTATTGGTCACGGAATCCGAAAAAGCAAGAACAGTAGTATCGTGCTGGTGAGTGAAAGCCCCAAGTGCGGTGCTATGTATTATGCGGAGAGAGTGAAAAAAGAATACCCTGAATACGATGTTCGTGTTTCGATTCTTGGCCATTTACAGCGTGGCGGATGCCCCAGTGCTGGTGATCGCATCCTGGCAAGCCGATTGGGAGTTGGGGCTATTCAGGCAATCCTGGAAGGGCAACGCAACGTGATGATAGGTATAAAAAATGATGAAGTCGTGTATGTTCCTTTTTCCAATGCAATCAAAAGCGACAAACCCGTGAAGAAAGAATTGATAGATGTGCTGGCTGTTTTGAGTATATAATGTGCTGGCGGCATTCCCGTCTTTCTCTTTGTGTGTCTTACAAACGCCTATATATATAATGTATTGTTGAGATAGTAGCAAATTTTTATAAAAAAAGGCTGAAAATATTTTGCGAGTATCATAAAAGTGCTGTACCTTTGCAGTCGCAATTCCGAAATGATGGCTTCGGTGGAAGTTTTTCTTATGGATTGTCTTGGGCGTTTAGCTCAGCTGGTTCAGAGCATCTGCCTTACAAGCAGAGGGTCGGCGGTTCGAATCCGTCAACGCCCACGGAAAGATTGAGACAATGGCTCCTTAGCTCAACTGAATAGAGCATTTGACTACGGATCAAAAGGTTATAGGTTTGAATCCTATAGGAGTCACCACCTGATGTAAGTCAGTGGACTGGGTAGATACCAGAGTGGCCAAATGGGGCAGACTGTAAATCTGCTGGCTTACGCCTTCGGTGGTTCGAATCCATCTCTACCCACAGTTAGAGTTGCGGAAATAGCTCAGTTGGTAGAGCACAACCTTGCCAAGGTTGGGGTCGCGAGTTCGAGTCTCGTTTTCCGCTCTTTATTTTTTGGTGTGTTAGTTCAGCTGGTTAGAATACATGCCTGTCACGCATGGGGTCACGGGTTCGAGTCCCGTACACACCGCATTTGAATCTTACCCGTGACCCGAGGGTCAGGGTTCTTGGACAAGCCAAGCGGCATAGCCGAGCGCGAGTCCCGTACACACCGCTTAAAGGAGCTCAATTGAGTTCCTTTTTATTTTTCACGTAACTTTTGTTGAAATCGATTTTATTGTTTATCTTTGCATCGATTTTTAAAACATATAACACTCAAGATTTTCACACATGAAAATAGCTGTTGCAGGAACAGGTTACGTAGGACTTTCCATTGCTACTTTGTTGGCTCAACATCATCATGTTACTGCCGTAGATGTAATACCCGAAAAGGTGGAAAAATTAAATAGACGGATTTCCCCTATTCAGGATGAGTATATAGAGAAATATCTGGCAGAAAAAGCACTTGATCTGGTTGCCACATTGGATGGTGCTTCTGCATATCGTTCCGCTGATTTTGTGGTAATAGCGGCTCCCACAAATTACGATTCAGAGAAAAACTTCTTCGACACGCATCATATCGAGGATGTGATAGATTTGGTGTTGAGCGTGAATCCCGATGCCGTTATGGTTATAAAGAGTACAATTCCAGTCGGCTATACGGTTCGAGTTCGTGAAAAATTCAGTTATCGTGAGCGTCTGTCCGATGGAACGATGAAGGTGGTGGTGCCGAAGATTATTTTTGCGCCCGAATTTTTACGGGAAAGCAAGGCTCTGTATGATAATTTATATCCATCACGTATCATTGTCGGATACGACAAAAATGATCCCGCTTTGGAGAAGCCTGCTCATGTGTTTGCCGAAATTATTGCTGAGGGCGCAATAAAGAAAGATGTGGAGGTCCTTTTCATGGGAAGTACAGAAGCGGAAGCCGTAAAATTGTTCTCCAATACTTATTTAGCTTTGCGTGTAAGTTATTTTAATGAACTGGATACGTATGCTGAGATGAAGGGGTTGGATACGCAGGCTATTATACGTGGCGTAAGTCTGGATCCACGTATTGGGGATCATTACAATAATCCAAGTTTTGGCTATGGTGGCTATTGCTTGCCCAAAGATACTAAACAGCTGTTGGCCAATTACAACCATGTTCCGCAAAACATGATGTCAGCGATAGTTGAAAGTAATAGGACTCGCAAGGATTTCATTGCAGACCGAGTCCTTTCCATTGCGGGGTATTATAGTGCAAACAGCGCATGGGACCAAGCAAAGGAACGGGACATTACGATTGGAGTGTATCGATTGACGATGAAATCAAACAGTGATAATTTCCGTCAGTCATCTATCCAAGGTATCATGAAACGCATAAAGGCGAAAGGGGCTCATGTGATTGTTTATGAACCTACTTTGGCTGAAGGAACGACATTCTTCGGCAGTAGGATTGTGAATGATTTAGACGAGTTCAAGAAGCTATCTGATGCGATTATCGCGAATCGTTATGATACATGCTTGGATGACGTCAAGGATAAGGTCTATACGCGAGATATCTTTAAACGTGATTAAAATTATGACTTTTCAAAATAAAACAATCTTGGTTACAGGTGCCGCCGGTTTTATTGGTGCGAACTTGGTACTACGGCTTTTACGGGAAAGCCAGAACGTAAGAGTAATTGGGCTTGACAATGTGAACGATTACTACGATGTTTCTATAAAGGAATGGCGCTTGCAGGAAATTCAGCGAGTCTTGAAGTCCCAAACAGGAAACAATTCATTCGTGTTTGTGAGAGGCTCTATTGCAGATAAGCCACTTGTGGATGAGGCCTTTGCCACTTACAATCCTCAGATTGTCGTCAATTTGGCGGCACAGGCAGGCGTACGTTACAGCATTACGAATCCGAATGCATACATTGAGTCGAACCTGATAGGCTTCTATAATATCTTAGAGGCTTGCAGGCATTCATACGATGAGGGGGCTTCAGGTGTAGAACATCTTGTTTATGCATCTTCTTCGTCTGTCTATGGCAGCAATAAGAAGGTTCCTTATTCAACGGATGACAAAGTTGATAATCCGGTAAGCCTGTATGCAGCGACAAAGAAAAGCAATGAATTGCTGGCGCATTCATATAGCAAGTTATACAACATCCCCAGTACAGGCCTTCGTTTTTTTACGGTTTATGGTCCTGCTGGTCGTCCCGATATGGCTTATTTTGGGTTTACGAACAAATTGTTGAAGGGCGAGACCATCAAGATTTTCAATTTCGGCAACTGTAAACGTGATTTCACTTATGTAGATGATATCGTTGAAGGAGTCATGCGTGTCATGGCTAAGGCACCAGAGAAAAAGACAGGAGAAGATGGGTTGCCAGTCCCTCCCTATAATGTGTACAATATAGGAAATAGCCATCCGGAGAATCTTCTCGATTTTGTTCAGATTTTACAGGAAGAACTTATTCGGGCTGGTGTCCTACCTTCGGATTATGATTTTGAGTCACACAAGGAGCTTGTTCCCATGCAGCCAGGCGATGTGCCCGTAACGTATGCTGACACGATGCCGTTGGAGCGAGATTTCGGATTCAAGCCTTCGACTTCACTTCGTGAGGGGTTGCGCCGTTTTGCGGAGTGGTACTATGAATTTTATGTCAAAAAAGGACGCATGTAGAGGATATTTTGGGCAGCGGACGTCCTTTTCTGAACGACGGATAGACGAAACGCCTTGTTTGGTGAAATAATTGCATAGTAAGCATTATTTTCTTGCGGAAAAGTTTGCACGTGTCGGGGAAAACCCGTACTTTTGCAGTCGAAATCAGCAATGGTGTGTTAGTTCAGCTGGTTAGAATACATGCCTGTCACGCATGGGGTCACGGGTTCGAGTCCCGTACACACCGCATTTGAATCTCACCCGTGACCCGAGGGTCAGGGTTCTTGGACAAGCCAAGCGGCATAGCCGAGCGCGAGTCCCGTACACACTGCAAAAAAGATGGTTCGTAATTTGCGAACCATCTTTTTTGCGTTATGCTTGCCGTAACAAACGGCATGCTTCCATAGGGTTGTCTGATCCAAATACGGCACTTCCTGCTACCAGTATGTCTGCTCCTGCGGAATAAATGTCGTGCGCGTTTTCCAGCGTAACTCCACCATCGACTTCAATCAGGGCGTGTGAATGGCTTTCCCTTATCATTTGGCGTAATTGACGCAATTTGTCATAGGTCTGCGAGATGAATTTCTGTCCGCCAAAACCTGGCTTGACGCTCATGAGAAGCACAAGGTCCACTTCACACAGAATGTCTTTTAAAACTTGGACCGGTGTTTCTGGACACAACGTAACACCTGCTTTCATACCTGTTGCGTGAATCTGCTCTATTACATCTTGCAGATTTGGTGCTGCCTCGTAGTGGACATTCATCAGGTATGCACCTAATTCTTTTACCTGAGGAATGAATTTCTGAGGCTCTACGATCATCAGGTGTACATCCAGTGGCTTACGGCACAATTTCGCAACGGCTTTCAAGACTGGAAACCCAAAGGATATGTTTGGTACGAACACGCCGTCCATTACATCCAGATGCAACCAATCTGCCTGACTTTGGTTGAACCATTCCATTTCCCTTTCCAGGTTCGCAAAATCTGCAGCTAATAGTGAAGGTGCAATCATGTTTAGGATTTGTAGATGGGTTGTGGCCGATAGAGTCGTGCCATTTGCTTTACTCGCATAATAATGGCTGTACTAGGCTTAATAAAGGGTAGGGGTAAAGTTTGTTCCATAGGCTTAATGTGCTTTTGTGTATTATGTCTTTTATGATATAACGCAAAAAGCAGGTGGATATTGTGCCCGTGGAGGATAAAATTCATTTCCATCCTCCTGAAGGGTGCGGAAGGATGGGAGTTCTGGCCAGGAAAAAAACGGATGCCCTTATCCTACAAGGCTCAGCTGATGCCTTTGGATTAGTTTCCTGAGATTGATCAGAGCGTAACGCATCCGTCCTAATGCCGTATTGATGCTGACGCCCGTCTGATCCGCTATTTCTTTGAAAGAAAGGTCTTCGTAGAAACGCATGACGATAACTTGGCGCTGGTTCTCTGGCAGATAGTCGAGCATGGAGGAGAGCGTGTTCAGGTTCTGCTCCTGTATGAGTTGGCTTTCGTAGCTTTCCTCTGCCATAAGAGAGCAGTTTGCCAATTCCTGCGGGTTTTGATCGCTGGATGTGGTTCGGTAATTATCCTTGAAACGTCCGTGGTCTATGACGAGGTTGTGAGCGATACGTATCAGCCAAGCTCCGAATTTTCCGGTCGTCTGGTATCGGTGTGAACGAATCGCTACGATGGCGCGTGCAAAAGTTTCCTGAAACAGGTCGTTTGCGGTGTCCTGATTTCGAACAAAGAACAGAATATAGGAATACACATAGTCCTGATACCGGTTCAGGAGTTCGTCAAATGCTTTGTCATTACCATCTTCATACAATACGACCAATTCGTGATCGGTCATTGTCTGCATGTTATTCATTACGCTGTCAAAATAAATTTTCGTGTAATGTTGTTCCGATAGGCAATAAAATTAAATATTTGACGTTTGTTTATGTTTGTTGATTGCAAAGGTAGCTTTTTTTCTTTTATGTACAAGCGTTTATGGCTTTTTTTTGTGCGTGGCGATGATTTTTTTCCTCGCCACGCACAAAAAGTAGCCTTAAATGTCTTCATATTCTGTTTTCCGGCGTTCCCTGAGGAGAGAATAAGTGACCAGTCCAGCAATACCGTAGAGTGCGGCAAGAATGATGAACAAGTCGTGGAAAGAGCCTTTGTAATGGTTCAGGACCACATTGGACAACTGGTTGCCGCTGAGTCCTGCCCATGCCCATGCGCTGAGGGCAAAGCCGTGTATGGTACTGATGTTCTTCATGCCGAATTTGCTCTGGAGAAGAGTGGGTAGGGTAGAGAATCCGCCACCATATCCGGCATTGATGATGCATAGCCCCACGATGATGAGGAAGGCTGTCATCGGGTCAATGATACCGTTGGCAAGGGTGGCTGCAACACTTGATATAAAGATAATCATATAGATGATAGACTTGTTCTTGAGCCAATCGGATGCAGACGAATAACAGAAACGCCCCAGTGTGTTGAACAGGGCTGTGAGAGAAGACAAAAGTCCTATGGCCGTGATGCCCACGATGGAAGCCAGGTCTTTCTCGAATGCGATGATGGCCAATCCACAGGTGATGTTCAGGTAGAAAATCACCCAGATCTTAATATAGGTGGGGTTGAAAAGAATCTTTACGATACCCAGGACGTTCCCAGTGTTCTTTTCCTCTTTCCAATCGGCAGGCTTTTTTATAAGCCATGCAGCAATCACCATCAGGACACTACTGATGGCAGCCATGTAGAGGAGCGTACTGGTGACACCATGTGCAGCGTTGCACCATGTGATGAAGGGGGAGAACAATACCTTGGACAGCCCGAACCCGCTGATGGCTATGCCTGTGGCCACTCCTTTGTGCTTGCTGAACCATAGCATCAGCGTCTTCACTGGGGATAGGTAGCCTATTCCCAGTCCAATACCCATGATGCAACCATAAAAAAGCAGCAGGAGGGGAATGCTTTGCAGACGGATGGCGTAAATACTGCCCAGTAGTCCGCTGACAAAACATACGCAGGACAGTACGGACGACTGCTTGACGTTCTTTTCCACGAAACGCCCTCCGAATGCCGCACTCATTCCCAGGAAGAATATGGCAAGGGAAAAAGCCATCTCGATGGATGATACGGCACAGCCGATCTGTTCGGCAATTTCGTTCTTTAACAACGACCAGCAATATACGCTGCCGATACAAGAGTGAATGAGCAATGCGGGAATCGCTCCACGGAACCATTTGTTGTTGATAGTCATAATGATATAATTTAAGTTAGGATAAATAGCTTCCTTCCAGGTGCGCACCGCGTAGGAAGTCGGAAATGCCCATCCGCTTTTTGCCTGCCAACTGAACCTCCAGCAGATGCAGCCATCCATCTTTCAGGGCAACTTTCATGTAGGTGCGTCCGTCTGTCACTATGGTGCCGGCAGGCTCTGCCACGGTCTCCTCTTGTGGTTGCGACTTGAATATTTTCAATGTCGTTTCATTGCCGTCTTCGTTCACCAGGTTTGTCCATGCCGCAGGATAAGGGCTCAGGCCGCGAATGAAGTCGTATGCGCTTTTTACCGTATGCTGTTGCCAGCAGATCCGGCATGTCTCGCGGAATATTTTCGGGGCAGGTCGCAGGGGTTCGTCTGTCATGAACTGCTCTTGCGGAATGGCATCGTATTTCCCTTCGGCTATCAGTTCTGCGGTTCTGCATACGAGGGTTGGCCCCTTTTCCATCAGTTTGTCGTGAACATCTCCTGCCGTTTCTTCTTCTCCGATGGGAATGCGCTCCTGCAGGATGATCTTTCCTGTGTCAATCTCCTCGTCCAGAAGGAATGTGGTAAGTCCCGTCTCTTTGTCTCCGTTGATGACAGCCCAGTTGATGGGGGCGGCTCCGCGATACTGCGGCAGGAGGGCTGCATGCAGGTTGAATGTGCCCAGCCGTGGCATTCCCCAAACGACTTGCGGCAACATACGGAAGGCCACGACTATCTGCAAATCGGCGTTCCATGCTTTCAGGGCTTCCAGAAATTCCTCGTCACGCAGCTTCTCTGGTTGCAGTACGGGTATGCCATGCGCTATGGCACATTGCTTGACGGGACTTTGTTGCAGTACCTCATGATGCCGGCCTATGGCTTTGTCGGGCATGGTGACTACCCCCACTACGTTGTACCCCTGATCCAGCAAACCTTCCAATGTGGGAACGGCGAAGTCCGGGGTACCCATATACACGATTCTGATATCTTGTTTTGCCATTCAATTCTTGTTTTACGCTACAAATTTACGATTTAGTAAGTGATTTACCAAATTTTGTGCAAGCCAAGTGCAGAAGAATTCCTTTAATTTGATCTCATTCTGGTAGGGCCGACTTTTTTCCCGTCAACTTTTTGCCCATGTCGCAAAAAAATAGTTATTTTGCACGTTAATTATGGAAAAGTTACTGAAAGAGGAAGAACTGGCGTGGCTACGCTCAACGCTGGATGCGGCACAAAAGATTGTAATACTGGCACATGTGGGTCCTGATGGCGATGCGCTTGGCACTACGCTTGCCCTGCGCCATTGGCTGACAAGAAAGGGCAAACAGGCCGTTGTTGTCTGCCCGAATGTATTTCCCGATTTCCTGAACTGGATGCCGGGCATCAACGAGGTGCTGATCTATTCCAAGCAGGCCGATGATGTAAAAAAGGTGTTGGCTGAAGCCGATTTGCAGTTTTTTGTAGATCTGAATCAGCCGTCACGTTTGCGTGAACTGGAGGAACCCGTGATGGCCGTCAATGTCACACGCATTATGATAGACCATCATCTGGATCCTGACCGACAGGCTTGCCAACTCATCGTTTCGCGCCCGGAAATGTGTGCTGCCAGCGAAGTCCTTTGTCATCTTTTCTGGCAAATGGAAGAACTGGAACACCTGACGCAAACGGAGGCCGCTTGCCTTTATACCGGGATGATGTGCGACACGGGTGCCTTCACGTACAATTCTTCCCGTTCTGTCGTATATGAATGTATCGGGCTCCTTTTGGCGCGTGGCATCGACAAGGATAAACTCTACCGTAATGTATTTTTCACCTGCTCTCCGGCACGAATGAAACTGATGGGCTTTATGCTCTATGTAAAGCTGGAGGTCCTGAACGAGTTCAATGCCAGCATTATGACGCTCACGAATGCCGAACGACGTATGTTCAACTGCAAGAACGGAGATACGGAGGGGTTCGTGAATCTGCCGTTGCAGATTCTGGGTATGAAGCTGAGCGTATTCCTGAGCGAAGATACCGAACATCAGGGTCTTGTGAAGGTCAGCCTTCGCAGCGTGGACGACTTCCCTTGCAATGAAATGTCTGCCCGTTTCTTCGATGGTGGGGGCCACAAGAACGCCAGTGGCGGTCGCTTGCATTGTACGATGGACGAGGCTGTGGAAAAAGTCAAGGAGGCCATTTCCTATTATTCTTCTTTGCTGAAAGCATAGCTTTTTTGTCAAAACCTGCCATCTGCCATAAATGGCTTGTAAATGTTTGATAATCTGTGTTGTGTAGTTATGGCGGGTGATTTGTAACCTGCCATAACCTGCCATAACCTGCCATAACCTGCCATGTGAACAGTCATTGTCTTGTTCTTTGTCCCTTGCAAAAAGATTTACGATAGACGATGACAAAATACATTGGTCGTAAGGAGTAGTATAAACGGCAGTGCCGATTGTACAACCGCCCCCGGCAATTATATAATCGTCACCGGCGATTGTATAACCGCCATCGGCAATTATTTTTGTTCCAGGCAGGCAGGGAGTTTTATGATAGGAACCGCCATGTTTTTCATTGTCATGGAGGGAACCCTAAAGCCCTTTCCCGAATGTCGCTTTATGGCAGGTTATGGCAGATTATGGCAAGTTGTGAACAACCTGCCATAGTGATAAGTATTTATGAATAAATAAATTATAATGTCTTTATGGCAGGTGGCAGGAAAATCGCAAAAAAAAGAATTTTTCATGATGAGTACATCTTCTATTAATATTATATATAAGGTATATGAAAAAGACAGATTTTTCCCTATGGGCATTCTTCGAGAACAGGATTCGAGAGTTTCAGGTCAATCGGCAGTATGCCACAGTACATCATTATCAGAGTACGAGACGAAGTTTCCAACGTTTCCTTGGAAATCGTGAGTTGTCTTTCGGACAGTTGGATCATCCCATGCTGCTGTCCTATAACGAATGGCTGATGAGAAAAGGCTTGCGAATGAACACCATCTCTTTCTATAATCGTGTGCTTCGTGCCCTCTGCAACGAAGCCCATGCCCGTGGTATTCGTGTGCGAAGCGGTCTTTTCGATGGCCTTTATACCCGTGTGGCAGAAACCCGCAAACGTGCCATAGACATGAATGCCCTGCAACGAATACAATGTCTCGACTTAGCCCGAAATCCACGCCAGGCTTTATTCCGCGATCTGTTTCTTTTTTCCTTCATGGCACAAGGGATGGCATTCGTGGATCTGGCATTCCTTCGCAGGGAAGACCTTGCGGACAATGTCCTGCAGTACAGACGCCGGAAAACCGGACGTGTGGTGTCCGTCTATCTGGAACCAGTTATGTTGTCGATTATTCTTCGCCATCAGCGTCCCGATTCTCCCTATCTCTTCCCCATCCTGAGCAGCATGGATGACCGTATCGCCTACCGTCAGTACCAGAGTGCCCTTACGCGCTACAACCAATGTCTGAAGGATATTGCAGCGCGGACGAACCAAAAACATCCCCTAACCTCCTATGTTGCTCGCCACAGCTGGGCTTCTACAGCCTTGAAATGCCATGTGCCTGTAGGCATCATCAGCGAGGCGATGGGACATGCCAGCGAACGCACCACGCGCATCTATCTGGACAGGTTGCAGACACCCGCCATAGCACGCGAAAACCGTAAGATAATAGGGATGTTGAAATCAATAAAAAACTCATTTGTCTCTATGTAAGAGACATTTATGATTTCGACTGCAAAGGTACGTTATTTCCAAAAATAGACCAAAATTTCTCCCGTTTTTTTTGTTAAAATCACATGAAATGTTGGTAAATACCGAATTTTCGCGAATGTCAATAGGCATAAACGGACGGTACATAACGCTCCTTGTATGTACCGATGAACCGTCTGTTTCCTCGGCACGTATCAATGATGACTTCGCAACTGGCTTTTCGGAAACAGATGTCTGGCAAAGACCCAAACGCATCATTTAATATATTAATAATCAAACTAATTATATAGTTGATATGATAAGGTAGAAAAACAGGCACATTGTCTCTTACATAGAGACGGAAAAAAGTTAGTGAAAAATCGATGAAGTTGAGATTTTGTTCTTTACTGATAGCTTGTTTAGCGGTGACGTTTTTGTCGGCAGAGACGACAACGGACACCCTCAGGGTGCAGGTCTATTTTAGACAAGGACATGCCGTTCTGGATTCCACTTATCGACAAAACGGAGAGCGTCTGCACGAATTTCTGAAAAAGGCCAGTCAGTTCCGTTCCGATTATCCCGAATCATTCCGTTCTATCAAGATTTCATCTTCCGCTTCTCCGGAGGGCTCGTCTGTCAACAACCAAAATCTGGCTAAACGTCGTGCCCAGAGCATCGTCAATTTCCTGGCTCCCTTCCTCGACGGTATGCCTTACGAGATCAACGCCCTGGAGAACGACTGGGGCTTGCTGGAACAATTGGTAATGGAAGATCCGGATATGCCTTACAAGGAGGAAGTCCTGAACATCATCCGCAATACCCCCATCTGGGTGAAGAAGAACGGAGTTGTCGTTGGCGGACGAAAGAAGCAGCTGATGGATCTGGCCGGAGGTAAGGCCTGGAGATACATGTACGACCGCTTCTTCCCCGAGATGCGTAACTCCGGAGTCAGCGTCAGCTGTGTGGTGGAGATTCCGCAGCCCGAACCAGAGCCGGAGCCTGAACCAGAGCCCGAACCAGAGCCACAGGTGATAGAGATCATTCCGGCAGAGACGCCGAAACAGCCTGAGCCTCAGATTCTCGAACGTCGTCATGTGCTGGCTTTGCGCACGAACCTGCTGTATGATGTCTTCTATATGCCGAACTACGGATGGGCTCCTTCTCCCAATATCCAGATGGAATACTATCCCGAGGGTGGACATTTCACCTACAACCTGGGCTTTACGTGCCCCTACTACCACCGTTGGAGCCAGAACAAGTTCTTCCAGATACGTGACTACAATATTCAGGCACGCTACTACTTCAAGGGCCATGGCGACTTTACCGGTTGGTATGCCAGTGCCTACGTGCATAATAATAAATATGGTATCGGTTTCAGCAAGACCAAGGGCTGGGAAGGCGAAGGTCTGGGCGGTGGCCTCACGGGCGGCTATGTGCTGCCGTTGAGCAAGCGTTACCCCCGCTGGCGACTGGAATTCAGCCTGGGTGTCGGTTACTATCAGACGAAGTACGACCCATACGTATATGGAAACCCGATAACCGGCCAGGAAGATACAAAGTATTATTACAACTATACAGGCGACACCAAGAACTTCAAGGAACGCAACCACCGTTTCACGTGGCTTGGTCCCAGCGAGGTGGGTGTTCACCTGACGTACGACCTCCTCTTCAAGCGTATCCAGAAGAAGGGCATCAGCTTCAACAGAAAGGAGGAAAAGAAATGAAATTTTTCAAGCACACGAATACAAAGAAAATAGTGGTGGGTTCCATCCTGGCCCATATATGGCTGTTTACCTATACAGGCTGTACCATCGAGCCACCTCTGCACCTGCCTGCTCAGGACATAGTCAGTGAAATGCCCATTGTGGAGCTGGAGTTGGAGGTCATGTGGGAACTTGACGTCAATTGGCGCGCCAAATGGTACTATGGATGGGATATGGAGGATTCTCTCCGTTGGGGACCTTTGGCATATCCTGAGCCCAAGGAGTACGAAATTCGCCGCTATTATTTGGGTGATGCTCCCGGACTTCCCCACACGACAGTATCCCCGAAGTACATCACCGTCCCACGATACCGTGACCACTTCGAATTCGGCTACCATGACATTCTCGTTTGGACGGGATTCGGCTATCTGCCTTTCGGACAGGCGGTCATCATCGATGAAAGCAGTCTGGACAACGTTTATGCCACGACTTCCTCGCGTAGCACGAATTTCGCCAATAGGCGCAAGACCACAGAGGAAAACGGCTTCAAGCACCACAACAATCCCGAGATTTTCTACCGCTGTTATGAGCGGGATTTCTACATTTCGCGTGACACGGCAGACTATGATTTCTTCGATCCCGTGGAGCGCCTTTGGGTAAAGAGGTCTGAGGCTGACCTTGTTCCTGCCGTGTACATTTATTTGGTTCAAGTCATTCTCCACAACAACCGAGGTCGCATTTCCGGCATTTCGGATGCCTGTGCCATCAATGGTCTGGCCGAGTACACGAACGTGACGACTGGCCACACCAGCATGGAAGATGCGAGCGTTCTCTTTGACATGCGCCTGAAGAAGGATTGCGACAAACTGGGTGAGAAAGTGGATGTTGTCGGAGGCATGCTCACCACATTCGGCCTTTGCGACCTTGGCCCATATACTCCAACACGAGGGCGTTCGTACAACGGGCTGCGTATGGATCTTGACAACGATTTCTCACTGAATCTCCATTTCGCCAACAGTATGGATTCCACCTATGTCTTCACCGTTACAGACCAGTTCCGCCAGCAGTGCAATGGTGGTGTCATCACCGTGGAGTTGGATGTGGACACTCTGGACATTCCCGTAAATCCCAAACCGGCAGGTGGAGGCTCTGCCTTCGATCCATACGTGGAGGATTATGATAATGAGGAACACGAAATAAGCATGTAAAGAACAGTCATGAGAAAGTTACCTGCAACAATCATAAAAAACACCTGTCTGCTTCTTGCGGCAGCGACCTGCTTCGGTTGTACCAGCGACTTCGACGGCAACGACCCCAAGGACAATGCCATTCGCCTACAGGTACAGGCGGTAAATGCCACACGTGCAGCCCTAAAGGATACTCACAACGATTTCAGCGTGTGGGCCAACAAGGGGGATTATTCCCAATCAGTTTTCCAGAACTATCAGGTCAAATATTGTACCAGTACCACAGGTTCCACATACGGCGATGCCGCAGGTACGAAGGATGGGCTCAGCCAATGGTGCTACGAAGGTGTGAAAACAGGACAGATACTGAAATACTGGGACTACAGTATGGACAACCACTATTTCTATGCCTGTGCACCCTATTCCGAAAGCAATGCCTTGACTGTGGCTGAAGACAACAAGGGAACCTATCAATTTGCCTCATTGGAAGCCTTCTATCAAAATCCGATAGTGGCACAGGACGATGCCAAGGTCTTGAATGAAAAAGATGCACTCTACACTCCGTTGACGACTGTAAGCAAGACCAGCTACGGTAAGGATGTGGCTCTCCAATTCAAGCACCTGAATGCTCTGGTTCGCCTCGCCTTTTACACCGCAATTCCCAATATGGTCTATACTGTGGAGCTAATGGATCTTGTGCCCGAGGCCATCAGTTGGAGCAACGGCTCTGCAAATGCCACCATCCCTCAGCAGAAAGGCATCGTGCTCACACCTGCCACACAGGCTCAGGCTACCGCTCCTGCACAGACAGCGAAGACAGGTCTGCCCAAATACCATAGTGCCACGACTGGTCTCACAGTCACCACCGATGGGGTTATCACATTGGGGTCGCCCACAGACGGTAACGACAACCTGAATTTCTGTCTTTTCCCGGGAACCGATCAAACGGTGCCGGTCGCATCTAAGCGCGTTGCCACCAGTTACTACGCCTTGCTGTTCACGGACAATACAGCAACAGGATTCACGCTCCACGTATCTTTCAAGTTGAAGACTAAAGGATCAAATGTGGAAATTAAGGTGTATGATGCCCGTGTCTGGATACCTGCCGACAAGTGCAAGTGGGAGGCTGGCAAGTGCTACACCTATGTGTTCAAGATAACGGATGGTGCCAGCGGTACGGTGGATCCTGCTATGGAGCCAGACCCCAACAATCCCGACGAACCGTATGTGGATCCCTTAGATCCCAGAGTCCCCGAGAATCCGGCTTTGACACCCATTATCTTTGATGAGGTGACCGTAACACCTTTCGTTGAGGAAACACCCATCAGCCTCACGATGTAGATTCTCACAAACTTAACATAAGACAAGATAACCAACAAAATATTTGTAAAATTATGATTCCAATGAAGAAAGTATTCGTTTTTTTTGCAATGGGTGCATTCATGTTCGTCAGCTGTACGAGCGATGGGGTGATTGAGGCCACTCAGACGGCCAAGACTCCGAAAGACCAGATTGGTTTCAGTATGAAGGTGGTCAATTCCACCCGTTCCGAGAAGAAGGCACAGGTTGCAGGTCACTACGAATTTGGTGTCTTTGCCAACAATGGCGGTGTGGTCATGGATGACTATCTGGTAGCTTGGGGCGGAAATGCCCTCTATTCCGTTTTTACGTCCACTGCTACCACATACGCATCTTCCGACAACTACACAGACGCAAAATCCCAGTGGTTCTACGAGGATTTGGGAAGCACAGGGAACAAGACATCCTACACCACTCCCAATCAGGATCTCCAGATACTGAAGTACTGGGACGAAAGTACGGATAAGACGGAATTCTGGGCCTACATGCCTTACGGAAAGGCTACTTTTGCCGACAAGAAATTCACCTTTAAAGATCTTTCCACATTCTACACGGATCCTGTAAATCAAGTTGCTACAGCCGTCACCAACTCCCTTACCGATGACGACATGGAAAAACTGAACTACAACGAGGCACTCTACACCTACACGAAGGTGGACAAAGACAACTACAAGAAGGATGTCCAGTTGCACTTCAAGCATATCAATGCACAGATAAAGTTGGCTTTCTATGAAAGTATCAAGGGCTATACGGTCAAAATCATCGATATGATTCCCGATGCCTTGGCTTCTTCGCATTCCAAACTTACAGCAACGGAAGGCATTGCCTTGACTCCTGCCACAGAGCCTCAGACCGACCCCGATCAGGTACAGCCTTCGGATCTGCCCAAGTATTTCGATCAGGCCACTGTAACGGTAAGCGATATGGAGACGACTCCTAAAATTTCCTTCTCGGCAGGCAATGGAACAGACGATTACCTGAACTTTGCGTCTATGGGAATGATTGGCGAAAATAAGGCCAACATGGTATATTCCGGAACCAGCCTGTACGCCCTTCCCAATACCGTGGATGGTGCAGCTGCACAAGCAAGCGAAACGGGTTATACCATCCATGTTTCTTACGAACTGATTCCCAACGATGGTTCGGCCAGCATATTTGTGTATGATGCTCGCGTATGGATTCCTGCAGACAAGTGTCAGTGGGAGGCCGGCAAATGTTATACCTACATCTTCAATATCACGAAGGGTTCCAACGGCACGACCAATCCTGACGAAATTGACCCATACGACCCCACCATCTCCGATCCTACCGATCCACACTACGATCCTCAGTATGACCCAACAAATCCATTATATGACCCCGATCTCGATCCTGAGCTGAATCCCGACATTGATCCTTGGTTGGATCCCACAGACCCCCGTGTGGATGACGACCCAGCCCTCAATCCCATCGTATTTGATGGTGTCATGATTACAGATTTCGATCCTGAGGACTTAGAAAAGGATATCCTGTAATGATAATATATAATATATTACAAATTAATTTTTCAAATTTATCACAAATTTATCACAAATTTATCACAATGAAAAAGATGTTTTTAATGACAGCAGTTGGTGCGATGACTCTCGCCAGCTGTACAAGCGATGATCTCGTACAGAATACGGAAATCGCCAAGAATCAGGGGCAGATTGGCTTCAACATGAAGGTGACCAACACTACACGTGCGGAGAAGGCCCAGGAGGCTGGTCACTATGAGTTCGGAGTGTTTGCCATGAAAGGCGCAAAAGAGTTAGGTACGAATTCTACTGTGATGAACAATTATCTTGTAGCATGGACAGATGGTTCCAATGGTCTTTACAAAGACTTAAAGAGTGGAGCAACGACCTGGGGCGATGCCGCAAGTGCTGCAGACGGACAGTCTCAGTGGTTCTATGAAGGACTTTCTTCGTCCAACAAAACGGCTTATACTACTCCCAAAAATACTCAGATTCTGAAATATTGGGACAAGAGCAACGACAAACATTACTTCTATGCCTATACGCCTTACTCTACTTCGGGAGTCAGCTATACGAAAGCCGATGAATCTCTGACCTTCACTTCCCTCTCTTCTTTCTATACTGATCCCGAGACGAACGGTACAAACAAATATCAACCAACGAATGCCGTTAAGACTGCCGCAAATGCACTAACAGCCACCTATAATCAAGAAATGGTGAACTACAATGAAGGTCTCTACGACTATGCGGAAATCACCAAGGCAGATTATGAGAAGGATGTTCCTTTCACATTCAACCATATCAATGCACAGATCAAGTTGAAGTTCTATGAGGACATTCCAGGTTATTCCGTTAAACTGACAGATATGGTTCCCACTGGAACTACTGGCCTTACTGCGCAGAACGGTATTGTACTGACTCCAGCCAAAGAAACACAAGCCACGGCATTTCAGCAGGCCGCTGCCACAGATTTACCAAAGTATCTTGAGAGTGGTACAGTTGTAGTAAAGAATCTCAGTGAAGCCACACCTCCTATTGCTGTAACAGGTGATGGCGTCAACAATCTGCTTTATTTCCAGGAAGCTGCAGATGCTAAAATCGGAACCTCTAGTACAGCAGCCTCCTTATGTCCTACCACCCTCTATGTATTGCCCAACCATGATGGTTCTTCATACATCGATGACAATGTTTCCAAAGAAACGGGTTATACGCTTCACGTATCCTATCAGTTGATTCCAGAGGACGGTTCCGCTAACACTCAGGTTTATGATGCCCGTGTATGGATTCCTGCTGACAAGTGCCAATGGCAAGCCGGCAAGTGCTACACCTATATCTTCAAGATTACGGCCAATTCCAATGGTACGTCTGATCCGAAAAAGCCAGACCCAGCGAAGGAGACAGAATATTGGGTTGATCCCGAAGACCCACGTGTACCCGAAGATCCTGACTTGCAGCCCATCGTATTCGATGGTGTAGTAGTCGATGACTACACTGGTGCAACTACCCCTGAAGGTACAATTACTGAAAACAGCATGTGCAATGCACTTAGCAATGCATTCAAGAATATTACATCTCCTTCTGGTAAGCTTACTTGGGATTTGAATGACAACGAGGCATCTATCACTGGTATTATCTATGACATAAATAGTCCTAATACCGACAAGTTGAAAGAAGATCTTGGGACAATATTCAACAATCTCAACACAACTTCAGGTACCGTAACCAAGATCATCGTAGGTACCACAGTTTACGAATTGAACAGTGGATCATGGACAAGTAGTTCTTCTACCGAATTGGTAGCAGACCTGTTGGATGCAATTGTGGATAAATTTGATAATGGCGATGATTATACAAGTCCTACCATCACGCTCTCTGATGGTAACAAGTACTACTCATTCAAGTTGTCTGCAACTGCCAATAGCCTTGGTAATGCACTTAGCAGCGCTTGTAAGGATCTTACTCCTGCTACTGATGCCACTCTTACTTGTGATTTGTACAACAACGCAATTACTCTCGATGGTGTAAATCCTTCAGATGATGATTTCGTCACTAACCTTACTTCTGACCTGACCGCCATCTTCGGTGACTTGGATATAACCACCAAGATTACTGTTGGTACTGTAGAATATACATACGACGATACTGAAGGTACATGGATGAATGGTACAGATAAACTTGAAGACGTCCTTGCAGCTGCTGCAAAGACAGCATTTGATGGTAGTAGTACTTACGCAAGTGAGGATATCACACTCTCTAAGGATGGCATGGATTACATCTTCGTGCTGAAGGTGGAAGACTAATCAAGTCTAAAAGACGACCTATAGGCCAGGTGGGGTTCGACTCCCCACTTGGCTACAACAGAGAAATAGTGAATAATGAAACGAATAAATCAAATGCTTTGTAAAAGCCTGTCTGTCATGGCAGCATCATCAGCCGGGCTGATGATGCTTGCCTTGGTGGGCTGTGGTGAAGATTGGATGAAGTCAGCTCTTCCTAAGATAGATGATTCCATTGAATTCTTCTTGTCTGAAGGAAACGATACGTTGGATATTTCCTCCACAAGGACGATAGAATCAGTAAAACTGATTTCGGAAAACAATCAGGATACTTTAAGCCTGTATGTTACCATCGCAGATCGTGATTCTCTACCTGATACATTATTTACCCGTGGAGTGTGTGTGACAACAGACAAACTTAAAAATGCGTACGATAATAATATAGGCGTACGTTCTTTCGTGGGAAGTGAATTCTATTTTGAAAACCTTCTGAAATACGAAGAATCGCATAAATGGGCGACACCAGTTATCTACTATTGGCCAAACAGCACTGTAGATCTGGATTTTTGGGCATGGGCACCTAAGAACATACCCGATGGGAAAGGTTCTATTGAGGAAATTTCCTCCAAAATAGATAATGTAAATCAGTCCATGATTTTCACTTATACAATGCCCGCCCCGAATACTTCCGTAAATAGGGATGCAGAGAATCAACTTGATCTGATTCTTTCGCACTCCAAGGTAAAGAAGACCGACCACGATGGAAGGGTGCCCTTGAATTTCAAACATGCACTTGCGGCAATACGTTTTGAGATAGGTAAGACAAGTGACATAATAGTAAAGAGTATCAGTTTGAAAAACATAAAGTCCAAGGGGCAATGTACATACGCACCGAATGAGTCAACATCGGTTATATGGAGCAGCCTGACTACTCCTGCAACTTTCAAACACACTTTCGACACGCATATAGATGTGCAAAAAACATACGATGCAATTCAAACACAGCCTGTGGACGCTTCTGCGAATCAAGAAGCCACCTTTATGGTTATACCGCAACAATCTCAGGCAGGATCAGAGATTGAGATAGAAATGGTATATCGGACAATTGGTTCCGATAAAGATATTACTGTTAGCCACAAGATGACTTCGTCAGAAGTCAACTGGCAACCATGTAAAATATATACATATTCCATTCTATATCATAAATGGGAATATATTTTATCTACTGCGGCCAGTGATATAGAGGTAGATAAATCTGCGCATACCGGCCAAACGGTCGGCGATATCAAAAGCTATCGGAGAACACCAGTAGGTACAGGTTATATAGTGGAAGCAGTTCCATGGTACATGGCATTTTCCGAAGATGGTGGTAAAACGTGGAAAACATCTACCCCTCAGATGTTCCAGAATCTACAGAAAATAACAGGAAACGGTGGAACGGTTGGAGAAACTATGACGTATGACATTAAAGAAAGTCCTAAAACAACGAAATTCGATGCTGAAGATTTTCACTCCCAAGAACTTCGTTCACGTGTGCCCAAAAGTGAGTTTGACCTATCAACATGGAATCCTGCAACCAATAATACATGCTCCAAGACAACAGCAAACTGTTATGTGGTAAACACATCAGGTACTTTCAAATTCCCTATGGTATTTGGCAATGCATTGAAAGATGGAAACGAAAATACTTCATCATATACATCGTCCAAGACAGGTGATAATATATTAAGAACGTTAAAATGTTCTGATGGAAATAGTGAAAGTGAAAATATTAAAACGCCATTCATTAAGGATCAATATACGGGAGGAACTTATACGACAGAACTGCTTTGGCAAGATTCAAATGGCGTTATTGATTCTGTTGGTGTCAACGTGGAAGAAGAAATCATTTCAGGACATAACGGTTACGTAACATTCAGTGTCAATCGTGAACAGATAACACAATGCAATGCATTAATTGCATTGAAAAGAAATGGTACCATTGTATGGAGCTGGCATATCTGGGTCACAGATTTCGATTTGACTACTACGGGAGATGTAACATATACTTATAATAGTAAGGAAACGACATACAAATTTATGTGTAAAACCTTAGGGCAAGTGGATGTAGGGCAAAGAACAGAAACTGTTTTTTGTGAACCAAGGCATTGTATCATTCGTGTAAAACAAGAAAATTCATCCAAATATCTTGATTATAATGTAAGGCAGACGTCGGATAAGGTTATAAATATCATATCCCCTAGTTCATCAGTTCCCTATTATGAGTTTGGTCGGAAGGATCCTTTTCAGCCTTCTACAGGGATTGAAGATAAATTCAAGTCATTATATGATATTCAAGGAAATACAACGGCAAACACTTATTACAATACTTACAGAGATAATACTATTACCATTGCAAAAAACATAGAAAATCCGACTACATTTTATTATTGGAGCGATAATGCAGGTAATACAAAGAGTACCTATGCTCCAGTAAATTCAGCATATACGAATCTTTGGTCAATTAATTTGAATGGACGGATTAATGATTACAGTAGTACTGATGATAAAAGTTTGACCAACGTCGCAACTGTTAAAACAGTCTATGATCCATGTCCTGTCGGATTTAAAATTCCAAATGCAGACGCCTTCCGTCCATTGGTTGCAACAACAAAGACGTGGACAAACACAGCCAGTGCATCAGGATACAATTTTTGGGGCGTTAGATATAACAATGATGACAATTTATTCTTTCCCTCATACGGCTATTATCTATGTAATAATGGAAAATTAGATGTCGTGGGTTCGCTTGGTTCCTATTGGAATTCAAATGCAGCATTAACCGGTACAAATAAATTTTGGGGCGGAAATTTCTTTTTCGATAAACCTAGTGGAAATACAGGAACTTTGAGTACGTCTGCCCGCTGTAGTAGCTATACGATTCGCCCAATACGAGAGTGAGAATAACTGGTTTTCTTTGGAAAAGGGTTTTATAGGGCACGGCACAAAACAATTTTATATAAACTCCACCCAAGTTATGTGATGTAACGCAAGTGGTTTTATAGTCAATTACCAAATATGGGTAATTTCGAACACACTATTTTTTACAATTATTTATTTACTTCAAAATTGGCTGGCGCGTGAGCGTCGGCCATTTTTATGGCATCCCTGCCGTCACAATCTTCGGTTGTATGCAAGGGTATATACGAAAGAGTTTTGGCGATAATCGCCAAAACTCATTTGTTTATCGGGGATATAAGGATAAGAATATAGGCACGCAGTAAGTTTTATATGGGCAATAAGATGTTCGCATGAGCCTGTAGAAAACTGTTGGTGTGCCCGATGAGAATTACCAAGGAGGGTGTAGAAGTCTAAGAGTGAGCCTGTGGCAATCTGTTGGTGTGCCCGAAGAGAACTGCCAATGAGAAAAAGCATACCTGACCAGGAATTTGCATTTACTGCCTGCGGCTTTTCAGCTCTTCTACGGTTATACCCGTCATTTCGGAAACCGTCTCAAAGGGCAGGCCCTTTGCCAGCATCTTGTCTGCAATAATGAAGCGTTCTTCTGCACGACCTTCCTCACGACCTTCCTCACGGCCTTCTGCACGACCTTCTGCACGGCCTTCTGCACGGCCTTCCGCACGGCCTTCTGCGCGGCCTTCTGCGCGGCCTTCGAGCTTGGCACTCTCGAGCACATCATTCTGCGTCATAACGGCATCCAGATGACTCTCGTACTGGGCACGCTCCTTCTGGTTCATCGACAGGTAGCTGAGCTTTTGGCGTGCCTCCTGCAGACCTGGCGCCTTGGTGTCTTCGCTGATGTAGCCGTCCTTCAGGTAGCCCAGCCACTCTTCAAGGAAGTTGGCAGCCACCGGCTTGTTGTACTCGTTGACACGGATGATGAAATAGTCGGGGAAGACTTCCTCGGGGGCTTTCATGCACACGGCATCCTTCTCGCGAGAGGTTATGCGGAGCGTGTCGCCGGTGTTGAGGCCCACGAAGCGCGTCTGTCCATGGTATATGTAGTCCTTGCCCTGACCGAGGTCGAAATAGATGATGCTGACGGAATACACCTTCTTGACCTCTGCATAGGAACGGCCAAGCCTCATGTGCTCGGAGATGGTCTTCGCCACTCCGTACAGGA
>JAZLIY010000038.1:0-6887 GCA_045617645.1 Bacteroidaceae bacterium | reverse complement strand
ATCGCTGAACTCAAAGATCAAATGCTTCCGAGCACAAGTGAAAGGAGTCAGAGACATACCATTCTTCATGTATCGTTTGGCAACAGTTTTGGGTTAGCATCCGTACACCCTCCCCACAGGGTTTGTCGGTTGCGCCGACATTTGCCGTGATATGCGGTTGGGTGATGGACGTGTGCCAACTGGTGGCATTTAGGAATATTTAACAGCGGTTTTCATTTGTACAGGTCGAAAATTTTCAGCATAAGTTCAACAAATAGGACACCCTATTTCTATACCTTATTATAATAGATTAGCAAAGAGAATCTGGTCGATATTATGTGCACAGAATAGAATAAAAGTGACTTTTTGTATGAAATTATCTACAGATTGATGATGAGTTATGTGCAATAATTTATTATTTATAGAAATAATCGCTATATTTGCTTCGCTAATAGAACGTTTCTATGAATAAGAATATGAAAAAAGACCTATTATTCCCCTTTTGGATGGTCATTTGTGTCCTGTGCCTTGTCTGCTGCACGGAAGATATTGATGAGTCCGTTCGCTATGTATTCAAGTATGATACGGCCACAGATTATCTGGGCCGGCAACCCTACTACAGCGAATACTACAATATGCTCGACAAGATAACCGTAAGCCCAATGTCCCGGACAACCTTCAAGCAGTTGCTTTCAGCTCGTGGTCACTATACCATTTTCGCTCCCACGAACGAGGCCATCGATGCCTATCTGCATTCGCTGGTTAAAAGGGAAATCATTCCGGAACCACGATGGGATGCTTTCACCGACAGTCTGAGGCTCGACTCCGTTCGCAAGGCCATTGTGTGTAACAGCATAATAGACAGCGGAGATGACTACGAAGCATTCGAGATAGCCAATTTCCCCACCAAGAAGGGTTCTGAGATTCCTATCGCCAACATGAACAACCGTAAGCTGAACATACAATTTGGCAACGCGAATGAAGAAATTCTGGTAAGTGATTGCCCGATAGATACCAGGAATCGCGACATTAGGGTGATAAACGGTGTGATTCATTCCATTCACAAGGTGGTGGACCCGGCACCCAATTCGCTGGGCTACCTGATTCGTCAGACTGTGGCAGAGAAGAAGGAAGGTTTCTATGTGGCATCCCAGCTGGCAATGGCTTGCGGACTGTGTGACACGCTTAACAAGATACGTGACGAGGTGTATGAACAGAAGTATCAGAGTGGCGAAATTCCTGCCACCATCTCCAGCGTACATGATGGGAACACTCACTATGCTCCCGAACATCGTTACTATGGCTATACGTATTTTGCCGAGACGGACTCGCTGTGGAGCCAGTTGCTGGGGAAACCGGCAAGGGACATCACCGTGGAAGATGTGTATGACTACATTGATGCACAGGGCATATACCCCAATGCGAAGCGAAACAGCGACTATGAATCGGAGGACAATCTGCTTAATCAGTTTGTTACCTACCATCTGTTGCCCGAAAGGCTGAGCACCGACCATCTGGTGTATCATTACAATGAGCTTGGCTACAACATAGTTACCGGTGAACTTGGCTGTGCCATCATGGAGTACTATACTACTATGGGGAAGCGCAGGCTATTGAAAATTTTTGAGAGTAAGGAGAGTCACGGTGTGTATCTTAACCGTTTCCCACGGTTGAACAACGGCAGGCATGGCGATTACCACGAGCTGTCGTGTGACCCCGAGAAGGAAGGCTGTCGCGTAGGTGAGCCCAATCTGGAGGGAGAAAACAATGTGCGAAACGGTATCATCTATCCTCTCGACAAATTGCTTTGGTACAGCGATGATACACGCAACAATCTGCAAGCCAGTCGTATACGTTTTACTGGATGTGCCATGTGGCCTGAATTCATCAACAACGACATCCGCATGAATCCCGTTACCGACAACCAACATTTATTTACATGGATCCCGTCCGATGATTACTACCATTATCTGGAAGGTGTTGACATAAAGGAAGGCAGCGAGTTCGTGCATTGGACAGGGTACAACCAAGGATGGTGTAACATGCAGGCGGGTGAGACGAACATTGGCGGCAGTTACGATGTGATAATGAAGCTTCCGCCTGTGCCTCAAAGTGGGTATTACGAGCTCAGACATGCCCTGAGCGGTGGAGGTATCCGTGGCATAGCCCAGTTCTACTGGGGATCGGACAAGAATAACATGCCTGCAATGGGAATACCCCTGAATCTGAGTCAGATGGGAACATTCGTCTATACCGAAGCCGGGAATATACCTAGCGATATAGGATACGAAGAAGATATGGATGACGATGTATACAATGCCAACATCGACAGAAAGATGCGTCTCCACGACTACATGAAATCAGTCAACCAGTATTGTGCAGGATCGGCTGGATCTCCCCCTTTGCGAACAAGCAGCAACAACCTGAGACGTATCCTGTTCCGACAGTATATGGATTCCGAGAAGACGTATTACATCCGCTTCAAGACCGTCTTAGACAACACATCACGTCAATTCTACCTCAATTTTTTCGAGTTATGCCCCAAGGAAATCTATGACAGCCCATACGAACCGGAGGATATCTGGTAGTTATGATGAATCGTAATAATCGTACAGCGATTAGATATTTCTTCGTCAAATGTGTATAGTTGCCAAAGTTTTGTAACTACATATTTTTCATAAAACGTGTCCTCGTGACCTGTCTTGGTGCCAGGTGATGAAACACCAGTTCCATAGGGAGGGAACTGTAGTTCCATAAGGCGGAACCAACGCAGGCATAAGGGAGGGCTGGATGCGGCATAGCGGAACGTTGTCGGACGAAAAGTGTTTTTTGATTCTTATGCTGCCAGATTTATCCGTTTGTATGCGACTCATTGCCCTCCATGTCATTGCTTCGGATGAAATATCTATGAAAAATTTACAAAGGGCATATTGAGTATAATAAGTTTTATGAGCATCCTTCTTCGCACGCTCTGAGGAATACCCGAGTATAAGTCGTGCCTTGTCACCGTATTTGCGTTGGTAGTACTTTCCGTCAACCTTCTCTTGCTTGAGTATCCACTTCTTCGTTGATTCACTCTCTGTATGGATGCGAGCCCCGATGATATACTTGTAGCCGGCATCTTCCAACAACTGCACGTTGCGCTTGCTCATCAAACCAGCATCTGCTACCACTACGAAGTCTGCAAGCGAGAAACGCTGTATGAAGTCATCTATGATGGGGATCATTGTATAGCCCTCGTACTGCTTGCCATTGAAGATGCAATAGGAAAGAGGATAACCATCTCTGCTTACAAGCAAGCCAAGCACAATCTGCGACTCTGCAGTCTTGCCGTCCTTGGAGAATCCGTTGTCGCGCAAGACGTCCTTTTCTGCTGTCTCAAAGTACAGTGTGGTTACGTCATAAAACAACAGTCCTACGTTGCCTCCCAGGACACGTCTCGTATGCCCTACGCTAATTCTCTGCACTTCCTCACGCCGAGTACTGTAGAGTTTGTCCATGTAGCGGTAAATGCTGTGGAGTTCAACATCCTCGTCGAAATAAGACTTCAGATACTCCACGGTGGCGCGTTTACTCATAGGCTGACTGACACGGGCAATAACGAGACTGCGGAGGATCTCATCATCTATCTGGTTGAAACCGATACTGTCGTAAACCTGATCAAGAATGAGACGATGACCGTTAATCAACAAAGAGTCGATGTTTGAGAGCACGCGATCGGTTTCTTCTTCCTCTTGTTGCTTTTCGTTCTCTTCGATGAAATCCATTTCAAGTTGTCCGCCATACCTGCGGATCCACTCGCTGGCTTGACGGCACAGTGCCACTATCTCGGAATCGCTACTGCCCACTCCGAAGTTCTTTACCTCACGGAACTTTCCGTGACTCTTATCCACCACGACCACGCTGGTGCGACCATAGCGATGCTTCTTCCTATGTACAAACATGGTACAAAGGTACGAAAATACTGCTTGCGTCACCCATCTTTCGCAAACCATTTTGGTAACTCGCTAAATATCAGAGGTAACATTTCTTATCAGATACTAGCTGTCGAAGTCAGGAAAAGAAGGTCGATAGGTCAAACAAAGAAAATGGGGGCGCATGTGTGCCCCCATTTCACTATGCTTACTGTTTACCAGATATCTTCTGGCTCAAACGGGTTATCATATACTTCCTTTGGACACCATTCCATATAATTCAGGAAGAGCTGTCGGTCCGTCTCATCCTGGCAAATCTTGAAACGGAGATAGTAGGTTTTGTCGGGATCCATCATCTGTCTGACGATGATGCGTCGAGTGGTCATCTCTTTTGTACGTGCCGTCTCGGCACTTCCCGGAACCGAACAGAAATAGTTGATGCCCTTCATGAATCCTGCATTACGCATTTTCTTGTCCACTTCGGCATTGTAGTCATCATCCTCCGTATCTGGTTCCCATCCGGTATTGCTGGGTACATCATCATTGCGTGTCCTGCGCCACTGACCCCCTGTAGCCATATCTACGGGTATGCCGGCAGCCGACAGACGTTCGGGGTCGCTGCCGAAATACACCTGCGTGATACCACGATGCCATCCGGCCATGGTGGATACCGCCATACGGATTTCATAGACACCTTCATGCGGAACTGGGGGGCAACGGAAGGTGACATCGTATTTGCCCACGATATTCAGTTCGTCGCCCTGATAGTTGGCAAAGTTCTGACCCCGGCCGGCCAGGTAGTTGAACTTCGTTTCATCGTCGTTCATCGTACAATCATTAAAATAGCGATAGATCGAAGTATTGGGGAAGTGGTACGCCCAGGTATATCCGAATTTTATGTCATTGTTGATGAACTCAGGCATGAAATCCACGATGTTATGTCTTATGCGTGTATGGCTGAAGTTGCTCCGCACTTCGGGTGAAAAGACCAGTGCCTCGTTGATGGGGTAAATGACTCCGTTCAGCAATCTGAGGACATTCGCCTCGCCTGTCGTGTTCACGTAGATTCCCACCTTGTCGGGGTCGCAGGACAGTTCGTGGTATGTGCCCCGCCTTCCATTGTCCAGATTGGGGAAACGGTTCAGATAGACTCCGTGGCTCTCGGCACTCTCGAACAGCCGTAAAAGACGACGTTTCCCGAAGGATGTCCAATAGGCCCACACAGGGATGGTGGGCGACATGGCGATGTTGTAGTTGTATCCCAGCTCATTGACGTGGAAAACCAGTTTGTCGGCAGGCAGACGGACGGGTATCAGGTGATAGGTGACAAACTGATTCAGCACGTTTTCCTCGTCCAGATAGTTGCCGTTGTCTTTCCCGTCGGGATAGAAGCCCTGACTAATTACCCAATTCTTTACATCTTCCACGGTTATCTCACCGGTTTTCTTTCCAAGTAGATCCTCCCAGTAGCTGTCCTGTTCGGCAAAGAGGGTGAAACCATATTTCCTGCGTTCCGGCGTGGACAATTCCTGCCAGTCGCCGGTGTTGTACCATAGGCCTTTTTCGGGGACTACGCCACTATGTCGTAGAACCTCGTATTGATAATCCTTCACTTTACTCAGCGTGTCCAGCAGGCCGCAGGCAACAATCAGTTTTGCTGCCACGCAGAAGCCTGATGACGGATCCTCGCTGAACTCCCTCAGTACCTTGGCCATGGTGGCATTGTTTGGATTGACCACGTATTCCACTTCATGGACAAGTCCGTTGAGCGATTCTATGTCGCGATTTGTTCTGGAAACAGGGGCTGTATTGTCGATACTTACATCTTCGGGATCGTTGGAGTTATAGTGTACACTCAGCTTGTTGTCTGCAAAGGTGGGCAACGAAAATTCCTCGTTCTCCTTCGGAAATTCCGCGCACATGAAGGTCTTGCCTAGTTCGCAGCCATCCAGAATACTGTTCCATACCACCACTTTCCTGACGGAGTCCAGCCGTGTGCTGTCGGTGAAGGCATCCCAAGAGGGCTTGTCGATAATGCCCTTTATCACCAGCGAGTCCATGTACATGGCCATGGCATCGTTTGTGGGGGCAAATACCGTATAGTGTCCGCGTGCCGTAAGCAGCTGATAGACGGTGGTCCGGCTGAAGTCGCTAACGGGTACTATCTTCAATAGGGCCACGTATTCGCTGAATTGTTCGTGATTGGACAGATAGTCTGCAATCGTACGTTCCTTGAACACATATCTGGCCGACATATCGATGTCCTCCTTGCACCCCGCAAGGAATGTCAGAAAAGCCAAAAGGAATACTAATGTTTTAGTCTTTTTCATTTCCCTTATTTTTTAAAATGATTATCCGCAAAGAGGTGACGAGTTATAAGGCCTGTGCTTGAAGATTGGCTTGTATGCGACAGCTGCAACAACCAAGCGATCAAAGGTTCTGTCACCAAAATACATTCTATTGAACTTGTAGCAAAATTCGTCCAGATACGATTGCAGAAACTCCTCCTTTATTCCATGATACATGTCTTTCAGAAGTGCCTTGGCGTTGGAAATGGCCACATGTACCCACGGAAGCACCTTTGGAGCCTCCTTCCCGGGTATGGTTTGTCGTTCTGAGGCAGCAACAACCTTCTCCACCCCTGCATGGGATCCGAGATTGTCCATTATTACCGTGGCTTTTGTGTCTATCGACTTCGATGCCTCCGATTCAAACGTGCCGGATTTCAAGTCTCGGATGACCTTCATTTTGATATGCCCGCACTTACGATCCTTCTTGCCCTTCTTCGGTTCGTCAACAGCCTCACTCTCAACCATGACAAGGACCTTCGCCTTCCGCTGACTCCCAATGCCGCGTTTTAAGGGCGTTTCGCCATCAGAAGGATTATCGGTGGTGAAATACCCCTCGTCGAGTTCAATGGTATCGCTCAACTTGTATTCCCCATCCCTTTGACCCATTACGCTTCTGAGTTTGTGGAGCATTTCCCAAATAGGC
>JAZLIY010000037.1:0-25156 GCA_045617645.1 Bacteroidaceae bacterium | reverse complement strand
ATGTAGAACCAAAAACAAGGATATCAAACTCTGGCGAGATGAAAATCTGCTGGAGAATCTTGTTGCCAAACGCATCAAAACTCTCAAATCCTCTTAAAAAAGCGGTCGCGTTTTCGGTACGTATTTTGAACACCCTACCCTATGGGGGGAGTTTTGACCTGTCGGTCGAAGATACTTCCGCTCGGCAATGAAAAAAAAACAAGTTTTCTTTGTCATTGCTCTCGCTTAATCGTATCTTTGAACTGGTGTTCGAAGATACTCATGCTCGGATTTACTCAAATAGATTTGGTAAATCCCTCGCTTAATCGTATCTTTGCAGTCTGAATCCCACTATGTCAGGATTAATAGATACGAAAGAAAACAGTTATGTCAGTTTCGGAAATACTTTCAACAACCCACAGCACCTTGTTCAGCTTTGAGGTGCTCCCCCCTCTGCGTGGAAAGAACATCGAGCAGATCTATCAGACCATAGACCGCCTGATGAAGTTCCATCCGGCTTTTATAGAGGTGACGACTCACCGAAGTGACTTTGCCTATCGCGAAGTGGAACCCGGTATGTTTCAGCGTGTAGAGGAGCGGTTGCGCCCAGGTACGGTGGCTGTGGCGTATGCCATAAAACAGCGTTATGGCGTTCCTGTCGTGCCACATATCATTTGCAGTGGCTATACCCGTCAGGAGACGGAGTACGAGCTTATCGACCTGGCCTTCCTGGATATGTATGACCTGCTGGTACTGCGTGGCGACAAATCCAAGCAGGACTCGCGCTTTATTCCTAAGGACGGTGGACATCGCTATGCCAGCGAACTGTGCCAGCAGGTGAATGAGTTCAACCAGGGGCAGTTGCTGTATGGCGACCGGCACGACATGTTGCAGGAGCGGCCGTTCAGCTATGGCGTGGCTGGCTATCCCGAAAAGCATGAGGAGGCTATGAACCTGAATGCCGACATGGATGCACTGAAACGCAAGGTTGACATGGGGGCCGGTTACATCGTGACTCAGATGTTCTACGATAATGGGAAGTATTTCGATTTTGTGGAGCGTTGCCGTGCCACCGGTATCCAGGTGCCTATCGTGCCTGGGTTGAAACCTATCAGTACGTTGAACCATTTCAATATGTTGCCCCGCACGTTCCATATCGACTTCCCCGATGCACTCGTAAAGCAGTTGCAAGGATGCAGCGAGAATGCCGATGTGAAGAAGGTGGGCATCGAATGGGCCTCCCTGCAATGCGAGGAACTGATGAAGGCCGGTGCTCCCTCGTTGCATTTCTATACGATGAACGCAGCTCCCTCCATCGAGGCCATTATGAATAATATAGTCGGCGGCAACGACAATGAAAAATAAGTATGAATTATGAATGGTAAATTGTCTCTTCGCCAGTCGTTAGAAAAGAGGGTTCTCCTGCTGGATGGTGCCATGGGAACGCAGATTCTGGAATTCCATTTAGCAGAAGAGGACTTCCGTGGAGAGAAATTTGCACAGTCCAAGGTTCAGCTGAAGGGAAACAATGACGTGCTCAACTTGACTCGACCTGATGTCGTGCGTCAGATTCACCGGCGTTATCTGGAGGCTGGGGCCGACCTGATTACCACGAACACGTTTTCCTCGCAGCGCATTTCGCAAGCCGAGTATGGACTGACTGACGAGATACATGAATTGAATATTCAAGGTGCGCTGATTGCCAGGGAGGAGGCCGACCGAATGACTGCCATCGACCCTGCCCGTCCGCGTTATGTGCTGGGAGACGTGGGGCCTACCAGTCAGATGCTGTCCATGAGCAGCGATTCCGACAACCCCGCTTCCCGTACCTTGACTTTCGATGCCATGGAGGAGGCTTTCTATGAACAGATGTTCGCCCTGGTGGAGGGTGGGGTGGATGCCATTCTGTTAGAAACCATCTTCGACACTCTGAATGCAAAGGCTGCCGTGTCGGCCTATGAGAAAGTGAAGGCTGCAACGGGTTGTGATGTGCCTCTGATGTGCTCTGCCACGGTTTCCGACAAGTCTGGGCGTATGCTGAGCGGTCAGACCATGGAGGCCTTTGTCGTGTCCATGGCCCATGCCAACCCCTTGTCTGTAGGTATGAACTGTGGACTGGGAGCTGCCGCTATGATACCCCTTTTGCACCGGATGCAGCAGGCTGTGGTTCAGCATCCGGATCTCTCCTGTCATGGTGAGGTGTTCTTGTCTTGCCACCCCAATGCCGGATTGCCCAACCAATTCGGCTGCTACGATGATACACCCGAAGAGATGGCCGAGGAGATGCGTCCCTTGCTGGCCGATGGCATCGCCCGTATCGTAGGCGGTTGCTGTGGCACCACGCCGGCCCATATAGCTGCCATGCGACGGGAGATGGATTCGACAGAGGCTGTTCCCCGTGTCGCTCCGAATACCGTGCCTACTCTTACTTTGTCCGGTCAGGATGCTTTTTCCTTTGCTCCCGATACGTTTGTCGTTGTGGGCGAGCGTTGCAATGTTGCCGGATCGCGCAAGTTCCTTCGCCTGATAAATGAAGGTCAGTACGATGAGGCACTCGACATTGCTCGTACCCAGATAGAAAAAGGTGCCATGGTCATCGACATCAATATGGACGATGGATTGCTGGATGCCTCACGGGAGATGACCACTTTCCTGAACCTGATAGCCTCCGATCCATCGGTCTGTCGTGTACCCATCATGGTGGATTCCAGCCGTTTCGATGTCATAGAGGCTGGATTGAAATGCTGCCAGGGCAAGTGCATCGTCAACTCCATCTCGTTGAAACAAGGCGAGGAAGAGTTCCTGCGACAGGCCCGCATCGTCCGTAGATTGGGCGCAGCCGTTGTGGTTATGTGCTTCGACGAACAGGGACAGGCCACGACCTACGAGCGTAGAATCGGGATTTGCGAGCGTGCCTACCGTCTGCTTACCGAGCAGGTCGGTCTGCCTGCCTCCGACATCATATTTGACCCCAATATACTGACCATTGCCACAGGTATGGCTGAACATGCCAACTATGCCCGTGACTTTATCCGTGCCACCGAATGGATAACCCGTCATCTGCCGGGGTGCCGTGTGAGCGGAGGCTTGTCCAACCTCTCTTTTGCCTTCCGTGGCAACAACTACCTTCGCGAGGCAATGCATGCGGTGTTCCTGCATCATGCACGGGCCGTAGGTATGGGTATGGCCATCATGAATCCGGCAACGGCACTTCGGTACGAAGACATAGATCCGGCTCTGCGCGATACATTGTCGGCCGTGATAATGAACACCAGGGACTCTGCAACCGAGGAACTGATGCAAATGAAGGATGTTGCGAATTCCGATGTGAAAAAGACCGATACAACATCCCCAAAAACGACTGTTCAAGAGCCTGTATCCGACAGTGCCGAAGAGCGTCTTTCCCGCGCCCTTCTCCAGGGTGCGACAGCCGGTCTGGAAGCGGATTTGCAACAATTGACAGACGAGGGAAAGACTCCCCTGCAAATCATATCGGGTCCCTTGATGCAGGGTATGACCGAAGTAGGACGGCGCTTTGGTGAAGGACAGATGTTCCTGCCGCAGGTCGTCCGTACTGCCCGCACTATGAAAAAGGCCGTGGAAATCCTGTCACCCCTGATGCAAGCCACCCAGCATGCAGACTGGTCTTCTGCCGGCCGTGTGGTATTGGCCACGGTGAAGGGTGATGTGCATGATATCGGAAAGAATATCGTGGGCGTTGTGCTGTCGTGCAATGGTTTCCAGGTTACCGACCTGGGAGAGATGGTGCCGGCAGAACGCATTGTGCAGGAGGCTGTCGATGGCTGTGCCGATATCGTTTGTCTCTCCGGCCTGATCACTCCCAGCTTGGAAGAAATGTGTCACGTGGCCCGTTGTATGCAGCAGGCAGGACTTCGTATTCCCCTCTTCGTGGGTGGTGCCACCACATCGGCCGTGCATACGGCCGTCCGCATAGCCCCTCTCTATCAGGGTGGTGTCTTCCACATGAAGGATGCCTCCCAGGATCCTGTGGTGGCCATGCAACTTATGGATCCAGCCAAACGCCAAGAGGTACTTCGTGGCAATGAACTGGAACAACAGCGCATCCGCATGGTATTCCGTCGCAGGGAAGAGGGGCGTCGCCGTTTGGAGACCGAGATAGCGCATGACAATGCTGCCGTATGCCCCTTTACCTGTCAATGGGAGACATACACCCCCGTCCGACCACCTTTTGTGGGTTCGGGAAACGTCCGTTTCATACCCCTGGCCGACCTGTTGCCCCATATCGACTGGCTTTATTTCTATTGGGCATGGAGAGTGAAGGCCGACAGCGACGAAGGTCGTCTTCTACGTGCCGATGCCGACCGCCTGTTGACAGAACTGGTTGCCGATGCATCTTGTGGCATCCAGACTCTGCAATCTTTCTATCCGGCCCGTAACCATCAGGGACAGGGCATAGTTGTCAACGAATCTCTCATCCCCACACCGCGTCAGGAACTTCTCGCCCCCGACGGTACTCCACGCAGTCAGTGCCTGTCGCTGTGCGATTTCGTATCGCCCTTGGGTAATGATTATGTGGGATTGTTCGCCTGTACCATCAGCCCGGCTATGCTTGCGCGTCTGGAAAGGTTGAAACAGTCCGGTGCCGACGATTACGAAGCCCTGCTCATGCAGACGGTATGCGACCGCCTGGCAGAGGCCGCCTCTGCCTTCCTGTCCGACATCCTCCAGCGAGAAACGGGGTGGGGAGGTATTCGTCCCGCCGTGGGCTATCCGTCGCTCCCTGATCAGAAGAGCATCTTCGCCTTGGCCCGCTGGCTGGACTTCGATGCACTGGGCATCCGCCTCACCGAGAACGGAGCAATGTACCCCCAGTCCAGCGTCTGCGGTCTGTATATCTCGCATCCTGAATCCTGCTACTTTAAGGTTGATGCATAACGAATTGAACATACTGTATGTCTTTCTGGGTGGCGGTGTTGGGTCGGTCCTGCGCTATCTGGTATCGCTGGTATGGAAACATTGTCAGGATTGTTGTTCCTGTTGTGCTTCTACAGCTTTTCCCTGGCCTACCCTCGTGGTGAATGTCCTGGGCTGTTTCCTTATCGGTCTGTTCTACCAGTTCAGTTCCGTCTGGGGGCTATCCCCTTCGGCCCGTCTGCTTCTCACTACAGGATTGTGTGGTGGTTTTACCACCTTTTCTACGTTCAGTTACGAGGGTCTGACCCTCCTGCGATCCGGCCTGTATGGAACCTTCGTCCTCTATTTCCTCCTCAGCCTGTTGTTGGGCCTGGTGGCTGTGTCCATTCCGGTTTGTATGGGACAAAAATAAATATGATTTGAATTAGACATAGGTCTGCTTGTTTCTACCTGATTGTACATTATGCATAATGAATTGATGTCCTCCATTCTTGCTCTTCGTAGCGAATCCCGTGCAGCCATATCCCAACGGTTCTTCCGTACGGGAAAGGGCGACTATGGGTATGGAGACAAGTTCTTGGGCATCGCCAATCCACAGGTGCGACAACTGGTCAGAACATACGACAGCATACTTCTTCCCGATATCCATGACTTGCTTATGAGCGAGTGGCATGAAGCTCGGCTTTGCGGAGTCCTCATCCTTTCCCGTCAGTTTTGTAAGCTATGCGCCAAACGTCTGGCCACTGATCCGCAGGCTGTTACAAGACGTGATGAACTTTTGCTTTTCTATCTTTCTCATGCAGAACGCATCAATAACTGGGATCTTGTGGACCTGTCCGTTTCCGACATTGTAGGCCGGTGGCTTCTGCTTCCCACGTTCCTGGGTCACGATGGGAAAAATCCTTGTTTGTCCGAAGACTACAAACGAAATGTTTTGGATGAATTGGCCGCCAGTACCAATCTGTGGAAGCAACGTATGTCGATGGTCTGTACCAGTACGCCAACCCGTCAGGGCAATCCCATGTGGACCCTCCGCTATGCCGAGAAACACGTCTATCACCCCCACGACCTGATGCACAAGGCTGTCGGATGGATGTTGCGTGAGATTGGGAAACACTGCGGGATGGATATCTTGCGTTCCTTTCTGCAAACCTATGCTTCCACTATGCCGCGTACGGCCCTGCGATATGCCATAGAGAAAATGACGGACGAAGAACGTCGGTACTGGATGACTCGGCGGAATCAGTAAACTTATATCTATTCTTTTTGTGTGGCAGAGAAAAGGCTTTCGTCTGTCTGTAAATCCCGTTTTTGTGTTGACGCAATTCCCTCGGCAGCCACGAATGCTGTCGTCCATGCAGCCTGCAGGTTGAATCCTCCCGTAACACCGTCTATGTCGAGCACTTCACCGGCAAAGAACAGGTGGGCGGCAATGGGAGAAACCAGTATGTCGGGGCATCCCTCCAGTGTGTTGCTGTCAACGGCCTTCAGGGAAATACCTCCACAGGTGACAAACTCTTCCTTGTGGTGGCAACGTCCCGAAATGGCGTATTGGTCGTTTGTTATCACCTCTACCAGACGGTTCATCTGGCGGTTGCCCACTTCCTTCCATCTGCGCTGTGAAGCATCGATTCCAGCCTTGCCGGTAAGGTAGAGCCACAGACGGGAGGGCAGATAGGGCAGGGACGAATTAGCTACCAGGCGCGATGCGTTTTCCGTGCAGAGCAACCGTAACTGCCTGTGTATTTCCTCTATTCCTGTACCACCGCTCCAATCAACGGCCAGTGGCAGACGGTAGTTGCTGGCGGACAGTTCCCTGGCAGCATGGGAGGATAGTTTCAGGATAGCCGGACCGCTCATGCCCCAATGGGTAATCAGCAAGGCTCCCTCAGCACGAAGCCGGGAACCAGGGATGGATACGGCAGACCGTTCCACTACCATCCCCATCAGTTCCTTCAGTTCCGCATTATCCACGTTGAAGGTGAAGAGGGACGGACAAGGGGGAACGATGTATTCGGGCTTGAAAAGATCCAGCACCTTGCCGTGCATCCCTCCCGTGGCAATGGCAACGCAGTCGAACGCTCCGTTTCCGCCATTCTCCAGTAGATGCGAGAAACCATCTATCCCAAGGTGGACAACAACCCCCAGACGATGCATCTCGCGCAGGAAACAATTGATGACGGCATGGCTGTCCTGGGCCTGCGGGAAAACGCAATGGTCTTCCTGTACTATCAAAGGAACGCCATGGCTTTCGAACCAGGCGTAGGCATCCTCGTAGGAGAATCTACGGAACAGCCGCGTGAGCAGCCTTCCTCCACGGGGATAGACTTGCCGGAGGTCGCTCACCCCCTCAAAGGAGTTCGTACAGTTGCATCGCCCTCCGCCGGAAATCTCCACCTTTGCCAGCAGCCGTTGCTGACGCTCAAAAATCTCCACCTCCATTTGCGGAACGAGCTCCTTCAGCCGTATGGCCAGAAAGCACCCTGCCGCACCGCCTCCAATGATAGCCGTTCTTCTGATGCCCGCCATGGTTCCTGCCTGTGTTCTGATGCTCTTCTCCAACGGCTATTTGCTGATTAGGAACATTCCTCTGGCCGGTGCCAGATGCATGGTGTACTGCCTCCTCGACCCATCGGTCTGGTTACAGGGTACGGCAGGTGTCGTCTGTCCTGTATGTGGATCCATCCACTGGCAATCGCCAATCTCGCCGTTTATCGTCACGATGGTTTCTTTCTCCTCGTTGTCGATGTTGCCGAACAGATAGACGTGCTTGCCATCGATGACTTTGTGGATGTAGTTCAGGGCGCAGTCTTGTGGGAACTCCACATCGCGCTCCACTCCCTGCAAGGCTTCGTACAAGGCATTGGGCGTAGGCTCAGCTACATATTGTGCAGGATGAGTGCTGTCGGACAGCATCTTGTCCACCATCTGTCGTATTGCTTGGTTGCTCCCTTGCAAGTCTGCACACAGGCAGGGCTTCTGCGTGGTGAAGATGACGTGCATGCCCTGTTGCCAGGCCTGGTAGATACGTTGCATGTTGGATGTGGAGATGACCTTGACGCCCGGTAGGAGGATGGTGGTGAACTCCTCGCGATTCAACTGGTTGTCCAGAACGAGACGGTTGTCCTCCAGATGACATTTCGTGTCCAGGACTTCGGGATGCAGGTAGGTGAAGTCGATACCGAGTTCATCCGTCAGGTGGCGCGACACCACATTGTAGTCAGTTCCCGGAACCTCTACTCCGCCATCATAATATCCCCGTTCTCCGTCCAGATAATGTCCTGCCTGTAAGGTTTGTATGGGATAGAGTACGGCTACGGAGGCTATGTGTCTTCCTGGTCGGGCCAGGATATAGTTCAGGCGGGAGAGGAAACGATTGAAGTCGGGCAGCGAGTCGCAGTACAACGGGTTGCGGTAGGACAGCTCGGGCAGGAAGGTCACCTTGTTGTCGTTGTACCATACGGCATGTGGAATCAGGTTGTTGATACCCTTGGTGTACTGCTCGACGGCCACGCTGTAAAGCGTTTGGAAGGGTATGTTGCCCATGGCACCATAGGTTTCGGACATGACGAATGGGTGATCCCAGTTGTTGGCCGATGACGAAACGACCTTGTAAAAGTCCTCTGCGGGTCGTGGGCCGCCTATCTTGTCGATGCCCGGCATGGTCATGTATTTTCCGCAGAGCATCAGGTCACCGCTCACGCTGACGGGATTCCGAACTTCCTCCTGGTCCTGGTGGCCCGTGGACAGGATTCCGTGCTCTGTTGCCCATTCGGCCACCGTCTTCATAAAGCCCTCGCTATATAGAGTGGCGCGTGTGGTATAGAGCATATTGCGGGCAACGGCTGTCTGGTCGCCCATCTCGTACCAGAGTGCGGGATAATAGGTCTCCGGCGAGCATCCGAACAGCTCAGTGAAGCGCTCGTTGAACCCATCGGTCCACATCCTGCCGCCGGCACGGTACATCGTGGGCTCATCGAAGAAGGTGGAGGTGATGACAGAACCGAAAGCGGAGGGGAAACGGCTGTAGTACTGCTCGTGCGTGTCCTGAATGAAAAGCTGTACGGACTGGGCACAGAGGTAGTCCACGTTGGGATCGCCGTCCGTAACGCAGGTGAAGTCCATGATTGTCCATTCACCCTCTGCCGGCACGTCCCATTCCAGATAACCCTCTTTGCTGACGTATTCGCCTAAGGGAATAACCTGTCCCGACTGTTTGGAGAACGCCACGGTGGACATCCGCTTGCCTTTGGTACTCAGTTGGAGGCTGCAGTGCGATGAGGGTTGGGTGGGGTACTCCTGTTTGTCCAGGCGTTTGACCACATCCTGGGGGTGGTTGTCGCGGAACCGTGCCACGCCATTGCCGTTTATCGTACCCATATTGCCACTGGGAAAACCGTATTCATCGTACATGGACATACGTGCTCCGTAAGCTTTGGACTGTTCGATGATCTGGGCGTATAGGTTGAAATATTCCTCGGACAAGTAATCGGGACGGAAACCGCCACCAAAGGGCAGTATGGCACATCCGCCGTAGAAGTCCTTTTCTATCATACCATGCAGTTCTTCTGCCAATTGGTGGGCCTGGACGGAGTCATCGTTCCAGAACCACAAGGGTATCGGTCGCCACTGGATATCGGGTTGCATGAATTCCGCCTGACTAAATGGCGATTTCCTGTTGCATCCGTCCAGACAAACGACTAAAAAGGATGCAAGCAACAAGAATGTTATACCTTTTTGTGCCATTTTTTGTTTGTTTTATTGGTTTTTAGTAGGCAAAGATATGAAAAAAAACTAACTTTGTAGGGTAGAAAGTATAATATTGTACATAATATGGTAAAAGTAGGTTTAATGGGCGTAGGACTGAATACCTATTGGGGACAGTTCGATGGATTGCTGGACCGGTTGACGGGTTACCAGCAGGTAATAAAGGAGAAAATGCAGGGTTACGGCATGGTACAGGTGATAGATGCCGGACTAGTGGATGATACGGACAAGGCACAGGAGGCCATGACAAAGATGAAGAGCCAGGATGTGGAGCTGGTGTTCATTTTCGTTTCTACCTACGCATTGTCCAGTACTATCGTGCCGATAGCCAATCATCTGAGGGTGCCCGTGGTGATGCTCAACCTGCAACCCACACCGGCCATAGACTATGACAAGCTGAATGCCATGAATGACCGTGGAACCATGACGGGCGAGTGGCTTGCCAATTGTCAGGCTTGTTCCATACCGGAGTTCTGTGCCGTCTTCAACAGGACCGGAGTGCGGTACGATATCGTTTCGGGCTATCTGGACGATGAAGAGGCATGGGAAGAGATTCACCAATGGCTCGTGGCGGCACAGGTTTCCGTGGGCATGAGGAAGAACCGTATGGGCGTGTTGGGCAATTACTATGGTGGAATGGTAGATGTCTATTCCGACCTGCGACTGCACAGCACGACATTCGGCACTCATGTCGAGGTGCTGGAAATGTGCGAACTGGCGGAATGTCGCAGGGAAGTGACCGAGGAAGATGTGCGTCGCAAGACGGAAGAGTTCGGTCGCGTCTTTGTCATTGACCCCGACTGTACGCCCTATGAGATAGAACGGGCGGCCCGTACCTCGGTGGCGCTGGACAAGCTGGTAGCTCGCCATGGACTTGGTTCCCTGGCTTATTATTACAGCAGTACCTCCGGAAGCGAGTATGAGAACATCGTCACTTCCGTCATAGCAGGAAATACCATCCTGACGGGAAAGGATATTCCAGTGGCAGGCGAGTACGAGGTAAAGAACGTACAGGCCATGAAGATCATGTCGCTGATGGGCAGGGGTGGTTGCTTCTCGGAGTTCTATGCCGTGGACTACAACGACGACATCGTGATGCTGGGGCACGATGGCCCCTCTCACTTTGCCATTGCCGAGGGTGACGTGCATTTGGTTCCGCTGCCCGTCTATCACGGAAAACCAGGGAAGGGACTCTCTATCCAGATGTCCGTAAAACATGGCCCTGTAACGTTGTTGTCTGTTGTGGAGGAATCCAGCGGCATCTCGCTCCTGATAGCCGAGGGCGAGTCGGTTCCGGGCCCCATCCTGCACATCGGGAATATCAACAGTCGTTACCGTTTCCCCATTTCTGCCAAGCAGTTTGTGAAGGAGTGGAGTAGGGTAGGGCCGTCACACCATTGTGCCATCGGTGTCGGTCATTCGGCAGACATACTGAAAAAATATGCCTTCATGTTGGGCATACCTGTACACGTAATAACAATGCACGATGCATAATGTTCTCTTACAATCAGAAAAACAGGAATATCGGCTCGTGTATTATATATG
Source organism: Bacteroidaceae bacterium (assembly GCA_045617645.1). Lineage (GTDB taxonomy): Bacteria > Bacteroidota > Bacteroidia > Bacteroidales > Bacteroidaceae > Physcousia. The sequence goes on along the minus strand of JAZLIY010000037.1, from coordinate 13,969 downwards.
ATGAAAAAAACAATTATGCATGATGCTACCACTTTATGAATTATGAATTATGAATTAAAAAAGTCGGGCACGACAAATTACAGATGGGTAATCTGTGGTATGCTTTTTATGGCTACGGCCATCAACTATCTGGACAGACAGGTGCTTTCCCTGACCTGGAAGGATTTTATCTCACCCGAATTTCATTGGACAGATACCGATTACGGCAACATCACGGCAGTCTTCTCGCTCGTATATGCCGTGGCCAATCTGTGCAGCGGTAAATTCATGGATTGGATAGGTACGCGCAAAGGATACGTATGGGCGATAGCCATCTGGTCATTTGGTGCCTGTATGCACGCTTTCTGCGGATGGGCAACGATGGCCGCCTTGGATCTGGGCAGTGCCGAAGAGCTGTTCCGTGCAACGGGTAGTGTGGCATTGGCCGTTTCCACTGTCAGCACATGGTTCTTCATTGCTTCGCGTGTTGTTCTGGGCATTGGCGAGGCCGGAAATTTCCCGGCAGCAGTAAAGATAACGGCAGAATATTTCCCTATGAAGGACCGTGCCTTTGCCACCTCTATCTTCAATAGCGGTTCCACAATCGGAGCTTTGGTTGCCCCCCTGAGCATACCTTTACTGGCACGTTATTTCAAGAATGCCGGTGTCGGTAACGGTTGGGAAATGGCATTCCTCATTATCGGTGGATTGGGCTTCCTGTGGTTGGCTTGCTGGCTTTTTGTCTATAGAAAGCCAAGCGAGAACAGACACGTGAACGAACAGGAACTGGCATACATCATGCAGGATGCGGAAAGCAAGAACGTGAAGGAAACGGCCGACTCCTCATCAAAGGAGGAGAGTGGTGTGTCTATTCTGAAATTATTGACTTTCCGGCAGACTTGGGGGATTGTGCTTACCCGTTTCATCTACGATGGTGTTTGGTGGTTCTTCCTGTTCTGGACACCGGCTTATCTGTCGGATGTCTATGGCTTGGCGAGTGACGATTCCATGGCTATCTTGCTCATCTTTGTCTTGTATGCCATCACGATGCTCTCCATCTATGGGGGCAAGTTGCCAACGATCATTGTCAATCGTACGGGATTGGTGCCTTACGAGGCCCGCCTGAAGGCGATGTTCGTATTCTCGCTTTTCCCCTTGCTTACCTTGCTGGCACAGCCCCTTGGTTCGTACAGCTATTGGTATCCCGTGCTGATCATCGGCATTGCCGGAGCGGCACACCAGTCGTGGTCGGCCAATAACTACTCGGTGGTAAGCGACCTGTTCCCGCAGAAGGCCATCGGAACGGTCACCGGATTGGGTGGAATGGCTGCCGGTATCGGTTGCTTCATCGTGAATAAAGTTTCGGGACAGCTTTTTGATTATGCCGACCAGACCCAGATGGTAGTCCTCAATTTTCATGGCAAGCCAGCCGGTTATTTCCTGATCTTCTGTTATTGTGCCGTGGCATACATTCTGGCATGGGCCGTACAGAAAACACTTGTGCCGAAATACAAGAGAGTGGAATTATAAATTATGCATTATGCATTATGAATTATGAATTTAAAAAACATTGTCTTATGAAGAATTTATTTGATATCAAGGATCATGTAGTCGCCATAACCGGCGGCACAGGCGTTTTGGGACGGGAAATAGGGAAATATCTGGCTTGCCAAGGTGCGCATGTCGTACTGATGGGTCGCAATCAGGAGGTTGGAAACGAAATAGTAGCCGATATTCAGGCAGCCGGAGGCGATGCCATTTTTCTGACGACAGATGTGATGGATCAAGCCAAGGTCGAGGAAAACTGTCAGGAGATTCTGGCGAAGTATGGCCGTGTGGATGCCCTGCTGAATGCGGCAGGCGGTAATATGCCCGGTGCAACCATCGCTCCCACAGGAACGTTCTTCGATGTCAGGGTAGAGGAATTTCAGAAAGTGCTCAATGTGAATCTCACCGGTACGGTCATCCCGACGCAGGTGTTCCTGAAGCCTATGGTAGAGGCTGGTCGTGGCAGTATCGTTAACTTTAGCAGTATGGCAGCCTTCCGCCCCATGACGCGCGTAATGGGTTATGCAGCAGCCAAGGCCGGTATCAGTAATTTTACGGCTTTCCTGAGTAATGAAGTTGCAACGAAATTCACACCGTCCATCCGTGTGAATGCCATCGCTCCTGGATTCTTCCTTACGAACCAGAACAGAGCTTTACTCACTAATCCTGACGGCAGTTTGACAGAACGTGGAGCCGATGTCATTCGGCAAACTCCCTTCAAGCGCTTTGGTAAACCAGAGGAACTCTGTGGTACGATTCACTATCTGATTTCCGAGGCCTCCGCTTTCGTCACGGGTACGGTGGCTGTGGTGGATGGCGGCTTCAACGCCTTTGCCATGTAATTTGGTCCATAGTTATGGACAAATTGTTACGTCCCGAGGAAACAAATTTTCCTCGGGCATTGTAGCTTTTTTCTAACGGTGAGATGATTCTTCGTTTATGGCAGATTTCTTTTTTTGCAAAAAAACTGCCATCTGCCATAAATAACACTTAACCATCTGATACTCTTTGCTGTATGTCTATGGCAGGTGCTTTCCTACCTGCCATAACCTGCCATAACCTGCCATGCAGATAGCCTTAGCTCTGTTCCTTGTTCCTTGCGAAAAGATTTACGATAAACGATAATAAAAAGCATCGGTCGCGGGGGAAAGTATAAACGGCGGTGCCGATTGTACAACCGCCCCCGGCAATTATATAACCGTCACTGGCGATTGTACAATCGGCACCGGCAATTATTTTTGTCACAGGCAGGCAGGGAGTTTTATGATAGGAACCGCCATGTTTTTCATTGTCATGGAGGAATCCTAAAGCCCTTTCCCGAATGTCGCTTTATGGCAGGTTATGGCAGATTATGGCAGGTTGTGAACAACCTGCCATAGTGATAAGGCGTTGTGAATAAATAATTTATGATGCCTTTATGGCAGGTGGCAGATAAAACAGGAAATCGTATTTTTGTTGTTCTACATAAAATATAGAATGGGATTTTTGGCTAATCCAATCCTTTTTTCTATTTTTGCATCGTCATTTGGAACTTTCCACCCATAAAGTGGGATGACAGCCATTTGACCAAGAGAGCGTTCCGCGCTTTCATCCTTACTTTCGAAATCGCCAATTTCACAAACTGAAGGATGAATGTCATGGCAATGCCCCCGGTATGTACGTATGCATACGGCTCCCATGCCGTAGCAGCTGCATATACGGCGTGGGGGAGTTGTACAGATTCATTTCAGTTGTGGTGTTTGGCGATACCAGAAAGTAGGTGAGTAAGGACAAATCCCTACGCTTTTCTTGTATCCGATAGTTTTTGCCTTTTTGGGGAGTATGGCGAAGAAGAACATGTTGCAAGAAAATGAAAAAAGTGAATTTTAGAGCAATGATGCTGTTGCTGATGATGGCAGCCATGATGCCCATGCGTGCCGAAATCTATTCTGGTGATTGTGGAGCACAGGGCGACAATGTGAAATGGGAACTGAATACAGAAACTGGCGAACTAACCATTTCGGGAAATGGAGAGATGAAAGATTATGATTATTCCGAAGCTCCATGGTGTTATGTTTCAGCCATTCTTAGCGCACAGATATCCAATGGAGTAACGAGCATTGGAAATAGGGCCTTTTTAGACTGTACCAGTCTTACTTCCATCACGATTCCGGAGGGAGTAACAAGTATAGGGGAAGACGCATTCGCTTACTGCGCCAACCTAGCGTCCATAACACTTCCAGAGAGTCTGAAGAGCATTGGGTCTGGTGCTTTCACTGAATGCATGAATCTTGTAGCCATTTCTATTCCAAAGGGTATGACCAAATTATAAACATAAAGAAAATGAAAAGAACGATTTTGGCTTCGCTGCTTGCAGCTATTGCGGTTTCAGCCTCCGCACAGAATGTGATCACCTTTGATAACGATTATTTGTATTTTGTTCCAGGAGAATTTACCACCAGTGGCAAAGCTGTACCCTATTTGATAAAGTACGATGAAAATGATCCTTACAATGATAATATGCTTGCCATTCAAATCCTGGACGATAATTTTGAGGTAAAGAAAGAAATCTCGCTGACGGAATTCAATGCCAAATTTGGTGACGAATATAGTGGGGCACAAGCCATATACGATTATTATGATGTGGATAACAACAATAATCCAGAAGATTTGTATATGAAAATTACCCAGTCTTTGTTTAACGATGATGACAAATGGGAGTTGGTCTATTTTAAACGCGATCCTAATGGCAAGTACTATAGCGGTACGTTTACCGTGATAAATGAAGACGGTGATGTCATTTCTGAATTCTATGCCGACGAATCGTTTGATCTGTATCGCTTCAACAACAACTATTACCTGTCGTATAACAATCCGAAAATCGAGAAGTATTGTTTTGCTCTGATAGATAAGACTGCCAATGCCATCAAGGAGGTGAAGGAATTACCTGTAAACATGATGACGGTCTCCGGCAGTACGATGAACGTAGAGATTCCTTCAAACTTTGGAGAGGGTAGTGTGTCGGTGTTCAATATGGCCGGTCAACAGGTTGCTGCGCAAAACATTGACAAGGAAATGCACTCGGTAACCGTAGATATTCAATCACTTCCAAAAGGGGTTTATAGCGTAACGCTGAATGGCAACAGACATAAGGCATTAAATCAGAAAGTACTTATTAAATAAAACACAAAACAAAAATGAGAAAGAAATTATGCGCATTGTTCCTCTTGTCGGCATTCTGCTTACAGGGAAGGAGTGGTTCCGTACAGCTTATCGTACATTCCAATTCGGGTGCAGAGGTAAGCTACGCCCTGAGTGAGAAACCCGTAGTGACTTATCGGGAAGACGTACTGGTGCTGACCACGGAAAGTACCACGGTAGAATATCCCATTGCCGAACTGCAGATGTTCACGTTCGAAGAAACGGCAGATGCGGTGGAGAGTGTGGAGATGAAACAGTTGAAGGGGGATGGTACGGTACGTATCTACAACGTGTCCGGTACATTGGTACGTACAATCCAGCCGTCCGAGGCTGACCGTTCGGATGCCAAGTTTTCCACACAGGATTTGCCAAAGGGCATCTACATTATTAAACAAGGTAGTCAAACCCATAAAATCATAAAGAAATGAGAAAGACATTTGCAATTATAATGACCGTTCTGTTGAGCGTGGTATCTGTCGATGCCCAGTACACGATGAAAGTGACGCTGAAAAACGGTGAAGAGACTGAATTCAATGTGTTCGAAATAGAGAACGTGACATGGCAGGAAAAGAAAGTCGAAACGCATGAGTATGTAGATCTAGGTTTGCCAAGTGGTACGAAGTGGGCAACCTGTAACATTGGTGCATCTGCACCCGAGGAATATGGTGACTATTATGCCTGGGGCGAGACGGAACCGAGGGATTATTATGATCAGGACTCCTATTCTTTCTATGATTCGGGAAGCGGAGAATACAAGAATATCGGTCTTGACATCCGTGGCACGGAATATGATGTGGCTCATGTGAAGTGGGGCGATAAATGGCGTATGCCTTCTGATGTGCAAATGGTAGAACTGACGAGATGCTGTACGTTCAGTTGGGAAACCATGAATGGTGTGAATGGATGCAAAGTGACGGGCCCCAATGGGAACTCCATTTTCCTCCCTGCTGCAGGTTATAGTTCAATGGACTATGTTTCTTCCGAAGATCTTGAGGGCTCTTATATCACAAGTTCGCTCTATACGCTCTCTGGTACATCATCATGTTTGTCATTCAATGAAAATCGTTGTCCTGCTACTTTCTATTCAAATTCTTGGCCGTGGACTTATACTTTCTACGGTCATTCTGTTCGTCCCGTGTATGTGGAATCCGAAACGTTGGATGAATATGTAGATCTGGATCTCCCCAGTGGCACGAAGTGGGCAACCTGTAATCTGGGTGCTTCCACACCCGAGGAATTCGGCAACTATTATGCATGGGGAGAAACGGCTCCAAAGGAAACATATACGTATGAAACATATTCCTATTATGATGCGGGTTTAGGCAAAGAGCATCTTGCCGACATTGGCGCAAATATCAGTGGAACGGAATATGATGCCGCTCGTGCTACCCTGGGCGATGAATGGCGTATGCCCACGCAGTATGATATCGAAGAACTTCGCGATAATTGTGAATGGGAAAATACGATTAGATATGGAGTTGTTGGTTACTTCCTTACAAGTAAGTCGAACGGAAAATCCATCTTCTTCCCTGCTGCAGGAATGAAGAATGCAGAAGGCGACAATAATATCAACTATTCTACTAATTATTGGACGGCTTCACTTAATTCGCGTTATGATAGTATTCAGGCGATTACATTTGATGGTGTTAGTTCAGGAGTTATTGAGCGTGTCTCAGGTCTTCCCATCCGTCCCGTAATGGCAGAAAAAGAAACGGAAGAGTATGTTGATCTTGGCCTGTCTGTCAAGTGGGCTACGCACAACGTAGGTGCCACTGCACCAGAGGAGTATGGTGAATACTATGCTTGGGGTGAAACAGAACCCAAGGACGTGTATAGTTGGGATACCTATTTTGATATAATTGATGTGAGTAGCTATACTTTTAAGAAATACAACGAATATGGAAATATAATTCTTGATTCAGAGGATGATGTGGCTCATGTAAAATGGGGTGGCTCTTGGCGTATGCCGACCATTGAGGAACTGCACGAACTCTGCGACAATTGCACATGGACAAGTACGCTGAGAAATGGCGTTCCGGGTCAGAAGGTAACTGGTCCCAATGGAAATTCCATATTTCTACCTTATGCAGGTTATCGAGATAGTGAATATTCAGCACAAGGTATAGATGTATATGGGAGATATTGGGCAAATTCGCTTTATGGTAGCAGCGAACATCTTGCAAATGTAGTCGGAATAGATTCTAACCATTGGTTGTTTTACCATGACTATGGCCATCGCTTTTTGGGTTGTTCTGTCCGTCCCGTCTGCGAGTAACATCAAGATTATGGCATCCTTCCAGTTGAGAAAACGACATGGAAGGATGCCATATATGATATGAATAAGAAAAAACACAGAAAGAAATGAGAAAGTTATTTACACTATCCATAGCCGTGTTGCTGAGCGTCTTCTCGATAAATGCCCAGTATGTGATGAAGGTGACATTGAAGAACGGACAGGAAAAAGAGTTTGATACCTCCGAGATTGAAAACATCATCTGGCCGGAAAATGAAGACGCACCAGAAACACACGAGTGGGTTGACCTTGGCCTCCCCAGTGGTACGAAATGGGCAACCTGTAATGTAGGGGCATCTTCCCCCGAGGAGTACGGCGGCTACTACGCTTGGGGCGAGGTGACTGAGAAGTCTTATTATTCTTGGGATACGTATGCTTATGGTTCAGATTGGGATGACTGCCAGTACATCGGTTCGGAAATCAGCGGTACTGAATACGACGTGGCTCACGTGAAATGGGGCGATGAATGGCGGATGCCAACGTATGCGGACTGGACGGAACTTATGGAATACTGCTCTTACGAATGGGCAACCAAATCCGGAATCAATGGTTACGTCATAACCAGCAATTCGAATGGAAATGAAATTTTCCTGCCGGCTGCTGGGTATAAGACGGATAATTCAACTTCCAACGTAGGTAAAATGGGCTTCTATTGGTCATCCTTGTTTGATGAGTCGGAACCACCTTGTGCATGGAAAATAGGATTCGGATCGGAAGGTTTCGGTAGAATGAACGGGAACCGCTGCGACGGTCAATCCGTTCGTCCTGTCTTATCAGGTTCCAATCCAACCGAAATAAAGGTGACAAGTATTATACTTGGAGAATCATCTTTGTCGCTAACTGTAGGTGATGCTTCAACGATCTCTGCATCCGTGGAACCTTCCAATGCAACGGACAAGAGTCTCTCATGGTCTTCGTCCGATCCTTCCGTGGCAACGGTAGATGCTTCCGGCATGATTTCTGCCATCAAAGCCGGTACGACTACAATCACGGTAACAGCCAACGATGGGAGTGGAGTAAAAGCAACTTGCACCGTGACGGTCGCAGCAGCTCCTGAAAATATCGAAGGTGAGCATAATGGTCATAAGTATGTTGACCTTGGCCTGCCCAGCGGTACAAAGTGGGCAACCTGTAACGTGGGGGCATCTTCCCCCGAGGAATACGGCGGCTACTACGCCTGGGGCGAGGTAGCCGAGAAGGGTGATTACACTTGGGAGAACTACGCTTATTATAACGATAACACAGATGACTTCCAGTACATCGGTTCCGAAATCAGCGGAACTCAGTACGATGTTGCCCATGTGCAATGGGGCGGCAGCTGGCGTATGCCCACGCTGGCCCAATGCAAGGAACTTCTTGAGTGTTGCTCTTCGTCTTGGACAAGCGTGAATGGCGTAAATGGTAGAAAGTTTGTCGGCCCTAACGGTAATTCCATTTTCCTCCCCGCTGCCGGCTATCGCTGGAACGACTACTTGAACTACGCAGGTTCGGACGGCTACTACTGGTCGGGGACGCTCTACGGCAGCGACGGCTTCGACTTCCACGCGTACTACTTGTACTTCTACAGCGCATACCTCTACTGGTACAACGACGGCCGCGGCTGCGGACGATCCGTTCGTCCCGTCTGCCCATAGTTCCCAGAATAAAGGCATCTTTTCGCAAAGAGGAAACAGAACTGAAGAAAAACACAGAAAAAGAGAATGAAAAAATGTGTATGTCTGGAATAGTCTGTACTTTTGCAACGAAACAAAAAACTTAATAATATGAACGTTAAAAAACTATCAATCGTGTTGCTCGCCTTGCTGGCAAGCATAACCATGTTTACCTCCTGTGGTGACGATGACTCCACCATTGATCCAGGTACAGATCCTGTAAAACCAGTTGAGCCTGAGAAGGAAGAGGCCATGTCCTCGGCCGAACAGAAGGAATATCTGGAAACCGTGGCTCTGGATTTCATGGAGATGATGCCCTCGTCTGATTTCCGGGAAATAGCCGAGCTTGGCAAATACATGGCCGACACCTATGGCGAAGACTATGACTGGGACAGTGTGGGAGACTGGGCAGAAGATATCTTTGATGCTGCCCAACAGGCACTGGGAACGACCACTACGGACACGGAAACAGAGAAATGGGGCGGCTATACGTATAAATATAATTATGTCTATACGAACTATAAAGCAGTTCTCCTTGCATCGAATTTCACAGGCCATTTTACTGCCATGAACGGCGGATGGAAGTTGACAAAGGCGAACGACCTGCAGTTTGTCTTCAAGGATAAATACGGAAGTGAATGTGTAATAAAGCTGGAAACCGGTGGCAATATAAAGAAGGTTCATGCTTTTGATATTGACGACTGGCAGGATTACGACTGGCAGGAAAACGGCAATACCTACATCAGCAATGACTATTACGACAGGACACAATATACCATTGGTGTACCTGAAAAAATCATTGTCACCCTGACACAGGGCGGCAGTCAGGTGGTAAAGACGACCGTCAATGTCAATCTGGGAAGTATCGCAAACGAAGAGTTCGACATCAGCAAGAACAGTCTCACCGTATCTGCACTTGTAGAGCTGAACAACGGCTATAAGTTCGATGTTTCGCAAGCTGCCTACACCGCCAATTCCAAGGCATCTGCCTCATTCGTCATGAGCAAGAATGGAAAGGCACTGGTGACAGCAGCCGTTTCGGCAGACATCAGCGGCATACCATCGTGCAACGTAAGTGCCTTCAGCGACGAGAACTTTGACATCGACGACTATGACACAGACGATGCCAATGCAAAGAATGCCTTTGTGAAATTGGACATTCTGGGCAGAGTGCAGATGCAAGGAACCTTGTCCGATGTACGCAAGTATGCAGATTATCTGGAAGATGCTGACGACTATGATGACGATGAAGCTAATTTCAAGTCCTATATCAACCTGGCCAACGGCCTGACAGACATAAATCTGTTCTATGACGGAAAGGCTACGAAGCAAGCCACGATAAAGCTTGAACCCTTCATTGATGAAACATGGAACGGAGAGACGTGGTGGACAACAGAACCCGTACTCTTTTTCTACGACGGCTCATCCTACAGCACGTTTGAAGCCTTCTTCAACGAGACTGATTTCAAGAAGGTGATAGATTCATTCAAGAAACTTGCGAACAAATACGCAGACCTTATTGATGAACATATCGAATGGTAAATCCTCCGGTATAGGTAAAGGATATAAATTCGTTATCTTTTTTGTGACGCTCTGTTTTACTGAGACTTTTGTTCATGCACAAGTCGATAGTGTAAGGCAGAGCGTTACACTTGGTTGCGTGGAAGTGAAAGGGACAAGGTATTCGTCGAAGGCGAAAATGTATGCAGATGGAAAGACGGTCCTTGACATGCAGTTGCTGGAGAATCTGCCGAAAACATTAGGCTATGCCGATCCGATTCATTACAGTCAAATGCTTCCGGAAATACAGACCAACGGAGAATATCGGGCAGGCATCAACATACAAGGATGCGAAAGCTCGCATAACATGGTCTCTATCGGCTCTGTTCCCGTATATAACCCAAGCCATTTGTTGGGTTTCTTCTCAACCTTTAATGCATCACATTACGACCGGTGCACCATATCCAGATTCGCAAATCCGAAATCTGCCAACAGACTTGGAGGTGGATTGTCGATGGAAGTGCAGTCCAACCATGAAGATACGATAAGTGGTGTTGTCTCTGTCGGTATGATTTCCTCTGAGGGCACCATAAGAATGCCATTGGGCAAGAAAACGTCTTGTAAGGCATCGTTTAGGAGATCGTATATCAATTTACTATGCGATAGATGGATGAAAAATGACAATTTCGGGCTGGGCTATTCTTTTTATGACATGAATCTCACTTTGTCTCATGGGTTCAACAAACATCATTCCCTTGTGATGGATTATTATGGCGGCAATGATAACGCCACGTTCAAGATTGGCTCTTATACGACAAGGATGAATGCCAAATGGGGAAATCAGGCTCTGGGGTTGCATCATACATGCGACCATAAGGATGTTCATATCATCAACAGCCTATACCTTACATCATACCGTAATCGTTTCCGACTGAACATGCAGGAACTGGACATCCGACTTCCTTCCAGTATCCTTGATGCTGGGATAAAACATCAAGCCACTCTGAATAATCTATCATGGGGTGCCGATGTCATCTATCATCACATAGAGCCTCAATCGTTGCAGGCCTCGGGGACTTTTCTGCCAGAACAGAAGTCGAAGCATGTCAGTCATACAGTAGAAAATTCAGCCTATGTAGCTTACAAATATCCTTTTGTTGAACCATTCTATTTGGAAACTGGACTTCGCGGTAATGTCTATGGCTCAGATGAAACACGATTTTTTGCCAGTGCCGACCCATCTATCACGCTGACATATAATGACTATAGCCTTGAGGTATTTGCCGGCTATGCATTAAAACATCAGTTCCTTTTTCAAACAGGATTTTCCGATGTAGGTCTCCCAACGGAGTTCTGGCTCACGTCTGATAAGGATTTTCGTCCTCAGTATGCCCATTCCTTTAATACAGGCATTTCGGCCTATCTTCTCTCCAGACAATATAAAGCATCCGTGAACCTTTTTTATAAGCAACTGCACCATCAAATGGAATATTTCGGTTCCATCCTTGATTTAGTCAATTCTGAGTATAAATTAAAAGAACATCTATTCCAAGGTGCAGGGGAAAATTATGGATTTTCTTTTTCTTTAAATAAATGTTCGGGAAATCTGACGGGATGGATGAGCTATACTTATACACACGCCATGCGAAAATTCAACATAGGTAATGTGGTAGGTACATATCCAGCCACTCATGAACGTCCACATGAACTGAATGCTGTTCTTTCTTACAATATAGGAACCCATTGGAGCGTTGGAAGCTGTGTCGTAGCTGCATCCGGAACACCTTTTACGGCTGTTGACTATCTGGCCCTCATAAACGGGAATGTTATCTCGCATTTCAAAGAACATAACAGCACAAGACTCCGACCATACTTTAGATGGGATCTTTCTGTAAATTACAAGTGGAAAGCGAGATTTGCGAGAGAAAACGGCATAAACTTGTCCATCTACAATTTGACGGGACGTGACAATGAATTGTTTTATTCTGTTCATGTTTCTTCGGATGGTGCCATTTCATACCGTCCCAAATCATTTATCGTTGAAGTTTTACCTTCTATTAGTTATTTCTGTAAATTCTAACTATGCGAAAAACCATATTCTTCATATTCCTGCTTGCTATTCTTTCATGTACGGAAAATTGTTTCGTTCCAGAAGATTCGTCTCTTGTCGTTGAAGGATATATTGAAAACGATGGCTATCCCGTTGTCTTGGTCAGTAAAACAATGCCCATAACATCGGAAGAGAGAAGCTTGAAAAGCCTGGAGGATTACATCGTAAAATGGGCAAAGGTGTCTATCATCAACGGAAATGATACAGTGATACTGACGGGCAAGTATGACAAAGGTTTCTTTCCCCCTTATATCTATACGACAAGTCACCTAAAAGGGAAAGTGGGAGAAACCTATAAGTTGATAGTGGAGTATAAAGAAAAAACAGCAAAAGCGACAACAACGATTACATCAGTACCAAATGTAAAAAAGTATGTAATAGAAAGATGTATAGATAACGATACACTATACCAGATTAAGGCAATTTTTACGACAAAGAGCACAACCCGAAATTATTACCAGTTTTTCTCGCGTGTAGGGACTTCCAGCAAACAATACATTGCATCCTTTTTAGGAGGTTTTTATGATGATACATCTGGGGAGAGCATGGAAATTCCTGTTTATCGGGGGCATCACATATTAAATCATGATTATACTCCTTATTTTTCAATCCATGATACAGTTGCCGTAAAATGTTGCCATCTAGATGATTTTGCATATAATTATTGGAATACATGCACAGAATCACAATCTCTTTCCGAAGCCGCAATGCTTTCTACAACGAACAATTTGCCAACAAACATTGAAGGGGGGATAGGATATTGGTTCGGCTATGGAAGTACAACTTCGTATTTCATTATAAAAGATTATGCAAGCCAATGATATGCACATCCAGACGCGGAATCCTATTAATGATGTGAGTTCGACGAATATCCTACGAGGTAAGGTCTGTCTATAATCTCTGTCATACAAAACTCGGTAGGTATCGTGTTCAGCTACCCCATGGTTCGTGAGCAGCAACCCCGGGGTATTTGCGCAGCAACCCCGGGGTTACCGAAAAAAAAGACCGCCTTTTTGGAAAAACGATGTTCTCAAGGCATTCCTGACGTGTACACTACATTTGACCCCGGAATTTGCAATTACTGCCTGCGGCTTTTCAGTTCTTCTACGGTTATACCCGTCATTTCGGAAACCGTCTCAAGGGGAAGGCCCTTTGCCAACATCTTGTCTGCAATAATGAAGCGTTCTTCTGCACGACCTTCCTCACGGCCTTCTGCGCGGCCTTCTGCGCGGCCTTCGAGCTTGGCACTCTCGAGCACATCGTTCTGCGTCATAACGGCATCCAGGTGACTCTCGTACTGGGCGCGCTCCTTCTGGCTCATCGACAGGTAGTTGAGCTTTTGCCGTGCTTCCTGCAGACCGGGTGCCTTGGTGTCTTCGCTGATGTAGCCGTCCTTCAGGTAGCCCAGCCACTCCTCAAGGAAGTTGGCGGCCACAGGTTTGTTGTACTCGTTGACACGGATGATGAAATAGTCGGGGAATACTTCCTCGGGGGCTTTCATGCACACGGCATCCTTCTCGCGAGAGGTTATGCGAAGCATGTCGCCGGTGTTGAGGCCCACGAAGTGCGTCTGTCCATGGTATATGTAGTCCTTGCCCTGACCGAGGTCGAAATAGATGATGCTGACGGAATACACCTTCTTGACCTCTGCATAGGAACGGCCAAGCCTCATGTGCTCGGAGATGGTCTTCGCCACTCCGTACAGGA
>JAZLIY010000036.1:0-24365 GCA_045617645.1 Bacteroidaceae bacterium | reverse complement strand
TTCTGTTACAAGTTCAATCGCAGGTACTTTGGAGACAAGTTGTTTGACAGGCTTATGATAGCTTCCGTCGCCTGCACATCGGATTTTGAGCATCGCATCTACAATAGAAACCTGTCGGATGGTTGCGGATAATCATTAAATTTTTACATATCTTTGCCTTGTCAATAATGTTACCTATTAAACAACATAAATTCTTAAAATATGAAAAGGACAATTCTTTTTATTAGCCTTGTGTGCCTGATAGGTGCAAGGGCCACGGCACAGTATCTGGATGATGGGTACATGGAACCCCCTGAGGGCTATTTCAGTGACGACAGCTCCATGTTAAGAAACATAGATGGTATTTGGTATTTTGTACACCCTGGTACGGGCACGGCTACTGTCATAAATCCGTCTGACGCTCTTGGGTATCTTGAAGACTGGGAGGGGTTAAGACCACAGGACATCATGGATCCATATTTTGAAATAGATCCCAACGACTGCGATTACAAAGGTGATCTTGTCATACCTTCTAAAATCACAGCAAAAATCTGGTGGACGCGGAAATATGAAAGATATTGGTACAATCAGGAATTCACCGTCACAGTACTTGGATCTGGTTGTTTCTATTATAGCAAAACTACATCCATCGAATTGCCCGAAACGATAGACTCCATCGGATCTAATGCATTTGGATTTTGTACGTTTAAGGAAATCAACCTGAGAAAGACTAGGAAAATCCCATACGGTGCACTCACTTTTCAAGGCTCGAACATCAGCAAGATTTCAGTAGATCCGGACAATGCCTATCTGGATGTGATAGACAACGTGCTCTACAGCAAGTCCCACGATTCAATATTGGCATTCCTGCCAGGCGATGAAAGAGAATGTATGGAGATTCCGGAAGGTGTCACGAAAATTATGCCATACGGTTTTGCCAACAGCAAAAGCCTAAAGGAAGTTGTGCTACCTTCTACGATGCTGGATATACGGGAACGTGCGTTTAATAATTCTTCCATCAACAAAGTCCAAGGCATGGAGAACGTGAGAACGATAGGAGAATTCGCATTCTTCAAGTGCCCTATCAAATTTCTGCACATACATGAAAACATGAAAGAGATTGGTCTGTATGCCTTTGCCAATTGCCAGATCCAGGAAGTCGTAGTTCCCGCCACCTTGGAGGTGTGCATGGATCCATTCCGTCTTCAAAAGGACGAAAACGATACGCGTTGGTGGGTTTACATGCCCATAAAGGTCTATTTTGAATCGGAAACCCCTCCGAGATGTGAATTGACTGAATATCAAAAGCGAGTCTATCTGGAAGACCGTGACTTCGATTTTGAGAACAATACACTCATTGTCCCGGACAATGCACTTGCAGCCTACAGAAATCATCCCCAATGGGGAAGGTACAAGCACATCGGAACCTATTCGGACCCTGACGGCATCCTGTCGCCAAAGGCAGAAGAACCTGAGTGGCATCCAATCTTCGACCTGCAGGGCCGTCAGCTGAAATCAGCTCCGCAGAAGGGCATCTACATCCAGAACGGCAAGAAGGTACTGGTGAAATAGAATATAGAAGATTCGTATATTTGAAGGGTAGGAGGTCGGTCCTACCTTTTTTGTTCCTACGTGATACAAGTACATTGTAAAGAATCCTTACATTTTCATGGCACTCTTTCGACCTTCCAAAAACATAGGTTCAATCCTTTTTGTAAAAAGAGTCGATCCTTTGCACAAATAGAATCAATCCTTTGCATTTTTAGGATTGATAGACAAAATAAAGGGTGTTAGGAAAAATATGGAAAGAGATGAGGCGATAAAAGAAATCATAAAGGGCTTGTCAGACTTTCAGCCTGACTTTTACATGCCGATAATCACCTAACGATATGTAATTTGATGAGATAATACGGGTGAACCAAAATTGTTCGGTAATTTTTCCCCTTTTAGATTTTTTGTTGTAACTTTGCAGCGAATAGAGCCTTTTTGCTGCGATTATGAAGAGATTCAACACGACGGGTACTTGCCGCCCAAATGAGCACTATATGGTGGACATCACCGAACGTCTGGAGATTATCCGCAAGATGATTGCCCAGGGTGACTATTTCTGCATCAATCGTGGCAGACAGTATGGCAAGACAACGACACTGGAGGCGTTGTCGGAATATCTCGTTCCTGAATATACTGTATTCAAACTGAGTTTTGAAGGAACATCACCTGAATCCTTTGCCAGTTTACCCGTTACTTACAAATATTTCCTGCAGTCTTTGCTGTTTAATGTCAGACTTGGTTTGACTGCATTAGACAATTGCTGCCGCCCAGTTGCTGGAAAAGGAAATAGAAGGGAAGGATAGCATCGGGGATATGGATTTTGCATATACCATCCCTATGTTATGCAAGACTAACAGCAAGCCGATAGTCATCCTTATTGACGAAGTTGATCAGGCCAGTAATTTCGACTCATTCCTACTTTTTCTTGGAGTGCTGAGGAGAATGTTTCTCAATCGTAAAAGTCTTCCTACTTTCCAGTCGGTCATCCTGGCTGGTGTCTATGACATCAAGAACCTTAAACTGAAGATGCGCCCCGAGGCCCAGCATCAGTATAATAGTCCGTGGAACATTGCTGCTCCGTTTGATATGGACATGTCTCTTTCCACAAAAGGAATCAAAGGGATGCTTGACGAATACGAGTCTGACCACCACAAAGGGATGGACGCCGAGGAAGTTGCCTCGTGGGTAAGGGAATACACCGGCGGCTACCCATTCCTCGTCTCTCGCCTGTGCCAGCAGATGGATGAACTGGATGACTGGAGCCATAACGGGCTGCTGGAAGCCGTAAAGGTGATGCTGAACGAGCGCAACACACTCTTTGATGACATGATCAAGAAAATCGAGCAGTTCCCGGATCTGAAATCCTTGCTTCGAGATTTTCTTTTCTCGGGCGAATCACGGAAGTACAACCCCGATAATCAGGCGTTCCAATTGGCCGAACAGTTCAACATCATCAATACCCAAAACGGCACATTCTCCATTGCCAGCCGTATAATGGAGACCCGAATCTATGAATACCTGATGTCGGAGGAGAAGGATTCGGAAATCTATAGTGCCGGCTCCATTGAGAAGACTCAGTTTATAAAGGGAGACGGACTGGATATGCCGTTGCTCCTGCAGAAGTTCTCGGAGCACTTCAACGAGATCTTCCGCACGAAAGATGGGACGATGGATGCAAAATTCCTTGAAAAGCATGGCCGCAAGCAGTTCCTGCTGTACATACGTCCGATCATCAATGGCGTAGGACACTACTATGTGGAGGCTGAGACGCGCGACGAAACCCGCACCGACCTTATCATCAATTACAACTATCACGAGTATGTCATTGAGTTGAAGATATGGAGGGGAGACTGCTATAATGCCCAAGGAGAGAATCAGTTGCTTGAATACCTGGAACTAAAAAAGCACAAGACCGGCTATCTCCTGTCCTTCTGTTTCAACAGGAACAAGCAGCCGGGATTGCTGCCGCCAGTGGAACTGAACGGACGGACTCTGGTGGAGGCGATAGTGTAATCGTTTCACCTGCGCATTCGTTCCTCCCAGACCAGAACCGTAATGGCTCGACATGCTAAATGGAAGAATCCTAACATTTTTCTTTTGCATTTTCGAAGGCTCATAAACAGAGTGTCGAGACTTTTTATAAATTGTGTCGAGACTTTTTGCAATTAGTGTCGACACTTTCCATTTTGAGGGTTAAGCATCGTAGAAAAGGGCGTTAGGAATATTTTCACCAATCAGCACATAACATTCCCCTTTTTCTGCGTTATATAATTGATGACTGCCGAAGAATACACAGACATAGCATTGCACATACGGTCCGACCTATACAAGATAGGTTTCCGCTTTTGGGGCAATGAAGCAGATGCCGAAGACATCGTGCAGGAAACGCTGTTTCGTCTGTGGCAAGTGCATGGCCAACTGAACACTGAGGAGGATTTCCGGCGTTTGTCCGTCCGAATCGCCAAAAACCAGTGTATCAGTCTGTGGCGGCAACGGAAATCAGTGCCTTCGTATGACCTGACAGAGGCATATACGCTGAGTCGAACGGAATCGGATTGCATGGAAGAAGCCGAGAACGAGAATTTGTTGCAGAGGGCTATATCAATGCTTGCACCGGCGGAAAAACGTATCTTCCTGCTGTGGCAACAAGAGATGGATATCAGTAGTATATCGGCTGTTACCGGAGCCAAGCCACGCACGGTGAGCAGTATGCTCTCTCTGGCAAAGAGAAAAATATTCGAACACTTAAAGAAAGCAATGATATGAATGAGGAATGTACAAAACGCTACCTTGATGCGCAGATGACACATGAGGAGGAGCGTGAGCTACTTCACGTTCTGGAAAACAAGGATTCGCTGGACATCGACGAGAAGGTCCTGCGGCTTATGTTGCAGAACAAGGCGACCTGTTCCGTGGATGCGAGCGATGTTCTTGAGAAGGACGAATCGGCCTTGTACGACAGTCTGGTTGAGGCGCGACACAGGAACTCACGTCGTCTGTGGTGGAGTCGCATTGCTGCCGTTGCCGCCATATTCATCGTGCTGGTAGCCGGACTTACCGTAAGGGCCGTATATCGGGCCAGTCGTCCACAGAGTGTTGCCTATATCTATGGGAACAAGGTGGAAGACGAACGCTTGGCCGAGGATATGATGTGCCAGGTAATGGACGAGATTTTCAACCGGCCCGACGTAGAGGGTGAACTGAACGAGATTTTTAACTCTGCCAAACATGAGAAGTGATATGAAAAGGAACTGTTTGCTTGTTCTGCTGTCCTGCATGATACATCTTTCCGTCTGTGCGCAGAAGGGACTGCATGTCAACGAGATTTTCGAGAACGTGAAGAAAAACGAGGTTGTGCAGACCATCGTCAAAGGCCGTCAGCTGGCCAAATACAAACTGACGTACTTCCGTAGCATCAAGTTCAAGGCCAACGAGGAAGAACACAAGCATATAGAAGAACTGGTCCGGGAGGATATGGAGAACTCGTGCGACCTGGAGATGGGGATTCACGACAACCTGAACGGGGCACTCGACTATGCCATCATGATCCTGCCGCCAGAGATTGGCGATAATGCTTCCACGAACAGGCAGGAAGACCAGTATTACCTTTGCTATCAGTGTGTAAAGAAGGATGAACACTCCTATGCCATTACCCTGGTCTTCATGAAAGGTACGGCCACAATGAAAGAATTAAGCAAAACATTTAAACGAGAAGAAAAATGATATTACCAAAGCATCTTGTATTGGGTACATGTATCGGCGTGTGTGCCCTGTTTATGGAAACGTCTGCCCAGGCGCAAGCGGTCAAACGCACATCTATCGCATTGTCGCAGTCCGATTTTACGAAGAAGCTGGACGGGGAGCATCCCGGTGGATGGGATTTCGACATCATTCATCTGATAAGACCCAAGAATAACATGTTTCAGTCATCACAAGATGGCAGTGTGTCTGCTTTTGGCGGTTTCGGATTCGGTTTCAATGATGCTTTGTCTGCTCCCGGCGGAATGAATGTGAACATGGGTCGCTCCTTCCATTTTACCGCCCTGGATTTGTTGAGTGCCGAAACCCGCAGATGGAAATGGGGCGGTCGCTTTTCTGTCGGATTCGGCGTGGACCTGAGGAACTATCGGATGACGGGACATACCCGTTTCGAAGAATTGCCTGACAAGCAGGTCGTACTGTCCGACTATCCGGAGAACTCCATTCCCAACAGCAGCAAAATGCACATTTTCAGTACGACATTCAATCTGAAGTACATTCAGACGTTTGCCCGCGATTTCACCTTTGCCTTCGGCCCCGAACTCTACATCGTGCGCCGCCCTGGCAACCGTCACGACATACGCAACCGTTACACGCTTTGTGATGAGAATCAGACAAACGAGGTAAAGGAGCGTTTCAAGGGCATTCGCACAAACAAGGTGGGAATAAATTTGGTGGCAACCCTGAATTACAGGCATGCTTTCGGATTCTATGTCAAGTACTCCCCCACGAGTGTCCTTGACTGCAACTATGGCCCCTCTTTCCAGACCCTTAGCACAGGTATTCTGATAATGGGAAAATAAACAGCCTTTTAGAACTGTTCGAGATATGCGATACGGCTTTCCGTACTGGGATGCGTACTGAACAACGTGCTTATCATGTTCGTAAAGCTCTGACGGAATTGCTTGGGATGGATGATGAACAACTGGGCTACATCCTCGCGCTCCACATGACCGAGGCCCGGGTCGCTACTGATCTTACGCAATGCCGAGGCCAGCGCCAAGGGATCGCCGCATAGTTCGGCCCCACCGGCATCGGCCATATATTCGCGTTTGCGGCTGATGGCAAAACGAGTGAGCAGGGTGAAGAAATAGCCGATGGCGGCCAATACGATGGCTACGAACATGACTACTACGATGCCGATGCCGTTGCCCCCTTCCCTACGGCTGTTCGTGCGCCGGTTGCCTCCACCATAGATGAATGTGTTCCAGAGGATCCTGACAGTAAGAGTCATAAGGGTGCTCATAATTCCCACGAAGATGATGCTAACGATGAGCAGACGCGTGTCGCGGTTACGGATATGCGTCAGTTCGTGCCCGATGACACCGGCCAGTTCTTCGTCGGTAAGGCGGTCGCAGATACCCGTAGTGACCGTAACAGTATAACTGTTGTCGTCGATTCCGCTGGCAAAGGCATTGAGCTGGGGATCGTCGATAACGTTGATCTGTGGCATGTGCATACCACAAGCCATGGTGAGGTTTTCCACGATATTATAGACGCGGGGATTCTCGCGACGCTCCAGGGGACGCGCTCCCGTGGCATGACGTATCATAGCCACATTGGAGAAATAGGAGATGAGGAACCAGATGCCCACGATGCCTATCACCCACGGCAGGATGTGCAACATCTCGTAGTTGACATAATCCCATTCCACATACGGAACCTGGCCGTATGCCGCATCGGAGTATCCCAGGTAGTTGAGGATGACCAGAAAGGCATAGACAACGCCCAACAGGATACAGGGAAAAAGGACCAGCAGGAGTAGGCTCTTGAGGTTATTCCGCACCTGCTGGGTATGTAAACCTACATATCTCATCTATCTCTTATTATAAATATAAGGTGGAAAAGCGAAGAGGACGTTAGAACTTTATTTCGGGTGCCTGGTCGTAAGAAGCACGTTCGGCGGCGGGAACCTCGAACATCGGCTCGGTGTGGAAGCCAAACATACCGGCAAAGATATTGCCGGGGAAGGTCTGGACTGCGTTGTTCAGTTCCTTCGTTGCGCTGTTGAAGAAACGGCGGGTGGCTGCCAGCTTGTTCTCGATGTCTGCTATCTCGCCCTGCAACTGCATGAAATTGGTGTTTGCCTTCAGGTCGGGATAAGCCTCGACAGAAACCTTCAGACCGGCCAGAGCATTGCTCAGGGCGTTCTCTGCCTGGATCTTATCGTTTATGGTTGCGGCGTTCATGGCTGCCGTACGGGCGTTCGTAACACTCTCCAGTAATGTCTTCTCATGCTCGGCATAGCCCTTCACCGTAGCTACCAGCTGGGGGATGAGATCGTGGCGCTGTTTCAACTGTACGTCGATATTGGCAAAGGCATTCTCACGGTTGTTGCGCATTCGAACAAGGTTGTTGTAGATGCTGATGCAGCCCAGTACAAGCACGGCTACAACGACTAAAATAATAATCAATGTCATAGTATGTTCCTTTCTGTTTTTTGGATTAAAAATTATTTTCCAGCCGTAAAGATACTCTTTTTTTATTTTATACCTCCCATATTTATACATTTATTGTGATTTTTTAGAAATACTTCACGTAATAATCATTCCTAATGCAAATTTTGTAGTATCTTCGCGCCCCGAAAGAACGAATAGCATACATGAGACAACTCAAGATAACGAAAAGCATTACCAGCCGAGACAGCGAATCCCTGGATAAGTACCTACAGGAAATCGGTAGAGAGGAACTGCTGACGGTAGATGAAGAAGTGGAACTGTCGCAACGCATACGAAAAGGTGACCGCATGGCTTTGGATAGACTGGTAAAATCGAACCTGAGGTTTGTTGTGAGTGTGGCTAAGCAATACCAGAATCAGGGTCTGGCCCTACCCGACCTGATAAACGAAGGGAACGTGGGGCTGATAAAGGCGGCAGAGAAATTCGACGAGACGCGCGGATTCAAATTTATCAGCTATGCCGTATGGTGGATACGGCAGACCATCCTGCAGGCGTTGGCCGAACAGAGCAGGATCGTACGACTCCCCCTGAACCAGGTGAGTGCCGTAAACAAGATAAACAAGGCCATAACGAAGTTCGAACAGGAACATGAGCGAAAGCCCAGTGCAGAAGAACTGGCCGAACTGGTGGATGAATTACCCGAGAAAATTTCGGATTCCATGCGGGCGAGTGGACGCCATGTGAGCGTGGATGCTCCTTTTGCCGAAGGAGAGGAAAATTGTCTGTTGGATGTAATGACGAATGCAGATGCTCCGATGGCCGACAACAACCTGGTTAGCGAAAGCCTGGCAACGGAAATAAGCCAGGCGCTGGGCATACTGAGCGAGCGGGAAAAGGACATCATCATCATGAGCTTCGGCATTAACCAGCGCGAGATGACGTTGGAGGAAATTGGTGACAAATTCGGACTTACCCGCGAACGTGTACGCCAGATACGTGAAAAAGCCATCAAGAAACTGCGTATAGGATGCCGCAACAGCCTACTGAGGTCGTACCTTGGATAGGTCTATATAAGTATATTTCAGTACTTTGTCTTTTCCGAAAGCCGTAAAGAAATAACTGGAAACCTCAGCAATCCGCTCTTCCCATTTGGCACTTACAAAATCATTTGGCACAGCAACCCATACCTCCTTGCCACGGACCATCCAGATGTCGCTGATATCCTTCATAAAGGTTTCATAGAACTTATCACCCAACGTTTCTCGACATTTGGCCATCCACCACTCCCATTTCTCACGCAGGATATCATTGATACGTGGATGCTGGATGCCTTCATCTTCGGGTGAATGCTCCTCGAAGAAGAACGTGGGACGCCGATGTTCCTGCAACCAGTTATATAATATTTTGGTGACATAGGCATGCACATTGTCGGGCTGTTTTTCTTCTATCAGCTTGTCGATGCGTCGCATCTCTTCGTTCAGGTTAAACCCTTCGTACAACAACGGTTGAAGTTTATACCACTCATTGGGCTGCAACCCATATTTAGTAATGAGGTTCGAATGCAACTTGCCACAATAATTCTCGTAGTTCTGGGCCCGGCCAAAACTTCCTTCTATCAAATGAAACTTTATGCTGTCTGGATCTCCTCGCGTTACGCCCCTGGGATACACTGGCTCATAATCGAAATAGAACTCTACCTTATTCTCATCCGACAACTTTTTCATCTCTTTCTGAACTGGATCCAGCACGTCGCGATGGAAGGCTCCATATTTCAGGTATTTATTTTCTACAATACGTTTGTGGTCCTTGCTGAATGTCAAGACACCAAAGAACTCCTTCAGGTCAATGTAATTGACCATACAACTGCCGATACTACGCCATGCGCTCAGATAAATATACAAACGGGGTGTCCTCGGACTGCGACAAAGCGACGTGATGCCTTTCAGATGTCGGGTATAGCCTTTACGGAGGTTCAATATCTCCCTGGCACTTTCGTCAACCATCTGAATACGGATTACCCCTTTTCTTCGTTGGCCGCTTTTATAAGCTACCTTCTCCCCTTCTGCATTCAATACGTTCGTGGGAAATTCTATCTTGTGGAATATGTTTTGTTTTACATTATATTCTATCTGCTCGTTTTCATCATAGCGCTTATATGACATATCCATGTGCAAAAGAGCTTCGCAGGCAACTTCCAACTCCCCATATTTTTTTGGACTGATGCCCAATTCTTTTAATGGTATTTCAAAATTCAACAAGTTTCCATTAAAATCCTCTGGCTTAAAAAGTGACAACCCCTCCCCTATCGACACTTGTTCTTTTATTCTGTCTTGCAACTGCCCTATTATGGCAACCATCAAGCTTGTCTGTGCCAAAGAGAAATTACCACGTATCTGTGTGTAACTAATGGGATTAAGGATAAAATCAGCTTCGCTTTTATAGCTGAATGTCTTTACCAGTTCATTGGTACTGCTGACGATTGCAGGACCTTTTCTCTTTATCATAACCTAGGAATTATCTATATTTGCGTGCAAATATATGGAAATATTCAATTACTTCCAAATATTTTCCCTTAAATGTTCCATCGGTTCGCACCTCAATATTCTTAAAACTTTCACTATATTCTTGAAAATGTTCTCTTCGTTCCTACCATATCGTCCTATTTTCCTGCACCAAGTGTTCCCGAAGTCCGCACTTCCTTTTTCGTACACATCACACAATAATGTACTAAACTCGTCCACCATCCTTTTATTAATCCTGTATCGTTCTGCTAATGTTCCTAAAGTCCGCACCTAATGCTTTTCTGCAAAATAAATGTCCCCAAAGTCCGCACAAACGAGAAAGTGTTCCTAAAGTTCACACCATATTACTCTATTTTTTGCACCGAGTGTTCTCGAAGTCCACACCAAATGTTCCTATATTTCCTACAAATCTTCTTGGATATGATTGATTATTAAGTATTTATTTCTTCCTTATAAATATTATAAGTTATATACTATGGTATAAAAAGATCTTATCATAATTATAATTATTTTTAATAACTTGTTATATAGCATTTTACCAATTCCCTGGTGCGGACTTTACGAACATTTTGTGTACTATTTAGTATCTTTTGGTGCGAATTTTGGGAACATTTGCTTACTTTTTATCGTTTTATTTGTGCGAATTTTGGGAACACTTACCTTATTTATATATATATTGTTAAGATTGTTTAATCAAAGCTTTGAATATATGCGTATATAGATATCCATATATGTGTATAGTAAAATATATAAATACTCAAATACTTTATACCCTAATACGCACGTATGTACATATACGTATATCCGCATATTTAAATATATATTTTCTTTCAAATATTTAAATATTCATATATGCTCATATCTTCATATCTTACCCTTTTCATCGAAAAAAATCCCATGAGTTCTGTTGTTGGACCTGGATTCGTTGTATATATAGATATATAAATATTTAGATATGTACATATATACGTTTAAAAATATTTGGATATTTCTTTGTACTTATAAATATTTATTGTAATTTTGCCCATGAAAACAATGATATGTAAATTAATACTATGTCACAAGTTATTTCTGTTTTGCATGACAAGGGTGGTTGCGCCAAGACCACGACTGCTGTAAATCTGGGTTTTGCCCTTTGGTTATTAGGAAAAAAAGTTCTTCTTATTGACACGGATCCTCAGTGCAATCTAACTGATACTGTGGATAAAACCGTTCATAAGGAGGCAGATTCTACCATTTACGAATGGATGCATGATAGTAAACCAGGTGAGGAACTGCCATTGCCTATTTATACTCGTTATGATGGGTTAGATTATATTCCGGGTAGTCACAGTATGAGTAACATTAATGCGGAATTGCAGTTGATGTATAACCGTGAACATCGTCTTGCTGATTTTTTAGACATCGTGGATCCAGAGTCTGGTGCGAAGATTCGGAACATGTATGATTACATTTTTATAGATTGTGCTCCCGGCGGTGAAACTTTGATGAACACTAATGCGCTTGTAGCGAGTGATTTTGTAATTGTCCCCACCGAAGCTGGTATTTATAGCCTCCAGGGTTTGCCACGATTGCTTAATTATATAGATAAGGTAAGGGTGCAGCTTCGTTGCAACGTTTCCATTATGGGCTATCTGCTTATTCGCTGGAATGCTCGTCGTGCAATCTCACGCGAGGTAAAGGCTTATTACAATGACATAAATGAAGTGCATGCCCCGTTATTCCCTGTCTATATTCGCGAATGTGTCCGTTGTACAGAATCCGTAGCCTATGAGATGTCTCTTTATGAGTATAGTCCCGATAGTACGGCCGCCGATGACTATATGCGTGTGGCAGAATATATGATTGGTCGGAAGGCCAGACCAAAGAACTGGACACCTGTGCGTTGGGGGCAAATCGCCAATGCAGCGTTCCGACAATTTATAAAAGACCGTGAAAATCAATAACCTCGTATGTATAGATATGCAAATATTTACATATACAACTATACGAGTATGTATGAATACTTAAATGTCCAAATATAAAAATATATAGATATAAATATGGCAATTAGAAAATCAGGTTTAAACGTAGCCCGAGTAGCGCGCGAGGCCAATGAAACGTTTGTGGCACCAAAACCATTGGCCAGTAACGAGGCGGTGCGTACAAAAATCGTGGAAACAGCCGCGAGGCCAATGAAACGTGTATGTACGATTCAGAAAACAGGCGGCTTCAGTTTCTTTACGGCAGAAGAGGACAGAAATGCGTTGGATTACATAGCATTTCGGCATAAGTATGAAAAACAGAATGTGGTACGCGCAGCTCTTCATGAATTCCTGCAACAACATTATAGAGATGGGGTAGGGCTGGACGAGCAGGGAATGAAGCTATTGAACGATTATGAAGCCACGATATATCGTATGGAATAGTTGTTTCGGACGAATGAAGTTAAGAAAATGAAAAAAAGGCGAAAATATTTTGTGATTAAGATAAAAGCGCGTATTTTTGCAATGAATTCAAAATATGTTTAACAAGTAAAATTTAAACTTATGAGTAACAAGTATGCAGGGACCCAGACTGAAAAGAATCTGGAAGCCGCTTTTGCCGGCGAATCACAGGCAAGAAACAAATATACCTATTTTGCAAGCAAAGCCAAAAAGGAAGGTTTCGAGCAGATAGCTGAATTGTTCCTGAAGACAGCCGACAACGAAAAGGAACACGCCAAGTTATGGTTCAAGGAACTGAATGGTATCGGAGATACGGCACAGAACCTGGAAGCTGCTGCTGCCGGCGAGAACTTTGAATGGACTGATATGTACGAAGGTTTTGCCAAGACTGCCGAAGAAGAAGGTTTCGCAGAACTTGCTGCAAAGTTCCGTGGTGTTGCTGCCATCGAAAAGCGTCACGAAGAGCGTTATCGCGCATTGCTTCAGAATGTGGAGACAGCCGCTGTCTTTGCCAAGAGTGAAGTAAAGGTTTGGGAATGCCGTAACTGCGGTCATATCGTAGTTGGCACCAACGCACCTGAGATTTGCCCCGTTTGTGCACATCCTCAGGCTTATTTCGAATTGCAAAAGGATAATTTCTGATTTGTCTTTTCGAACTCCAGTAGAGCACGTTTCATTTCTGTGCCGTATGCATAGCCGCCCAGGGAACCCCTCGTTCCCACGACCCTGTGACACGGAACAATGATACAACAAGGATTCTTGCCCACTGCCTGCCCGATTGCCTGGGCAGACATCGTGGGCGAGATTTTTTTTGCCAATTCTCCGTATGTGGTCGTTTCGCCATACGGTATTTCCATAAGCAATTTCCACACACGTTGTTGGAAATCGGTACCGGATAGTTGAATCTTCGGCATCCAGTCAGGTTTTTTACCATTGAAATATTCGTCCAGCCATCGGATGATGCCATCCATATCCTCCCCTTCGTGGCACGCAATAAGCAATTTGCCGATAGGGGAGGGGTATAGGTGTTTCCTGAGACGATCCATCTTTCCTGTATCTTCGATTTTTGTTCACAAAGATAACGTGGAAATTCCGTAAAAGCAAAAGACGAGGTGTATAAACTTGGGGCAGATGACATTGTTGGATATCCTAATACATCTTTTTGTGCCGAATTCTTTTGCCGTTGTTAATTAATTTCCTAAATTTGGGGGTCAGAAAGAGCTAAAACAGACCAAACTGGAAAGGTGCGGATACCGAAAACGCAGAATAGAGTAGGGGGAATACAAAAAATACAGATATGTATAGTACATTGAGTGAATTGCGTGCCGCAGGGCGTGCTGATTTGAAAGGTCGTTGGTTGGAAGCAGTCATGCTGACATTTGTGTATGTCCTTATTTCTGCCATCTTGGGTGCCACGGCAGGCGGGCTTTTAGACAAGGTGCTTATGGGTTCCAGTTTCTTGATAACCGTTTTATTGTTGCCGATGGAGTGGGGCAAGACCATGACATTCCTCTCCAATAGTCGTAACGAGGATGATGATCCGTTCAATGTGGGCCGTTTGCTCGATGGATACAGGGGCGGCCAATACCGTCGCATCTTCACCACCTATCTGCTGATGTATATCTATATCATCCTTTGGACTTTGTTGCTGATCGTTCCCGGTGTCATCAAGGCCATTTCCTATTCCATGGTACCTTATATCCTTCGTGATAACCCCGAGCTTCAGAACAATGCAGCCATCGAGAAAAGCATGCAGATGATGCAGGGGCACAAGCTGAGGTTCTTCTATCTTTCTCTTACTTTTCTTGGTTGGATCATTCTGGGTATTCTCACCCTTGGTATCGGCTTGCTCTGGGTTGGTCCCTATATGGATGCCACCTTCGTACGCTTCTATGAGGAATTGAAGGGCGAAGAAGCGTTAGGCGGAGCAGAGCAGCAAAATGATTAACTGAGCCGTCAGGATACGCATAAACATACTCAGGGGATAGACGGTAGAATATCCCACGACAGGTGCATCGTTGTTTGCCACCTGACCGGCAAAGGCCAATGCTGGTGGGTCTGTGTTGCTTCCGGCAATCAGTCCCATCAGCATAAAATAGTTCATCTTGTATTTGAGTCGTCCTATAATCCCTACTATCAGGATGGGAATGACCGTGATAAGGAAACCACACCATACATAGGTGAGGCCGTCTCCGTTCACCACCGTAGCCACAAAATTACCTCCGGCCTTGATGCCTACACTTGCCAGGAACAGGGACTGGCCTACTTCGCGCAACATCAGGTTGGCGCTGGTTGTTGTATAGGCCACCAGTTTCAGTTTATATCCAAAACGCCCGATCAGGATGGCCACGATAAGCGGTCCGCCCGCCAATCCCAGTTTCACGGGTGTGGGAATGCCCGGTATTACTATCGGCATGGAACCGAACACGATACCCAGTATTATGCCGATGAATATGGCTGCCAGGTTCGGCGTTTCCAGGCGTCTTACGGAATTACCCATCAGGTTGGCCACACGTTCCACGGCATCTTCCGGTCCCACCACCACGATCTTATCACCGACCTGCATCCTCAGGTTCCTGCTGGCAAACAGTGTCATACCGCTTCTGCGGATACGCGTAACGTTTACGCCATAGACAGAACTGAAATGCAGCGATCCAAACGTCTTCCCGTTCATACTGGGTTGCGTAACCAGAATGCTTTTGCTTACCAACGGAACATCCTGTTCCTCCCATTCCACTTCACACTCAGGGCCGATGAATGCCGTTATGGCTTCGGCATCATCCTCGGCACAGACAATAAAAAGCTTGTCTCCTTCACAGAGTATTGTATTGCGGTTCGGGATGGAGACGTGGTTGTTGTGCAGGATTCTGGAACATACCCAGTCGCGCCCCAGGAACTGGCTTACTTGCAGAAGGGTACGCCCGGCCAGAGCCTTGTTTGCTATGGTCAATGTCATCCTATGCGGTTTGGCATGAGGATTCTCGGCCTGTTCCTTTTCCAGCTGTTCCGATTCTTTGTCCAGGTTTATTCTGCAAATATGGCGTATCAAAATGGTAGCCAGTATGATACCCATCACGCCCAGAGGGTAGGCACAGGCATATCCGTTGGCAATATCCGGACGGGAAGAACCGAAAACCTGACCGCAGGCTTCCGTGGCGGCACCTAATCCGGGCGTATTGGTTACGGCACCGCACAGGACACCCACCATCATAGTCAGGTTGTGTGCATTTTCGCCTTGGATGGGTCCTTTCTGATAGAAGACCAGGAAAAAGAGCACGATGCAGCACACCACGTCCAGCAGGATAACCGCAGCAGCCAGCCCATTCATCACAAGGCCACCTTTCTTGAACGATTCAAAGAAACCGGGTCCCACCTGCAGGCCAATACAATAGACGAAGAGTATCAGCCCGAAATCCTGTATGTAATTCAGGATGCAGTCCGTACCTGTCAGTCCCAGGTGTCCTGCCAGAATGCCTACAAACAAGACAAACGTGACACCCAGGGATATACCAAACAGCTTGATACGTCCAAGACCGATGCCGACAGAGATGACCAGGGCATATAACAGAACAATATGTGCGACCGAATCAGTAGAGACGAACAAATTTTCCAACCATTCCATAACAAACAATCTACATTTTCCGTATGACACGGAGTTTGAAAAGCGGCTGCAAAGTTACGATGATAATTCGTACCGAACAAAAACCGAGGGCAGTATTTAACACAAAATGTCATAAGTTGACAGCAGAAAGAACAACAAGCCTGTGCAAAGAAATAAATAAGCCGAAAGAAATACTTTGATAAGCCGATGCAAAAATATAAATAGACCGATAGAAAATTACCAACAGCGCGATGTAATTTCACCAACAAGCCGAAGCAAATGCACGAATAGACCGATGGTAGACCGCGAACAGTGCGATGGTATTTCTCGTATTGATTGATCGATTTTATCCAACCGTTCGAGTCCCCTCTCTCAACTTGCTAGCAAAATCAACCCAACTTGCTAGCAAGTACAGCCAAATTTGCTAGCAAGTTGAGCGAAAAGTGTTGATAGAATGCAATCGACTTATCGATTCACATTGACATCAATCTCTGTCTTTCTCCGATTTTGTAGTGGAACGTAATCCTTAGCGGCATTCTTGTAATTGGCGGGGAAGCCAAAAACCGTGATGCGGAGAATCTGCTTGCCATCCTTCAGGAATGTATATTTGGGGCGTACAATCATGGCACAGTTGTATTGCATTGCCGCCTCGGCATTCACTAATTCTTTGGCTGCTGCCAAGGAAATCTTTTTCAGTTTCAGTCGTCCTTCCGGGGTAGAGTAATCAATGGTATATTCAATACCCTGGTCTGATACGATTAAGTCGTACTCGTTGATGCTGTTGATTTTTGTATATGGGTCAATATCTGTTGCGGCACCAAAGGAACCGCTTTGTGCAACCCTGCAAGATGACAAGGAAAGCACCACAAGGGCAAAGGAGAAAATATTTACGAATGTTCTTTTCATACTAAAAAGCATTTAAAAATTGATGTGGCATCCAAGACCCACGGTTTTTTGATGAGTCAGGTTGTCGTTGAGGAGATTCACGTCGGCTGTCAGCATCGTATTGTTTCCTAACGGGATTTCCTGCTGAAAGAGAGAAGTGGATTGCATACGGCTGTATTTTTTTATCATATGTTTACCGGCGCAAACAAAACTTATGTCCCAAATTAATCCTGCCCCGACAAATGGAAGAATGAAGCGAGGAAACGCGAGTCCTGCTTCATCATCCTCAGCATAGTGAGCGCCAACCATTATTCCACCAATGATTCCTACACCAGCAAACACAGCCCCTCCTATTCTTCCAATCTTCTTCAATTTCTTTCCTTTCTGGATTCTTGGTGCAATTTGAGTTCCGTTAATTGAGCCATACTTATACAAACTTAGCAACTCGGAATCGTTCAGCTTTTGTGATGAGGAATTGTCTGTGGTGAGCAGGGGCGTTTTTGCAGGAGATGTTTCTTCCTTCGCATCGAATACGTCTTTCTCTCCATTCTGATAATTGATGCTTTGGATTTCGGTTTTACTGATGGTATAGGTCGGCCCATCAACATTGGAGTGTTTCTTATATTTTACGTCTGCGCTGGTCACTTCCAACACCTTGGCAAGAATCGTGCTACCGTCTTTCTTTACGATAACATCCTGAGCCATAGTAATCAATGATACGCATAAAAACAGCAGTATCGAAATAGTTTTCTTCATAAATCAAATTAGTAAAAAGAAGGAGCGCGAACTTCCCGACGCTTATCCTTCTCTCTGGTACGACCAAGTAACCTTTGCACAGATAAATTACGGAAAAGTTCACGCCCACTTTGGAACGTGAACCTACCGCTACTCATTCTCGTGCTTCTGAAATTGGTCGTTTAGAGAGAAGAGAACAAGAGCAGTTTGCTCAAGTATGTGTGTCGAAGACGGTTTCGCTTACCTTCCGTAATTAATATTCAAGTTAATACGTCAACTGTAAGTGGCTGCACGCATGGTGCCCCGTTCTTCCGATGGTTTTTATTGTTTCTGTTTCGTTGTGCCTATGCCGTAGCAAAGACTGCTTTAATTGATTTTTATTTGTTCTACTTTATATAACTATTCTCTATTTTCTTTTTCTGTACTTTGGTAGATAATCCATAGTAACATCTGCAAAGATACTAAAATAACGCTTGCAATATCGTATAAGGACTCTTTCATTAGGATTTCATTTGATTACAGAGACAAGGACATTAACTTAATACCAGATGTCTATCTTTACTCTTTTGTATAATCTGTTATCCGTGACGATGGAACGTCAAACGAGAAGGTTGTCTTTCCGTTCTTGTTCGTGATGGCGAAGTCGCAGAGGGTGATGATGTCCATACCTATCAGTATATCGGTGTCTGCCATTGCGCCTTCCATGACGTAAAGCGAATGGACCTCCATCTTGTTCGGAAGAAGGAGGTTTATCATGTAGGTGTTGACCAGCGATACACCATTGGCGTGCTGCATCTTCACAAGTCCAAGGGATTTCAAGCCGAGCTTGCTTGCCATCGTTGGTGTGATTACGGTACTCATGGCACCTGTATCCCACACCGCCTTGTAAGGTTCGTAAGGAGGGTGAGGTATGCCTGGCATACGCGAAGCATCATACGCCTTGGATATTTTTGCTTCAGTTGCGATTTCAAGTACTCGACCGGCAAATTGCAATGTCAGCGGACAACTCATACGGTAGCGGTGATAACGGGTGAGACACGGTTGTAATAGCGAACGGTGTATGCATCATCGCCTGGGGTGCAGAGCTGGATCATGAATGTGCCCGGCTCGTACTTCTCCAAAGAGGAATAGTATGCGTCCTCGCGATTGTCGTACGCACCAACCACCTCATTGCCGATAATGACAATGTACTTGCCATCGTAGAGAGGAATCAGTTCCTCCTGATGGTCGAGGTAATATCTGAATTCTTTGTCCAACATAGTGTGTATGAATTATTCGTTCTTCTTTAGAGAAAAGAAATATAGTATGTGCAAAATTACGAAGAAAATTCCAATTTAGGGCAAGATAATCTTTGATTTTATTGAAATCGGGTGTGATTTAACACTATTTGGCTGTTTTGCGGCTCATCCGCCATCTTGATGTAATTGTACTTGCGGTTGTTCCATCCATTCAGGGCTAATTCCTTGATGATGGCCAAACACTTTATGATGTTCGACTTACCAGAGGCATTGGCACCATAAATCAACACCCGACCCAATAGGTCTATATATTTGTAATATCATACGTCTTGAAATTGCAAGGTGTAAAAAAGGTGTAATCTTTTCCTATAACCGACATGTGCGTGTATATCAGTGGAATATATGATATAAGGTGTAAACAAGGGTGTAAAATAAAAAGGTAATGCATGTATGTAGAAACGTAAATTTCCCGTAACTTTGTGGCATGAAATCACAAAAAAGCAGATGAAAGAGCGTTTTACGATACAGTGGATAAAAGCAGGCCTGATGGGTCTGGTGGCGATGGTTTTATGGAATGGGTGCTCCGGAAATGGGCAAATGGACAGTCGGCTCATGGCACTCGACAGCCTTGTCAGCACTCATCCCGTCCTTGTCTTGAACCAGTTGGACAGTTTGTCCGCATCCGTCCCCTTGTCCCGCGGCGACCGTATGTATATGGAACTGTTGCGTGGTATGGCCATGAACCGGGCAGACAGTCTTTTCGTGTCCGATTCCGTCTTGCTTCGCGTGACGGATTATTATGATCATCACGGTTCCCGCAACAACCGTATGCGAGCCCATTTCCTGCTCGGGTGTGCCTATCGGGATATGGGAAATGCACCCAGGGCCATCGCTTGTTACCAGGAAGCCGTTCATTGTGCCGACACGTTGAGTCAGGATTGCGACTATCTGACCTTGATGACGGTACATTCCCAGATGGCTTATCTCTACAACTTGCAGAGCCTGTACGACGAGGCCACCATAGAATCGCTCTTGGTGGAGAAATATGCCTGGGAGCAGAAGGACACCTTTTCGGCTCTGGCCGTGGAGGAACAGTTGTGTGCTTCCTTATATAATAGGGGGCAGTACGACGATTGCATCCGTCAGGCAGAACTGCTGCAGGACAAGTGGAAGGGGATGGGCAAGGACGACGAGGCCGCCTTGTCCTGCATCAATCAGGTGCGCTGCTACCTGACGAAGGGGGATTATCCCAAGGCTAAGACCTATCTGGACAAATACGAGACCTGTTCCTATATCCATTCCGATTCCAAGCAGATAGATGGTCGGTTGGGGCCTTTGTATATCGAGAAGGGACGCTATTACCTGCGAGTGGGCATTGCCGACTCCGCCGAATACTACTATCGTCGGGCGATGCCTTATATGCCGTTGCTTCATAATGCGGCATCCGTCTATCGAGGGTTGCAGGAGACGTTCTCCATGAAGCACGAGCCGGATTCCATCCGGAAATATACATCGTTGTATTCCACTGCCACGGAACGCCGTTTTAACTCCGTAACGGCCAAGGCCAGTATGCGTATGAAGGCTCTCTATGATTACAGCGTGGAGCAGGAAATAGCCAAGAAGAAGACCGAGGAGAGCGAACGTACGCGCAGTATCGTGTATGTCCTGGTCCTTCTCCTGCTGACCATCGTATTCTTCTTTGTCAGTCATTACCGCAAGCTTAAAGAAACGAAAAAGCGTGAGATAGAGCAACTCAGTCGCGATTGTACGGCTTCCATCCTCCAATATAATCAGGTACAGGAGGAACTTCGCCTGTTGGAGACCGACCATGCCGCCATCAAGGAGAAACGGTTGCAGGAGTTGGAAATGTACCGTTTGCAGATCAGCGATTTACAGAAGAGGCTTTCGCAGATCGAGGTCAGGGAGGGGATGCAGAATCCGGCTGAGGAAGAAATCGTACAGACCTTCAAGCGGAAGGCGCAGGCCGTCAGCGTGTATGGCAAGCCCCAGATGGCGGACTGGATACTTCTGCTCCAGTTCGTTCAGCAGCAGATGCCGTATTTCTATTCCAACATATCCAAGGCGTGTAGTCCGAACACACAGGAGCATCGTACCTGCATCCTCGTTCGGTTGGGTTTCACGCCCGGTGAGATTGCCGTCCTCCTGGACACCACTCCGCAACGAATCACGAACGTCAAGGCCCAGCTTAATCATAAGTTCTTTGGCGACAACAGCGCCTCCTCCTTTGCCGAGAACATACGTTCCGCCAACAAAAGGGGAGCGGGTGACGCCTGCCTCTATTCTGAAACGGATTCGAAGACCAGTCTGGAAAACAACAAATAAAGAATAACCCGTATGAAGAAAGGAATCCTTTTGGCTGTCTTTTTAGGGATAGCAGTCAGTACGTCGATGGCAAAGAAAGATTGTGTCATCCGGAAATCGCAAGGTTCCATCACCTTTGCCGTAGATGAAAACTTGCCGGCTCCCACCCATTACGTAGGGGAGCGTTTGTGCGGAAACGTGGCCAAGAGTATTCTGTCAGATGTTGGATTCGGACAGAATACGATTGTGACAAGCAGTTTCGACAACGTCGATTTGGTTCGAATGGGAAAGGACACCTTTTTCAGTATGGTATGCAGGGCATACGCCGATCATCGTCCGCTGGTCATTGCCCCCGATGATGTGTGGTTGCTCATCTGTCAGGGATTGGCTCAACACATCAACAAGAATGCCGATTCGTTGCGCTCGATGTTTGTAGATCATCAAGACAAAAAGACGCTTGTTGTTTGGGTCCCCTCCGATAAACCGTTGTTTTACGAGGAGGATGCCAAGATCGTGTCCTCTCCTGCGAATTGGACGGGTGTGTTCGATGATTTTGTCCGGCAGTTGAAAACATCTACCAAGGGCAACTTTGCACAAAACGTATGTGCGGACTTTACTACGACAACGGTGGAAAGTCGCATAGCCTCGCAGATTACTTTGATGGATGCCATGGAACCCTATTTTGGCTATTCTGCCATATATGGGGGATGTGGCATTCCGTATATTACGTTGACGGGTATTCCGAAGGATTGGGAAACGATACTCCATCGTGCCGAAAGCCTGAAGCAGTATGGTTTGGAATGGTGGATAAAAGACCTGTTGCCCGTGTTGAAGGAATTCCGGAAAACAGCTCAGGGACATCCCGACCAGCAGTTCTGGCGGTGTATGGTTACTCAGATCGCACCCGACAAGATTCGTTCGGCAGGTGGCTGTTCCCCCAGTCAGGTCAGACCGACCGTGTACGACGGGTGGTTCCTACACCTGTTCCCATATGACAAACACGGCCGAACGCCAGACAAGGTAGCCCCCAATCGCGAAATGCTAAAGGAAGTGATGTCTGTTGATTTCATGTACATGGATATCAGCGTCACTCCTGCTAGGGAAATACCGATGCAGTTCTATGCTGGTCTGGTGGGTGTGGAAGAGAACAGGGAGACATACGAATTGAAGTCACACATCGGCTGGTTCGTGTGCATTAAGGAGCAAAAACAGGAAAAGAAGAAATGAGCAGGCAAACTCTTTGCAGATTACTATGGGCCTTGTTTGCCGTATGTGTCTGTCGCACGGCCATGGCTCAGCACATGAGGCTGGACAGCATCCTGGTACTGAACAGTCACCAGTATAATAAAATTGTTCTTGACTATGATTCGTTGGGGCAATACCTGCAATGCAGGACATGGCGAATCCAGAAGAAGCAGCTTCCTTTCAGCCGTTACGAATATACCTATGACAAGAACAACAGGCTCGTCCGGAAGGATCGGTATGAAACAAAAGAAAACTCCCGTTTAATAACGGAACACCTGACCCAGAAAACGGAATACCGATACAACCGGAAAGGACGATTAAAGGAGCGCGTGCGCTATGCGCCCATCAGTAATCGGATATGGAAGGGCGACAAGATTGTACGTACCGACAACCCATGGCGGGAAATCGGCCGTGACCGATGCGACAGGCATGGTAACATCATCCTGTACCGCGACTACGATTCCGCCGATACGCTGCTATATACCTATACCGCAGACCATAAGATACAGGGATGTGAGAGACGGACTGGAGATGATGATGAGGTAAGGCATACGTACTACAACTACGATCAATGGGGCGACCTCCTCAGTATGGAGACGAATGATAACAGGAGCAAACAGTTAATCAGCGAGTGCACCTATCTGTGCTACAATGTGTTCTTGATGGCGAACGAAGTGCCTGGGCTGTCAGATGTGATGAAAATCCTGTCGGAGGAGTTCGACTGCCTGTCTGTTCCCGAACTGGACTATACGCAGACGTTCGTTCACGCACCGATAAAAATAGCGATAATGAAGGCCGATTGTGATGGCATTTTTTGGGAGTATCCTACTGCCTATTTCCATTACTCCTATGTAATGGATGATGATTCAGACTGATTCCGTGTTTTTTAAATTCTTACCAACAAAGATTAACAGCATGAAGAAAACCGCCCTTATTTTGATGCTCTCTATGTGTTCCATCCTTGCCATGTATGCCGAGGGTGCGGAAGATTCGTTTGTCGAGGGAATTTTCAAGTACGAGATTGATGACGTACACGGTACGGGCGACAGCGTGAAGGTCTCCGTCGTACAGGATTCCATAAATACGGGCTTTCACCTGCCCGACAGCGTGCTGCATATTCCTGCGTCCGTCGTACACGGTGGCAGGCAGTATGGCGTCAGGGCGATAAAGGGAGGCTGTATATTGGGATGCCGTTTTATCAGGAAACTGATTATCGAAGAAGGAATAAGGATTGTTGAAGAGTCGGCTTTTGCACTTTGTCCCAATCTGCAATCCATCAACTTTCCCTCTACGATTGATTCTATCGGCGATGCTTTATTTTATAACTGTGAACATCTGAGGGAAATCAAGGTGGACGAGAAGAACCAGAAATTTGACTCACGCGACAAGTGCAATGCCGTCATTAGAACGAAATGGAACTGTTTACTTGCCGGTTGCCGGGCGACGGTCATACCATCCAGTGTGGAAAAAATAGACTATCGTTCTTTTGAAGGTTGTATCGGTTTGAAAAACGTACGCATCCCGGAAGGAGTGAAGAAGATTCATGGCTGTGCATTCAGGGACTGTAATTACGAGGTCTAAAACAACCATGAATACCGAAAAATAACCGTAGATAATATATTGATTATCAATAGATATTAGATTTTAACACTTCGGACTTACTATTTGGTGGTTCCCGATTTTCCGCTTATCTTTGCAACGTA
>JAZLIY010000035.1:0-22527 GCA_045617645.1 Bacteroidaceae bacterium | reverse complement strand
TTCTGTTACAAGTTCAATCGCAGGTACTTTGGAGACAAGTTGTTTGACAGGCTTATGATAGCTTCCGTCGCCTGCACATCGGATTTTGAGCATCGCATCTACAATAGAAACCTGTCGGATGGTTGCGGATAATCATTTTATATTATATATGATTCGACTGGCCGCTATTTCACGCTCACGTCCTTTTTTGAAGCGGTCAAGCATATACTTTTTGCGCTTCATGCGGCCTGTCAATGGATCAATCTGGGAAAACCAAATATAGGAACTTTTTCCCTCATGCCTCTGAGGGGGAATAAAATCGATGACAAGTCCTCTTCTAATGTCATCGTACGGTTTTAACTGAGAAAACATTTTTTTTACGTTGTTCGGAAAACCAACCAACGCATACATGAAACGTCCTATTTTTGTCCGGGTCCAAAACCCAAACGTCCAGAAAGACCTGATTATTAGGTTCTTTCTGGACTTCTGTTGCGGAGACCCGACTCGAACGAGTGACCTCCAGGTTATGAGCCTGGCGAGCTACCAACTGCTCCACTCCGCGATGTTTTCGACTGCAAAGGTATGATGTTTTTTCCAAATAGCAAAATTTTTTCGTTTTTTTTTGCGGGTATGCACAATTTAGACTACCTTTGCGAGCGTAGGTCATAGACCATTTATGCATTATAAATACTAAAAAAATACATTATGGGATTATTAGAAGGAAAGGCCGCCCTGATAACAGGAGCTGCAAGAGGAATAGGCAAAGCCATAGCACTGAAGTTTGCTTCCGAGGGAGCCAACATCGCATTCACCGACTTGGTCATCGATGAAACAGGACTGGCCACAGAACAGGAGATAAAGGCGTTCGGCGTAGAGGCCAAAGGCTATGCCAGCGATGCTTCCCGTTTCGACCAGACAGAGGAGGTCGTGGCACAGGTTATCCAGGATTTCGGTCGCATAGACATTCTCGTCAACAACGCGGGCATCACGAAAGACGGACTGATGTTGCGCATGACGGAGGCACAATGGGATGCCGTCATCAACGTCAACCTGAAGAGTGCCTTCAACTTCATCCATGCCTGTGTTCCCATCATGATGAAACAACGGGCCGGAAGCATCATCAACATGGCCAGTGTGGTAGGTGTCCACGGCAATGCGGGGCAAGCAAATTATGCCGCCAGCAAAGCAGGACTGATAGCCCTGGCCAAGAGCATCGCCCAGGAAATGGGTCCCCGCGGAATACGTGCCAATGCCATTGCTCCGGGTTTCATAGAAACGGCTATGACTGCTGCTCTGCCCGAGCAACTGCGTGAGGAATGGAAGAAGAAGATTCCCTTGCGCAGAGGCGGACAGGTGGAAGACATTGCCGGAGTTGCTACCTTCCTGGCAAGTGACCTGTCGGCTTACGTCAGTGGTCAAGTCATCCAGGTGGACGGTGGCATGAACATGTAAAAAGCCATGAAGGTTCTATACGAGGATAATCACCTCATCATCGTAGATAAGGCTTCCGGAGAGATCGTACAGGGCGACAAGACGGGAGATACTCCTCTTTCGGATACCGTAAAAGCCTACATCAAAGAAAAATATGCCAAGCCGGGAGAAGTATTCCTGGGTGTCGTACACCGGTTGGACAGACCCGTAAGCGGTGTGGTCCTCTATGCCCGCACCAGCAAGGCTCTGGCACGACTGAATACGATGTTCGCCTCGCACGAGGAGATACGGAAGACCTATTGGGCCGTGGTGGCCAATCGTCCGCCAGAGGAGAAAGGTACACTCACCCATTGGCTGACACGAGACGAGAAGACAAACAAGGCAAGGGCTTACGACCGGGAGGTACCCCACAGCAAAAAGGCCATATTGGATTACGAACTGATCGCACGAAGCGAACGCTATTACCTGTTGGAGATTCAGTTGCATACAGGGCGCCATCATCAGATCCGTTGCCAGCTGGCAAAAATAGGCTGTCCCATACGGGGTGACCTGAAATATGGTGCTCCTCGCAGCAATCCGGACGGCAGCATCAGTCTGCATGCCCGCAACCTGGCATTCGAGCATCCCGTCAGCCATCTGCCCATAGACGTAACAGCTCCCGTACCCGAAGATAATATCTGGCGGGTGCTGACTCAATTCACAACGCTTAATGCCTGATTTTTTCAACAACCATTTCTTTACCTTGAAATCGAATGGTTGTTGAACTATTCTTTTACCGTTACCTTACGAATGGAGATTTCCTTCAGGGGATGTTCCTGGGCATTCGTACGTACCTTGCTCAGGGCTTCCACCACCTTCATTCCATCAACGACCTCGCCAAAGACGGTGTATTCATTGTCCAGATGGGCGGAACCACCCTTTGTCGTATAGACCTTTTTCTGTGCGTCAGAAAAAGAAACGGGCGGATGGGCAGCCACCTGTTCCTCGCAGGCGGTCTGGATACTGTCCTGAAGGGCCTGACAGGCCACATTATCCGTGGCACGCAACGTTTTCAGCCTCATCGCATGTTTCCGGCGAAGGGCATCGGCCAGTTCCTGGACTTTCGCCTGATAAAGGGCATTCCATAATTCGGCCAACGAAGTGGGGGTATAGACCTGACCGGAAACGATATAAAACTGGCATCCGTCACTCACCTTGCCGGGATTGATGCTGTCGGGCTGACGGGCTGCCGCCAAAGCACCTGCCTTGTGGAAATGACGAGGATAGTGTATTTCTGCGGGTACGGTATGGTGGAACTGCGTGGTATCTACCTTTGGTTGGCATCCGGTAGCTGTCAACTTGGGGTCCCCACTTTGGATGAGGGAATTATTCACCACACGATGCCAGATGATACCGTCATAGGCCCCCGAACGCGCCATACGGATGAAATTGTCGCGATGCTGGGGAGTATCATCATACAAGCGAAGGGTTATGTCGCCCATACTGGTGGATATCACTACTTTCGTGTGTCCCAGTTCCTCTCCCTTTTCCTGGCATGCCACCAGGCATACAATGGCCCCTACAAGAGCCAAAAACATTCTTTTTCCTGTCATAAGCATAAATCTGACCGCAAACATACGAAAATATCCTCAAATTTCATTACTTTTGTCACCAATAATACAAGGTATCGTATATGAAATTTCCATCCGGTCGTTGCATCAGGCGATTTTGCTGGCTGCTAGCCCCCTTCATCCTACTGCTGATGTTGATGGGAGCCATGTATTGCCCTCCTGTGCAGAAATGGGCGGTGGAGAAGGTGACGACTGCCGTACGGAAAAAGACGGGACTGGACATCCAGCTGGAATACATCAGGCTCTCCCCTCTACTGGATCTGGACCTGAGGGAAGTTCTGATAAACGACCGTGGCGAAAGGTTGCTGGAGGTCAGAAGCCTGTTGATAGACCTGAACATGCACCGTCTGCTGACGGGGAATGTGGATGTGGAGCGTATTGAGCTGAGAGACGGAAACATCGATACTCGCGAACGGATAGAGGGGACACATATCCGGGGGGCGCTGAAAAAACTGGCTCTCTCGGCCCATGGCGTGAACCTGAAGCATCGTTCCGTGGCATTGACGGAGGCCAACCTGAAAGGGTGTGATATAGCGATTACCCTGAAAGGCTCGACCCAGAAGGACACCACGCAAAGCACTCCCCCCGAATGGGTGTTGGACCTGCACGAAGTGAACATCGAGGAAAGCCGGTTATCCCTGCACTTCCCGGGGGACAGCCTCCACTTACAGGGGGGTATTCGAAAAGCGGCACTGGAGCAGGGGGACATTAACCTGGAAAAAGGTCTGTACAGAGCCCGAAAAGTGTGTCTGCAGGCAGACTCCCTTCACTACGACCTCCTGAACCGTCCGTATGCCCACGAGGGAATGGATTTCAGTCACCTGGCCCTGTACGATGTGGACATCAACGTGGAGAACGTCCAATGCGACACGCAGGCTTCGGCTCTCTCGCTTCTCTTGTCACAGGGCTCACTGCGTGAGAAAAGCGGTCTGCAAATCGACCGGCTGACGGCTTCGTTGCAATTGGACCGTACCAGTCTGCACTTGAAGGGGATGGAGGCCGAAACCCCCCACTCTACCCTGAACGGAAAGGCGAACTTGGAATGGGCTGCTCTCTCCACAGGACAAAAAGGCAGGATGAACGCCCACCTGAATGCGGACATCGGCAAGGAGGACTGGCTATGCGTGGCCAAAGGAATGGTTCCCGAAGAGATGGCCCATTCATTGCCGGAAAGTCCGATATGCCTGGAACTGGATATGGGGGGGAATGTGGACAGCCTGAACGTGGAGCAATGTACGCTGTCCGTGGAAAATGTCGTTGAGGCCGATATGACGGGATACGCCACCCAGATAATGAAGAACGACCATCGAGGGGCTGACTTGTCCTGGCACGTTCGCACACAGAACCTGGATTTTCTGAAAAGCCTGATGAAAACGGGCAACAAAGTGGCGTTCCCCCCTATGCGGATGGAGGGCAACACACAAATGAACGGCGGCGAATTCCACACGGATGCCACACTGGCGGAAAGAACAGGGAAAATGCGGCTGCACGGATGTCTGAACACCGATGCCATGCGTTATCGCGCCCACATAGACATGGATAAATGGCAACTGCACGATTTCCTGCCACAGGATTCCCTGGGAGAAGTGTCGCTGACGGTTCAGGCAGAGGGATGCGATACGGATATCCTGTCACCAAGCACTCGACTGGAAGCCCTGGTCAACGTGGAAGAACTGAACTACGGTTCCTGGCAAATCGGTCGTTCCGCGCTTTCTGCACGACTGAAAAACGGCAACGGAACGATGGAAATACACAGCGACAACGATTTGTTGCGTATGGTGGCCTGCGTAGAAGCAAAGATGGAACGGAAAGTGAGCCATGCCACCTTCAACCTGGATATGAGCCATGCCGATCTGTACGCCTTGGGGATTGCCCGGGATACGCTCTCGGCCAGTATGGTGATGCACATTGACGGAGATACGGACCTGAAGGAGTCGCATCGACTGAACGCTCGGATAGAGGCAATGGAACTGGTGACAAAGGATACGGTCTATCACCCCCTCGACATTCACGCTGAAGCACTACTGGAACCTGATACTCTCTACGCTCAGGCTGAAGCGGGAGACCTAAAGATGAAGATTCTGTCGGAAGAGGGACTGAACGAAGCCCTGGAAAAAGTGGATGCATTCGGGCAATCCCTAAAAGAGCAACTGGGGCGCTACTATCTAGATCAGGACAGTCTACGACTGCTGTTACCCTCGACCTCCATACAACTGCAAGGCGGACGCAACAATCCGCTGTGCAACATTCTGCGTATGACAAAGGGCATTTCCTTTGAAGGGCTGAACATGAACCTGACCACGAATCCAGAGAAAGGACTGAACGGCAAGGGGCATATCGATGCGTTGAACACGGGGGGAATGTTGCTGGATACCCTGCAATGGTTCATCCGTCAGGATTCCACCGGTGTAAACCTGTACGGGCGCGTCAGGAACAATCCCAAGAACAAGATGGCTGTATTCGAATCGTTACTGAAAGCCACCATCACGCCTACAGGAGCCACGGCAAGGCTGGTCTTCCACGATGCCAAGGGGAAGAAGGGTGTTGACCTGGGACTGGGGGCAGAGAGACAGGCCAACGGATTGCGCGTACATTTCGCTCCTCTGAACCCCATCATCGCCTACCGCACCTTTGCCCTGAACGAGGATAACTTCATCGAACTGGGGAGGGACGGACGCATACAGGCACTGGTGGATCTGCTGGCAGATGACGGGACGGGACTGAAACTCTACTCAATCCCCAACGAGGAAGCGCAGCAAGACCTGTCGCTGAGTCTGAACAACTTCAATGTGGGCGAACTGGCTCAGGTGATTCCCTATATGCCAGACCTGAAGGGGTGGCTGCACGGCGACGTCCACTATATGCAGATGGACAGCACCCTGTCCGTTTCAGCGGATATGCAGGTGAGGGAAATGGCTTACCAGGGCAGTCCGTTGGGCAACATCGGCATGAATGCCGTCTATCTACCGGACGGAACCGGTTCACACTATGTGGATGGCGTGGTGACGCAGAACGACAACGAGGTGCTGTTCCTGACGGGAACATACAGACCGGAAAAGGAGGACGGACACATAGAGGCCCATGCCACGGTCAACCGCTTGCCTCTGAGCACGACAAACGGATTCATACCCGATGGGATGGCGGCTCTCCTGGGCTATGCTTCGGGCAACATCAACATCACGGGGTCCACAGCCAGCCCTGTCATCTCGGGTTACCTGACCACGGATTCCATGCACCTGACTTCGGACATGTACAACATCAACCTG
Organism: Bacteroidaceae bacterium; assembly: GCA_045617645.1. Classification (GTDB taxonomy): domain Bacteria; phylum Bacteroidota; class Bacteroidia; order Bacteroidales; family Bacteroidaceae; genus Physcousia. The sequence goes on along the minus strand of JAZLIY010000035.1, from coordinate 16,241 downwards.
CGCTTCCCCAACGATACGATAAGCATCCGCAACAGCCAGCTGAAGATGGATCACATAGAGGCGTATGCAGCCGGCAAGTCGCCCTTGGTAATAGACGGAACGATGGACCTGACGGATCTGAGCCACATACAGACGAACCTGGGAATAAAGGCCAGCAACTACGAACTGATCAATGCGCCCAGGGAACGGGGGAAACTGGCATACGGCAAGGTCTTTGTGGACATAAACGCCATGCTGAGGGGCGTACTGGATGACCTGAAGATCAGGGGGAGACTGACGGTACTGGGGAACACGGACGTTACATACGTTCTGAAAGACAGTCCCATAACGGTGGACGACCAACTCTCAGGACTGGTTACGTTTGTGGATTTCAACGATTCCATAGAGAGCGAAGAGACTGCCAATCTGGATATGCAACACATCGACATGCAGATGACCCTGGCCATAGAACAGGCAGCACAGGTTCATTGTCTGCTGAGCGAGGACGGAACGGACTATGTGGAACTGGAGGGCGGTGGCAACCTGAACCTGACCTACGACCCACAGAACGACCTGCGACTGCAGGGACGCTACACCATCCTGAAAGGCCGAATGAACTACACGATGCTGTCCATCGTGTGCAAGAACTTCGACATAGAGGGTGGCAGTTACGTGGAGTTCCAGGGCGACATAGGGAATCCGAAACTGCAGATCAGCGCCCGCGAACGTCTGAAAGCCTCCGTTGCAGAGAACAACGTGCCACGTTCGGTGGCCTTCGATGTGGGGCTGAACATCAGCCGGACGCTGAAGGATATGGGACTGGAATTTACCCTGCAGGCCCCCGAGGACCTGACGGTACAGAACGAGCTGGCGGGTATGAGCAGCGAGGAACGGGGACGTGTGGCCGTGACGATGCTGGCCACAAACATGTACATCACGAACATGTCGGGTGCCGGGGGCTACAGTACGGCCAATGCACTTAACACGTTCCTGCAGGGCGAGATAAACAATCTGGTGGGCAGGGCGCAGAACACCATTGACGTGAACCTGGGAATGGAGAACACCACATCTGCCACCGGCAATGCACAGACCGACTACAGTTTCAGTTTCGCCAAGCGTTTCTGGGGCAACCGTATCAACCTGATCATCGGGGGACGGGTAAGCACGGGAACGGATGCAGTGAACACGGGACAGACACTCATAGACAACGTGTCGCTGGAATACCGGTTGGACAAGAGCGCCACCCGTTATGTGAAGGTATTCTACGACCGTAACTACGAATCGCTCTTGGAGGGGGAACTGACGGAAATGGGGGCCGGTGTCGTCTTCCGCAGGAAATCCTCGAAACTGGGTGACTTGTTTATTTTCAAGAATAAGAACGATGAGAAGAAATAGCCTCTACACGGTTTACATCTTGCTTTCCGCCTGCCTGATGATGGCTTGCTCCACGGAAAACCAACTGCCCGAGGGGGAGAAACTCTATACGGGCATCCATAAACTGGAGTTCGACAAACCGTTGCCCATCCAGTACGAGGAGCAGGAACAGGAGGGAGTGATAACGGCATTGGCCGATGCCTACTCCACCGTGGAAGGTATGCTCACGGGCACCACAAAACCGATGGACAAGACCTCGGCAGAAGAATGGGCCAAGGAGCAGAAGAAGGAGATTCGGAAAAGACTGAAAGCCGATGAGAAAGCCTACGACAAAGCCCGTTCCGAGGTGGAGGCAGTGCTGAGCTATGCCCCGAACGGTTCGTTTATGGGAAGCAGTTTCACCCGTTGGCCCCTGCGTCCGAAGATGTGGATCTACAACCGCTATGTCCATTCCACATCGGGTTTCGGGAAATGGATGTTCAACCACTTTGCCGCCACGCCCAAATACGTGAGTACCGTAAATCCGGACGTACGCACCCAGGTTGCCAGGAACACGTTGCGCAACTTCGGCTATTTCCACGGACAGGCACAGCACAGCCTGCTGCCACAGAAGGATTCGCTGGAGAACAAGGTTGCCTATGCCGTACAGCCCGGTGATCTGTATCATCTGGACTCCATTGCCTATATGCCATTCTCTGCACAGGCCGACAGTATGATACACGTGTCGCATCGCAAGTCGCTCCTGTGGCGGGGTGCCCCCTTCAGCGCCATGGATCTGGACGGCGAACGCAAACGCTTGAGCAACCTGTTCCGCAACAATGGTTATTACTATTTCCGTCCCGACTACATCGTGTACCGGGCCGATACCCTACAGCATCCCTTGAATGTGCAGTTGCAGGTGTGTCCCTCGCCCACCAAACCAGCGGTGGCCGACAGGCAGTTCCACATGGGCAACACGTTCATACGGCTCATGGAGCCGGACGACCGGCATTTCGTAGATACCATCCACAGGCCAAACGTATCGATGGCCTACACCGGCACTCCGGGAAAATTGCCCCTGCACATGGGGGCGATGAGGCGTTTCCTCTTCTATCGGCCGGGCGACTTATACCGTCAGGATCTGCACGAGCTGATACAGGAGAAACTGACGGGAATGGGCATCTTTTCACAATTGAAGATGAACTATGTAGCACGTGATACCACGGCCGGTTGCGACACCTTGGACGTGGAGATCACGGCTATGCTGGACAAACCCTATGATGCCAGCTTCGAGGGGAAGGTGACGACAAAAAGCAACGGACAGGTGGGACCCGGTGTCAGTTTCGGCATGTCCAAGTCGAATGCGTTCCACGGCGCCGAGACGCTGGCGCTGGATGCCTGGGGCTCCTATGAATGGCAGACGGGTGCCAACATACATGGCGACCGCTCGCTCATCAACTCCTATGAATACGGTGCCAGCCTCAACCTGACCTATCCGCGCTTCATGTTCTTCGGGCTGGGACGGGGACTGAACAGGAAGGCCCTGGTGAACACAACCTTCATGTTAGATGCCAAATGGCTGAACAGGGCCAACTATTTCAACCGTGTCTCCATGGGGGCCAGGGCCGTCTATACGTTCCAGCGACGCCGGAACGTGAAGCACGAGATTACTCCGTTCCGACTGGACTACGATGTGCAGTTGCACACGACCGAGCGTTTCGACTCCATCGCCAATGCCAACCAGGCTCTATATGTGAGTATGCGCAACCAGTTCGTTCCCTGTATGGAATATACCTACAGCTGGAAGAGTATCCGACACGCACCCCGTACCCTGACGGTGAATGTCAAGGAGGCAGGCAACCTGACAAGCGGCATCTATGCCCTGTGCGGAGAATCCTGGCAGAAGGAGGACAAGGAACTCTTCGGCGTACCCTTTGCCCAGTATTTCAAACTGACAGCCGAATACACCCACAAGTTCGAGCTGACGGAGCGTACCTGCATCGCCACACGCATCTTCGGCGGAACGATATGGAGCTACGGCAACAGCAGCATGGCACCCTACAGCGACCTGTTCACCATAGGCGGAGCCAACAGCATACGTGCCTTTGCCGTGCGCAGCATAGGTCCGGGTGCCTACCATCCAGCCACCAGCAACTACTCCTACATCGACGAGATGGGAGACCTGAAGATGGAGGCCACCGTGGAATACCGCTTCCCCATTGTGGGTGACCTGCACGGAGCCGTCTTCGTGGATGCCGGTAACGTATGGCTCCGAAGGGACGATCCCGCACGTCCCGACGGACAGCTGAAAATGAGCCGGTTGGCCAAGGACATCGCTCTGGGAACAGGAGCCGGACTGCGCTACGACCTGGACTTCCTCGTCATCCGTTTCGACCTGGGTATCGGCATTCACGCGCCCTACTTCACGGGCAAGGACCGCTACTACAACATGACTCGCTTCGGCAAGAGCCTCGGCTACCATCTGGCCGTAGGGTATCCGTTTTAAACAATGCGTAATGCATGATACATTAAATTCACCATCTCTGAATTGCGCTCTAAGATACTTCCGCTCGGAAAAACTCAAATACATTTGATTTTTCGCTCGCTTAGTCGTATCTTTGCAAACGAAATACAATTTTATACTATAAACACAAAAAAGACATGAAACCTACATTGTTTCTTTTAGCAGCTGGCATGGGTAGCCGTTACGGTGGCCTGAAGCAGCTCGACACACTCGGCCCTCAGGGACAGAGTATCATGGACTACAGTATCTACGATGCCATACAGGCCGGCTTCGGCAAGATCGTATGGGTTATCCGTCGCGATTTCGAAGAGCAGTTCCGCACACAGATCCTGAGCAAGTACGAAGGACACGTACCCTGCGAACTCTGTTTCCAGTCGCTGGACGCCCTGCCAGAGGGATTCACCGTACCCGAAGGTCGTCAGAAACCCTGGGGTACGAACCATGCCGTCATGATGGGTAAGGACGTCATCCGTGAGCCCTTTGCCGTACTGAACTGCGACGATTTCTACGACCGCGATGCCTTCCGCGTCATGGCCAACTTCCTCTCCGCCCTGCCAGAGGGCAGCACTGGCAAGTACGCCATGGTAGGCTTCCGTGTGGACAACACCCTGAGCGAGAGCGGTACGGTAAGCCGTGGTATCTGCGAGAACGACGAGAAGACACACCTGCTGACCAGTGTTGTGGAGCGCACCAAGATAGAGCGCCACGATGGAGTAGTTCAGTACCTTGACGAGAACGAGCAGTGGGTAAGCCTGCCCGACACGACACCCGTGAGCATGAACTTCTGGGGTTTCACTCCCGACTATTTCCAGTACAGCGAGGACTACTTCCGCGCCTTCCTCTCCGATCCCAAGAACCAGCAGAACCTGAAAAGCGAGTTCTTCATCCCGCTGATGGTCGATCACCTGATCAAGAACGGGCAGGCCACCTGCGAAGTACTGGACACCACGTCCAAGTGGTTCGGAGTCACCTATCCCGAAGACCGTCCGGAAGTGGTGGAGAAACTTGCCAAGCTGCATGCCGACGGTCAGTATCCCGACCAGATGTTCTAACCCCAGTAAACAGCATCGGCAAATGAAGAAAATGATGATACTCGTGTGCATGCTGGCCACTATGACCGTAAATGCACAGGAAGTGAACAAGGCCACCGTCCAGAGTCAGGCCAATGCTGCAGCAGCGGCAAAGGGCGACCTGAAGAAGGTGGACACAGGCAAAAAGCTATGGAAACTCTCTGGCGTAACCGGTATGAATGCTGCCGCCACGGGCCTGGTCAACTGGGCAGCCGGTGGTAACAACAACCTCAACGGTGTGGTTTTCGCCCGTATGCGCCTCCTGTATCACAAGGACAAGCTGGCATGGGACTCCAATCTGGACACCGAATACGGTATGTTGTACATCGACCAGAAATACGACAAGGTACAGAAGTCAAACGATAAGTTCGACATCACATCCAAGCTGGGATACGAGTTTAAGAAGAATTGGTATGCCACAGCCTTGGTCGGCTTCAGAACACAGTATGCCCTGGGACGCAACTACGAGGGAAAGGGCGACCAGAACCCCATCATCTCCAATGGTCTGGCTCCTGCCTACACCGACATCTCTCTCGGTATCGACTGGAAGCCCAACGACATCTTCTCGGTCTATGTATCCCCCATCGCAGGACGCTTCACCACCGTCAGGGTGACCGACGGCACCAACCGCGCCCACAACGACCTCTACCCCATCTCGGAGGGTGGCCTCGAGCAGGCGCTCAAGGAGAAGTATGCCGTATGGAAATACAACGACCTGAACCAGAAGGACTATAGCATGAACACACGTTGCGAGCTGGGTTTCTCGCTCAAGGGAACCGTCAACTACACCATCAAGGACCTCAAGGTGTTGTCAACCCTCGGGCTCTACACCCCATACACCTGGGACAAGAAGGAAATTGGCCGCAACGCACACAACCGTCCCCTCTACCGCGACAACAACCGTCGCGTCGGCAACTTCGATGTTGACTGGGACGTGGCACTCTCCTACCAGTTCATGAAGTGCCTGCAGGCAACGCTCTCCACATCGCTCAGATACTACAACGGAGTGATGATCGACAAGGACGGTTTCTCATGCGAACGCGTACAGTTCAAGTCCGTCCTCGGTATCGGTCTGGGCTATAGCTTCTAAAAAAGAAAAACACCACACGGCCCATCGGCCAAAACACATGGGGGACGCATTTTGAACGCATCCCCCATATTTTTTATTCGGAAGCAGCTGGTTACGATTCGAAAAAACAGCCGTTAACTTGGTAACAGCATGTTTCCTGCGCTATGTCATTCAGTCTTTCACGACTTTTCTTAGGGTGAATTCCGGTCCCAAGGCTTCGGGATGCGCTTCTGGTTGCCGTGCGTCAAAATAATAAATTCCCAGCTTGTCCAGATAGTCATAGTCATCCTCCAACCTGTTGAGGAACGAATCATAATCCTTCTGTCCTGCTGTTGTCCATGCCGACTCGGCAAGTGCCATGATACGAGGGAAGGTGAGGAAATCCACCCGTTCGGATGTATGGGTCGTTTCGCCCCATAGGTTTGCCTGCAAACCCATCACTCCCTGTTTCATGTCATTTTCCGTCACGTCCCATTTTTCAAACATATTGTCGGGGAAAGCATAGACATCTTTCAAAGGGCAGAAGCCATCCCATCGCCGTCCACTCTTGTGACTGTCATGCTGTACGAAATCGAAATAAAGGGGTCTGCGCGGACAGAGTATCAGCTTGAACCCATCGTTTATCATCTTCCGTGGCTTGTCTGTCTTGTCATGCCGCCACCATGTGATGACGTTGCCATCCGGCCCTATCCCATCGCCGTAGATGTCATCCCATTCCATGGCTGTCTTTCCGAGGGAATTCACTACACCTATCATCCTGCGCAGAAAATATATCTCCACTTCTCTGGCATTCGCCAGGTGCTCCCGTTCCATGAGTTTACCTATGTGCTCGTCCTTGTCCCAGTTGGCATTACCGAAACTTACTTCATCGCCACCAATGTGGATGTAGTTCGAAGGGAACAGTTCCGTTATTTCCCTTAGGATATTGGTCAGGTACTGATACGTCTCTTCCTTACCGGGATTGAAGCAGAAATCAGGATGAGTGTTTGTTCCGAGTGCCTGATATTCCGGGTAGGACCGATTGGAAGCCCCTGCGTGCCCCGGCATATCTATCTCCGGCACGACCTCTATTCCCCGTTGTGCTGCATAGTGCACAATATCCCTTATTTGTTCCTGTGTATAGAATGCCGCAGGAGCCTTCGGGTTGCTATTGTTTCCGATGGCGCCTACCTGCGTCAGACGAGGATAAGCCTTTATCTCTATTCGCCACCCCTGTTCGTCCGTCAGATGCCAATGAAAGCGGTTTATCTTATAGTACGACAACAGGTCGATAAGTTGTTTCACCTTTTTCTCGCCCTGGAAATGGCGGGCTTCGTCCAGCATATAACCACGCCATTCATACCGTGGTTCGTCCTCTATCCGACAACAGTTTACCTTCCCCTTTGCATTTGCCATCTGCAACAAGCTCTGGATGCCATAAGCCATTCCATTGTACGAAGACGCCTGGATGTATACCTGATTCCTACGTACCGTAAGCCGGTAGCCCTCGGGATGGGCAATGCTGGCATCGGTCTCCAGCACGATGGTTCCCTTTCTTTTCCTCTTCTGACTGATGGATACCTGGATGCCGAATGTTTCCAGTTGCTCCTGAAGCAATGCCGCTGCAGGCTCCATTGCCGAATCGCCCGCGATGAAGATTCTATCTAGTTGTTGGAAGTCGCACTCTCCATCCGTCATCTCAACTTTTTGTGGGTAAGGGATGATGTTTACCAACTGTGCATTTATTTTCCCTGCGAACATACATAAGAGCAAGCAGCAGAGATACATGTTCTTTTTCATTCTTTGTCTGTTTGTTTATTGGTCTTTCAATTCTTCCGCAATTTGGTTCTTTTTCCTTGCTTCATCCAATTTCTCCTTCATGGTCGGATTCTGATATGTAAGCTTGCGGATGGTGATATCCTCAAAGTTCTTATCGGCCTTGTACAGATGATCGACCCAAAGGCGAAGATTTTCCTTCATATTCTGCATCTGAGCAATGGCTTTATCAATGTCTTTGATTGCATCGTTGTAACGATTGGCTGCGTCCTGGACATGACCTCCAAATTTTTCCTTGAATTTTTCAAGCCTCTCCTCAAAGTGTGTTACGTCAATCTCGCGATTCCTTGCATCAGCCAAATCTTTCTTTACCTGAACGGTGTTCCTGCCCGTCTGAACGAGCAGGGATATGATCGTAAGGAACTGCTGGGGACGCACGACATACATTTTCTCATAACCAGGCACAGCATATATTCCATTGTTGTAAAGGTCGTTGTCCAATTCCAGGAGAGACACCAGTACAGCATATTCACAATGTTTCTTTGTGCGGTCAGCATCGAGTTTCTTGAAGAAATCCGAATTCTTGTGTTTTGTTTGGGTCTCATCTGCCTCGTTCTTCATCTCAAACATAATAGACACAGATTCAATGCCATCAACCATATCGCGGAACACGAAATCACCCTTGGTGCCATCCACGACATCATTGTCCTTACCAAATTCTGCCGTCGGCAGATAAGGATGAACCATCATCTCAAACTGGTTGTTGCAATATACCTCCAATGACTCACCTATCATCTTTGTTGATTGCTTTGCCTTGAAATCTCTGTACTGGGCAATCACCTCATCCTTCATCTCCATTTCGCGCTTATGCTGCTCCTCGCTTTGGCTGATCTGGTGCTTGTATCTTTCGTGAAGAGCCATTTCATCGTTTTTCGACTTCTGCTCGTTGAGTTCGGCCTCATTCTTCAGGCGAGTAATCTCATTTTCCTTCTCACGGAGTGTTTCATTGGCCTGTTCCTTTGCCTGTTGCAACTCCTCGACAGCCCGTTCCTTGACAAGCACCAGTTCCTCGCGTGCTTTCTGCTCTGCCTCCATCACGGCCATCTGTCTCTCTGTGTCACTTCTCGAAACTTTGGCTGTCAGCTCGGTTATCTCAGCGGTCTTCCTGGACAATTCCCGATTAAGGCGTTCTTCCTTCTCGGCATAGAGCTTCGCCATTTGCTGTTCCTGTTGATTCTGAGCAGCCATCAATTCCTGTGCCTTTTTTGATACGGCAAGTGCAACCTGAGTTTCTATGGCTTTTTCTGCATTCTCCAGTTGTTGCTTGAGGGATGCTATTAATTTATCTTTCTCGGCCTTTTCATTGTCATTTCTACGCGACAGTTCAGCCATGGCAGCTTTTCGTTCAGCCTCTTTGGTCTCCTGCATCTCGGCGATACGACGCTTCAGTTCCTCGTTAAAGGATTCATTTCTTACCTGACTGAGCAGATCTGCATATTCAGATTCGTCAACCGTAAACACCTTTTGGCAATGTGGACATTTTATCTCTTTCATATAGCACTATTTGGATTTATGATGATACGATAAAATTGCATATATCCCCGAACTTGGTGAAATAGATGGTAACGACAAGCAAACAGGAACATCTGCCTGTCAGTCTCTTTATATTATGCAGCACACGTACGCGAACATTACACACGTTTCTTTTCTGCAGCCCTATAGGCTTTTGTTTATCTGCTCTATATAGTCGAGGACGTCTTCCCTGCCGGCACGGTTCTCGGCACTGGTAACAAAGTACGGAGGCAGTTCCTCCCATTGCTTGGACAGTTCTTCCATGTAGGCACGCACGTTGGCGGTGAGCTTGCCATGCGTCAATTTGTCGGCCTTGGTGAAAATAAGACAGAACGGAACTCCGTTCTCGCCCAGCCATTCGATGAACTCCAGGTCTATCTTCTGTGGCTCGTGGCGCGAATCGACCAGAAGGAAGAGGCACGTCAGCTGCTGGCGATCCAGAATATAGGTAGTGATCATGTGCTCCAGCTTCTCCTGTTCCTTCTTGCTCCGCTTGGCATAACCGTAGCCAGGGAGGTCCACAAGATACCATTCCTTGTTGATGACAAAATGATTGATGAGCATCGTCTTGCCGGGTGTGGAACTGGTCTTGGCCAACTTGGAGTGGTTGGTGAGCATATTGATAAGGCTGCTCTTGCCCACGTTACTACGGCCAATGAAGGCGTACTCAGGCAGGCTACCGGCGGGACATTGCTCCACCAGGGCACTGCTGATGAGGTATTCTGCGGATTTTATCTGCATATAAATAATAAATTAGGTCAACGGTTTATTATTGCATTATACATTCGTTAGAATGCGTATGCCAAGCCCAGGCTCATATCTTCCTTCAGCATCAAGTAGTTGCCATGTTCGTTCTTGAAGGCAATACCGCTATCGTCGAACCTGGGATAGAAATGCAGCTGCGCCGTGATGAGCTTGGACACAACGAAGCGGAAGGTATTCTCCCATTCCAGAGTGGTCGTATGGAGGTTGCTGTACCAGCGCATTCGATTGACCCACGTGACGGTCTTGTTGATGGGCCAGTTGGAGGTGATGGTGATGGTAGGACCAAAGGAGTGCCGGGAATGATGACCGGCACGCACACCGTAGTTTGTGACCAAAGCATCACGCTGCACATATACAACATTGTAAGCCAAAGGCGCCATACTAAGGCTGCCGGTGATACCCTTGACAAGAACACCTTTTGCATCCTTCTTGCCCCAGGCAAAGTTGCTGGTAAGACCAGGTCCGATGGTGACGTTCAACGGAGAGAGGAAGTCGGTGTTCACATTATCCGTATTGGCCACATAGCTGGGCACGACCTGAGTGGCCAGACGCACGTTCAAACTGTAGTTCCAGTACTTGCTGATCTTGTAAGCCAGGTTGCCGGTGTAGTCGGCAGCATTGGTGGAGGGACGGAAGGCACGCATCTTGTCGTTCTTGTCCGTCTGGAAACCCACACGTATGTTCATGTTGTTCGTTAGGGTTATCTTCTTCAGGTTGTTATAGTTGGCATTCAGCGTTATGACCGTGGCACCAGAGAACACATTGTTGTTACCCCACTTCTTGGACGCATAGTTCTGGGTAAAGTTGAGTGAGAGGTTACCGCTGGTCTTCCAGAAATTGGGACGACGGGTTACCAGCACCAAGTCTTCGTCGAGCGACGGACCAAGATCCACGGCAGCCACCGTCTCAGAGAGCTTACTGTCGGTAGAGAAGGTCTGCTTGACCATATCCTCGCGTATGACACCGGATTCGGCCAATTGCCCCTGCGTCTGCTGGATAAGCGTGGGATAGGTACCATAAATCTGTGCCAAGGCACGGTTAATATATTCCAGTCGCAACTGCTTCTCGTCCGTGGGATCAACACTCACGGTGGACATAACGCTGTGGACAGGACTTGCATATAAAGTACCCGGCGTCATCAGACGGTAATAATAGGCATCCAGTTCGGGGGAAACCACCTGCTGATTCTGAAACTCACGATTCAGCACCAGGCCATCCAGCTCGTTCATATAATGCGCCAACAGCGTGTCCAGGGGGTCTATCGTCTGCACCTGCTCAACACCCACGAATCCCACTTCCGGAAGATCGGAGGCCTGTATGGTGTCCTCATCAGGCAATACGGGTACCACTGCATCCTGTGGTTGTTCGACTGCTGGCTGTTCTGTTGTCGGCTGAGCTACTTCCACCTGGGCAGTAGCAGGAATGACAGCGAAAAAAAACAACAGCAACAATATAAATAAGGTATTTCGGAATGACATATCTCGTAATTTTCGGCAAAGATAGGCATTTTCGGAGCAAAAAGTCCCATCAATTAGAGTTTTTTTTATATTTTTGCAGCTCATTTGTAAAAAAATCATATAGATAATGGACAAGAATACAGTCACAGGGTTTATTCTGATTGCTTTGGTTATCATCGGCTTTAGTTGGTACAGCCGGCCAAGCGAAGCTGAATTGCGCCAACAAGCCATGCAGGACAGCATTGCCGCAGTAGAAAGGTCGCAAGCCGAAACATTGGAGAGGGAACAGGAAACAGCTGCAGAGACGCAGAGGGCGGCATTGGCAGCCGACAGCACCTCGCTGTTCTTTGCACAACGTAGCGGCACGGCAAAAGACGTAGTGCTGGAGAACGGATGCGTAAAAGTAACCATCAGCACCCAGGGAGCCACCATACAGAAGGCCGAAATCCTGGGATATGCCAACAGGAAGAAGGACGGCAATGTGGTCATCCTGAACAAGGAGGATGCCCAGATGCAACTGGCCCTGTGTGGAAAACAGGAGAACCTGATGAGCGGTGACTTCTTCTTCACTCCCGAGAACCAGACAAAGAACAGCGTGACCATGACGCTGGCCGAAGAAGGTCGCAGGGTAGAAATACAATACACGCTTCGTCCGGATGCCTATATGGTGGACATCGCTCTTCGCGCCCAGGGAATGGAGGGTTTCTTTGCTCCCAGTATGAAAAGCCTGGAGCTGACATGGACCGACCATGCCCAGCAGCAGGAGAAAGGGTACGACTTCGAGAACCGATATAGCAGCCTTACCTACAAGATAAAGGACAAAGGTACCAAGAAACTGAGCGAGACAAGCAACGACGAGGAGACTCCGGAAAAGGCCCTGGATTGGGTCGCCTTCAAGAACCAGTTCTTCAGCGCCGTACTCATTGCCCCGCAGGATTTCACCGAGGCAAACCTGAAAAGTACTCAGGAGAAAGAAAAGAAGAACGGTTACCTGAAGACCTACGAAGCTCAGCTGAAGACCTTCTTCGACCCTACGGGTTCTCAACCCACGGAACTGCAGATGTACTTGGGGCCCAACAAATTCCACACTCTTCAGAAGCACAACGAGTTGAGCATCGCCGACAAGGAGCTGGAGCTGGAGGAACTGGTGTATCTGGGATGGCCGTTGTTCCGCTGGATCAACCGCTGGTTCATCCTTTACCTCTTCGACTGGCTTACGGACTTCGGTTTGCCTATGGGTATCGTATTGCTCCTGCTCACCATCATTGTCAAGGCCATCGTCTATCCCACCACCAAGAAGAGCTACATAAGCAGTGCCAAGATGCGTGTGCTGAAACCGCAGATAGACGAGCTGAGCAAGAAATACCCCAACCAGGAGGATGCCATGAAGAAACAGCAGGAGATGATGCAGATATACAGCCAATACGGTGTCAGCCCTATGGGTGGCTGTCTGCCTATGCTCATACAGATGCCCATCTGGATTGCCCTGTTTAACTTCGTTCCCAATGCCATAGAACTGCGAGGCGAGCGTTTCCTGTGGGCCGATGACCTGAGTTCCTACGACGAACTACTGAACTGGGGCAAGGACCTGTGGCTCATCGGCGACCACCTGAGCATCTTCTGTCTGCTTTTCTGCGCCACCAACATCATAAACACGTGGATCAGTATGAAACAGCAACAGAACCAACTGAGTGGCGACCAGGCACAGCAGATGAAGATGATGCAATATATGATGTACCTGATGCCGCTGATGTTCTTCTTTATGTTCAACAACTACAGCTCCGGATTGTGCTACTACTACTTCCTGTCCGGATTGATCAGCATCCTGATCATGTGGTACCTCCGTCAATCGACCGACGACAAGAAACTACTGGCGAAACTGGAAGCGTACCGGCAGCAGCATAAGAACGATCCCAAGAAGGTTTCCGGTATGGCTGCCCGCCTGGAGGCACTGCAGAAGATGCAGGAGGAAAAGGCCAAGGCCAGAGGCAAGAAATAAGGTAAAGCCCCTATTGAGAGGGCAAAAAAATTCAAACAGATCATGAAAAGATTTTCAACGATAATAACTACGGCTGTCCTGCTATGGGCAGCCGTACCTGTTTCTAAAAGTATGGCAGAGAGCGACCTACTAACCCCCGATACGTTGTGGTCTATGGGGCGTATCGGCAGCAGAAGCGTCAACCCCAAGGGTGACAAGATTGCCTATACGGTGAGTTATCCGAACATCAGGGAGAACAAAAGCCTGACCGTCATCTATCTGATGAATGCAGACGGCAGCGAACGGAAGAAACTGACACAGGGCAGCAAGAGCTGGCTGGACAAATGGCTGAAATAATTTACAAACCAACAACTCATACATTCTTATGCAAAACACTCTAACACTCAGAGACAGTGCGGCACTGCGGTGGTCGGCACTTCTTCTGCTGGCACTGGCCATGTTCTGTGCCTACATCTTTATGGACATCCTGTCACCTATCAAGGACCTGATGCTCACACAGCGAGGATGGGATTCACTGGCTTTCGGCACCATGCAGGGAGCAGAGACGTTCCTCAACGTATTCGTTTTCTTCCTCATCTTTGCCGGCATCATCCTGGACAAGATGGGCGTACGCTTCACGGCTGTCCTGTCGGGATTGGTGATGCTGGTTGGTGCCATCATCAAATACTATGCCATCACGGAATCCTTCATCGGCAGTAGTGCCGACCAGTGGTTCCAGTCGCACCTGAACTACATCCCCGGCTTCGACGAACTCGGTATCTCTCCCTTCTACGAGGGAATGCCCAGCAGCGCCAAGCTGGCCGCCATCGGCTTCATGATATTTGGTTGCGGTGCCGAGATGGGCGGCATCACCGTTTCGCGCGGTATCGTAAAATGGTTCAAGGGCAGGGAAACGGCTCTTGCCATGGGTTCCGAAATGGCCCTGGCTCGCCTCGGCGTGGCCACCTGCATGATTTTCTCACCCTTCTTCGCCAAGCTGGGGGGCAACATCAGCGTATCCCGTTCCGTAGCCTTCGGTGTCGTACTGCTCTGCATCGCCCTCATCATGTTCGTCGTATATTTCTTTATGGACAAGAAACTGGATGCCCAGACAGGCGAGGTAGAAGAGAAGGACGATCCGTTCAAGATTTCAGATATCGGCAAGATTCTGTCCAGCCAGGGTTTCTGGCTTGTAGCCCTGCTCTGTGTCCTCTATTACAGTGCCATCTTCCCCTTCCAGAAATATGCCGTCAACATGCTGCAGTGCAACCTGACCCTGACTCCCGGCCAGGGTTTCTGGGAAAGCAACACCGTAACCATCATACAGTACATCATCATGCTGTTCGTGGCAGTCGGCTCGTTTGCCAGCAACTTCTCCAGGAAGAAAGGTGCCAAGATATCGCTGATGGCATTGGCCATCGTTGCCCTGGTCGTGTATTGCTTCATGGGATACAAGCGCGGCTCGGCAGAAACCGTATTTGCCGTATTCCCCCTGCTGGCCGTGGCCATCACCCCCGTGCTTGGCAACTATGTCGACCACAAGGGAAAGGCAGCCACCATGCTCATGCTGGGTTCCCTGCTGCTCATCCTCTGCCACCTGACCTTTGCCTTTATCCTGCCCCAGTTCAAGGGTTCTGCCTCGGGCGGTATCATCGTGGCATACATCACCATCCTGGTACTCGGAGCCTCCTTCTCCCTGGTGCCGGCAGCCCTGTGGCCAAGCGTCCCCAAACTGGTGGACGAGAAGATCATAGGTTCAGCCTATGCCCTCATCTTCTGGATCCAGAACATCGGCTTGTGGTTGTTCCCCCTGCTCATCGGCAAGGTGCTCGACAACACGAATCCGCAGATTACGGAGGCACTGAAGAACGGCACGATGAGTGCCGAAGAAGCCTCAACCTCCTACGACTACACCTACCCCCTCGTCATGCTCGCCTGCCTGGGAGTGGCAGCCTTCATCATCGGCCTTATCCTGAAAGCCATCGACAAGAAGGGTGGCTATGGATTGGAAGAGCCGAACATCAAGGCATAGCCGTCGGACAACATACCTTATGATACACCCCCTTCCCTTGCACAAGCAGGAGAAGGGGGTATTATAGGGGTACGGCTGCGAGAGCAGGTTCACCCCCCCCACAGGGTCAAAACAAAGAAAACAAAGAAAACAAAGAAATCCAAGAAAACAAAGAAACAAAGAAAATCCCCCACCGCGTCTCACGACGAAGAGGGGGGACACTTTGCCTGAACAAAATTACCGTTTAGTTAAACCTTCATCTTCTTCCACATCCTTCACCCTGTCCGATGGTACCAGCAGTTGCCCCATGCCACGTTCGTAGCCCCTTCTCAGCTCGCGCCGGTCAGGCAGGTAGCTGCTTTCGTACTGGCAGATACATTCCCCCAGGGCCATCATCTGCCTGCGGCTGTGCCAGTCGAGACGGCCGTTTACCGTCACATTCAGGAAGCCCCGGTCGCGGAGTGCGTCCGCTATCCATCTGGCATACACATCCGTATGGTTCTCCGATGGCGGCGCATAGCGCAGGAAGATTTCGCGTATGGTATTCACCTGATACAGGATGTGGTAGTTTGCCAGCAGCCGGAACATCGCCCTCAGGCCGATTTCCATCTTGTCGAAAACGCAGAAGTCCTTGACCGTGCCCTGCACCTGTCCAGTCCATTTGAATTGCGTGGACAGCCGGATATTTCCGGGGTTGTTGTTCCTTAC
>JAZLIY010000034.1:0-20537 GCA_045617645.1 Bacteroidaceae bacterium | reverse complement strand
AGAATCGCTGAACTCAAAGATCAAATGCTTCCGAGCACAAGTGAAAGGAGTCAGAGACATACCATTCTTCATGTATCGTTTGGCAACAGTTTTGGGTTAGCATCCGTACACCCTCCCCACAGGGTTTGTCGGTTGCGCCGGAATATTGTAAGCTTCTGGAACAAACAACTCCCAGCGAACTGACGCAAACTACGTTGAAGCAATTACTCGGTGCTCGTGGACATTACACCGTTTTTGCTCCTACGAATGAGGCTATCCAGACATATCTGGACAGTCTGAAAAACAAAGGTCTGATAGAAGAGGCCAACTGGGACGGATTCCACGACTACCACAAGCATGATTCCATACGCGACTTGGTGGTGCTGAATAGTGTGATAGATATGGGTGATGATCGCGAGGCGTTGCAGACTTGCGATTTTCCCGACAAGCAGGATGCAGAGATAGTCTTTCCTACTATGTACGAGCGGAAAGTGACGGTACACTATGGCAGCAATTCGGATATCTACATCAATGAGGCTCTTGTAGATCCTGAGATACAAGACGTAACGCTTACGAACGGCGTTGTCCACTGCATGAGAGATGTGGCGGCTCCCTCGCTAAGGAACTTGGGGGATTTTATCAAACAAACCTTGGAAAACAAAACGGAGGGCTTCTATGTTGCTTGCATGTTAGCAGCTGCAGCCGGACTTTCGGATACTTTGGGTGCGTATATCGATCCTGTATATGAAATGATGTATAAGAGCAACTTGATTCCTAAAAAAATAGTCTTAGCAACGCTAGAACATCGCTACTTCGGCTATACCCTGTTTGCCGAAACAGATGCTTTTTGGAGTCGTGAGATAGGAAAACCGGCACTCGAAATCACCATTGAGGATGTCAGGGACTACCTCGTAAAACAAGGCGTTTACCCGGATGCCAAAAACGATGAGGATTACGAATCTGAGGATAACCTCATCAATCAATTCATTACCTACCACTTGTTGCCACAGCGACTAAATACCGACCGGCTGTCCACGCATGGTCATGAATATGGTTATAGTAAAATTAACAAGACTCCGACGGTTCCTGTATGGGATTTCTATGTGACAATGGGCAAGCGCCGACTACTGAAACTATACGAGAGCCGGGAGAGTAACGGCATCTATCTGAACCGCTTTGCCGTACTGGACAATGGCAGGCGTGGAACGTACCACGAACTGTACTGTAAGCCGGGCAACGAGGGTATCTTAATAGGAGCACCTGATGTCAAGGGCGATAAAAACCTGCGCAATGCTATGATTTATCCTTTGGATAAGTTACTTGTTTACAGCAAGGAAGTAAGGAATGAGATGGGTGACCGTAGGGTACGATTTGATCTGGCAAGCATCTTCCCCGAAGTGTTGAACAGTGACGCGAGGGGCATAACTGATTTCAGTTTCCCCTCTGACGATGTTTATCAGTTCTGCGCAGACTTGAACGTGATGAAAGGTGCCACCTTCAATTACAGGCATTACTCCGACGCAGGTGTTTATCAGGGCGATCAATTCCCGGGTAGTGGTAGATTGGATATCATTATTAGGATGCCGCCTGTCCCACGTGCCGGGATGTATGAAGTTCGTAGCTTCCAGCATGGTGCTTCAGACCGTAGCATGTACCAGTTCTACTGGGGTACTGATCCCGAAAATCTACCCTCTGCAGGTCTGCCTATCGACTTCCGTGTCGGTGGAGAAGTTATGTATGTGAATGGACAGGAACACCCCAGCCACATGGGTTGGGAAGCAGATACCGAGGATGACGATTATAACGCAGAAGTGGACAAGAAACTACGGAACAATGATTATATGAAGGGACCCAAATACATTACCAATGAAGATGGTTCCTATAATCAACGCGAGACTTCCAGTTTTTCCCGCCGCATACTTTTTCGTCAGTATATTGATCCTGACAAAACATATTACATCCGTTTCAAATCTTGTTTAGACGATGCAGGGCGAAGTATTCTCCTTGATTATTTTGAATATGCAGCCAAAGAGGTCTATGACAACCCGGAAACTCCAGAGGATATCTGGTAAACAGCAGAACATAACAAGCAAATGGGACGCAGTCGCGCCCCATTTCTTTGTTTCTTTGAATCTTTGAATCTTTGAATCTTTGTTTGAGCTGCGCTCGAACCTGCTCTCGCTCGGCAAAGCTCATGCAAGCATGTCTCTGCTCTCGCTGCTCGTTCAGTTCGCAGCTTTCATTGTGTGTGTGTGGAGTTCCCGTTACCGTTTGGTGACGGGAACTTTTTCGTAATAGCCGTGTAGTGATATCGGCACCTCAGAGGCGATTTTCGGGAATCTCTATGCGGCGGCCTGTATCGGACGACTGGATGCTTGCGAAAACGGCCCGCATGGCAGTCAGTACATTCTCGCCGCTGATGGGAGGCTCCGTATCATTCACGAGTGACTGGATGAAGGCATCAACAATGCCCGATTTCGTCTGACAGGCATTTGTCTGAATCTGTCCCAGCTCGTAGGAAATGACCTCGCCCGACGGTTTGCGCACCACGATGGGTGAACGGTCTATGTCGTAGATGGTAATGTTACCCTCCGTGCCGTAGATGACGGTGGAATTGTCCTCGGCTCCGTAATATGACCAGCTGGCCACCATAGTGCCCATAGCACCTCCGCTCATCTCATAGATGCAGATGGCATTGTCATCTACGCCTATTGGATTGCCGTCGGGACCTTTCTTGTCGAGGGTGACCAGACGGGCGGTGGCTGCCACTACATTCTGACCGATGATGTACTGGATGAGGTCGGTCTTGTGAATGCCCAGGTCTGCCATGACACCCATCACGGCCTGTGCCTTGTCGAAGAACCATGTGCCTCTCCCTGAATCGACGCTCCAGTTTTCGGGACCCGAATGACCGAAGGAGGTCCTGAATGTTAGCACGCGACCTATCTCGCCTGCCTCGATGAGTTCCTTGGCCTTGACGTGGGCATCAGCCAGACGCTGGTTCTGCGCTATCATCAACTTACGGCCACACGCCTTTGCGGTACGCACCATCAGTTCACAATCCTCCAGGGTTGTTGCCATAGGTTTCTCGCAAATGACGTCCTTGCCTGCCTTCAGCGCCTTTACGCTTACCTCGCAATGCGCATTGTTGGCCACACAGACAAACACGGCATCAATGCGTGGCTCAGCCAACAGCGCATCTATGCTGTCATAAGCCTGTGCGTTGATACTTGCCGCAATCTCTGAGGCGCGTTCCATATTCCTGTCGAAGCACCCGACAATCTGGGCGTTGGGGTTATCAAGCAGCTCGGGGATGTGACGGATCTGAGCTATCTTGCCGCAACCAATAATGCCAATTCCTTTCATATTGATACAGTTTGATACAATCTGTGCAACACCATAATTATTGTATTTCGTGCATCATCGCTCGCGGGACTTCATCCTGTCGTATCAGGATTCTCACTTGTTCTGGTGTTGCATTAGAAAACAAGCAAAAACCGAATGGCGAGGCAAAGATACGAATAAGCGAGAGATTTACCAAATCTATTTGCAATTTTCCGAGCGCGTGTATCTTAGACCGGAAAGCCGGAAGATACCTGGTAAACAGCAAAGGGTGCGCGAGGGCGCACCCTTTCTTTGTTTGCCCCCATAAGGGGGGCAACGTGTATAAATTAGTGTTGGAGGATCTCGTAAGCCTCGGCTAAAACATTGAAGATCTCGTACACCGTGCCTTGCTATGCTCGATGTACCCAGTTCTTGGACAAGCCAAGCGGCAAAGCCGAGCGACAGACCGCCTCTTCGAGCTGTTTCATTTGGGTTTGTAAGGTATTTATACCTTCTAACTGCTCTTCCATTATCATCTGATTGTCTAATTTGAAAAACGCTTTATCGCGTCAGGGAGAACTTCATGCTCATACCGAAATCCTGCGTGATGGTAGGATAGCTGCTGCTGGACAACAGGGGCTGGCTGCGCTGGCGGTCGTAGTAGAGACTCATGGTGACCATCTTGCTCATGGTATAGTCGATGGCGGCACTCGTCTTGATGGCGCGGGAACCGGAGGTGGCCTCGCAGAGGCTGGTCTGCAGGTCACGCTTTATGGCATCCTGGTTGCGCAAGCTGAAATCGAAGCGCAGGTTGAGGGTATGGGCGAAATTGTTCTTCTTTCCCGAACGAGAGCCTGTTTCGGATGCGGTATTCTTGCCTGCCGTCTTGCCGTCCTTCTGGGCATCCTGTCCCTTTGCTGCCGGTTTTTTGGTGTTCTTGCTGTTCTTCTGACTGGCTTTTCCACCCCCCGTGAGGGAACCGAGGCGGAAGTCGGCAATCTTATAGCCCCAACCGAGGACGATGTCCTTGGAACCTGTTTCGTTGAGCTGGGCGCTGGTCATGCTGAGGGCTATAACTCTCGTCGTACGGTATTCCAGTTTCAGCGTCATATCGTTGAAGAAGGTGAAGCTGAGTCCCATGAGGGGGGCAAAACTCTCGTTCAAGCTGACCGTGCTGATGTCGTACATGGAACTGGGAACGTAGGTCCCCGTTGTGGTGTTCTCCACAAAGCCCAGATCGGAACCCGTCATGGCCTGGATCCAGGAGCTGAACGAGTTGTAACTGCCCACGGCATAGATGCTCTTATAGGCGTGCGAGAGCTGTACGCTCTTGAAGTGGTCGCGTATCCATGGCAAGGTGGAGAGTCCCTTGTAGGCTACGGTCCAGTTGGGGAGAGCCTTGGTCAATGCAGGGAAGATTTCCATGCGGCTGGTGTGGGGATTGCCACCCGTGTAGGCTGCCAGGAAGGCGGGTATCATCACATCGCTGCTGTACTTGTCCACCGTACCGTTCTCGGGCTTGAACTCTCCCTGATAGCCCGTACCCTGAGGATAGCGTATACCCCGGTAACGATCCTCGACACGTCCCTGGAAGATGTCCAGATAATGCTGGAAATCCTGGAAATGCTTGTCGAAATATCCATTGCGAGCTGTTCCTCTGCTGCCAAAGGCTGTCTTCAGGCTGAGGGTGGTCATGTTGAAGGAACCGCTTTCGGTCGTGGGACTACCCTGATACATATATTGTATGCTCTTGTTCTTGTTTACGGTACGGCTCAGGTTCAGGTCGATATGGAGGTCTGTGAAAGGTTCCAATGCTACCTTCATCTGTACGTCCTCGGCCCGTGCCGATGTGGCAGGTGTGGCTACGCTGTCGGCACACAGGAGCCATCCGTTTCGTCGGGCCTTGTCGATATAGTCGTCACCTACGAGTCCGAAGCCAAAGTCCATACCGGGGCTCATGACACCCGATGCATGGTTCTGACCAAAGACATCTCCACTCTCTACCATGAAGCCAGGCAATGCCAGGTTGTAGGTGTTGCGGTAACTGATGCTGGCATTACGGAACATCATCAGGAAGCGGGCACCTGCCTGTGCCATGGTGTACCACTTCTCATCCTCCAGTTTGGGCAGAGCCACCACGTTGAGGCGGATACGTGTGGTATCCTCGGGCGCGCGCGTAATCTTTATGGTATTGTCATCGACCTTCTTGTATTTGATCTTCATCTGGTGTCCCGAGCTGTCGCGTGCCGTAACCATGAGGCGCTTGCTTTTCTGCCCGTGTTCTATGGTGAGGACGGAATCCGGATAGAGGGTGACCTCCTGGGCAAAGCCCTTGTTCTTCTTCTCCTCTACCTTTTTCTGACTAATGCCATTCTGATTACCCTGACGCTGATCCTGACGTGCCAGGATGGAATCCACGGGAACACCGGTCTTACGGCTTTCCTCAACGGCTTTCTGACGAGCTTCTGCGCTCACGTCCTTCGCTTTCTTCTTCTCCTCTTCGGCTTTTTTCTTCTCTTCCTTCTTCTTGTTGGCCTCGTTACGTGCCTTTCCGGCAGAGAACCGCTTGTTGGCCTCCTTGAGGAACGGCACGTGGTTGTAGAGCATATCCAGACTGAACTTTCCACTCAGGTTCACGCTGCGCTGGGTGTTGACGGTATGGCCCAACGTACTGCCGTCTTCCAGTTCGGAGCCCCTCTTCCAACTGTACTGTCCATCGTAGGTGGCATCGGCATTGATCCAGTCGAAGCAAGGAATCTTGTTGATGGGTAGTTTATAGCTGAACTGTGCGTTCTGCGTATAATCGAGCGGACGACCGAAATGGCGAAGGCTCATCTTCACGGAATCCTTCCACGCCTGATACTGGTCGGGATACAGGTCTTTGTTCACCTGCATGTAAGGCTCCTCCACCTCGGCCCTCGTTCCGCTCTGGAACTGGAAATGTAATGCCTTGAACAAATCCCAGCGCAATTGGAAGTCGCGGTTCCACAGATAGCTCTGGCTGAAATTCACCGGCAGAGCTCCAGGTTCCTGCAAGTTGTCCATATCGCGTTCCTGCAATTCGTAGTAGTTGCGGTTCAGCTCGGTGTTAAAGGTCAGACTCTGGGGTGCAAGGCTAATGTTCTGTTCCTTGACCAGATCCAGCCACTTGCTTTTAGTCTTCATGTCCTTGAACGGTTCCAACGGCTTCCAGTTCGGGCTCCACGAGTAGTTCATGCCTCCCTTCCACGTACGCTCGTTCTCGTAAACGGTCGTTTCGCCCTCCGTATTACGGTACGAACGACTATAATGGAACGTAAAGTTGGCAGGGTCGTAGGGCATAGGATGCTTCTTCGTTACCACATTCACCTTTATGCCACTAAGCGACAGATTACGGCTCATCTCTTCGTGGGTGGTGAGTGAGGTAAGTGAATCCTTTTCGCTTTTGGTGGCCAAGGCATCCAGGGCATCGTCCAACTTCATGTCCGTATCGAAAGGATTGTACTCGGGCTTCACCGTCTCCTTGTTGTAACTGAAATATAGCGGAGCTGTCACCTTGGCCTTTTCCGGCAGGATGTGTCCCAGATCCACGTTAGTGGTTA
Organism: Bacteroidaceae bacterium; assembly: GCA_045617645.1. GTDB lineage: Bacteria > Bacteroidota > Bacteroidia > Bacteroidales > Bacteroidaceae > Physcousia. The sequence goes on along the minus strand of JAZLIY010000034.1, from coordinate 13,653 downwards.
CAGCATATTCGTAACTGTCTTCGTTGGAACGCGAGGTTACGCTCTGCTCGATACCTCCGAACCCGGCCGTCTCCATGTGACCAGCCATGTTCACACTTCCCAGGTCGCTGGCCTGTATGTTCAGGCTTCCCTGTGCCGCCCATCCACCATCGTTGGTGAACTCCTGCAAACGGAGCTCGTTGACCCACACCTCCACGCTCTTTACCGTACGGCCGTTGTTGCGTACACCCACCATAATGGTCTTTACCTCTCCCAAGGTAGGATTACCCATAATGGAGACGCGGTTGCTGGGATGATTGTCATCGTATTCGCTGTACAAACGGTTGAAGGAAGCCAGTCCCAGGCTGTTGCGCGTGTTGCGTGCTTTCTTCAAAGACGTCAGTATATCCAGATCGATGTCCACCATGTTCTCCATAGGCCATACCGTACGGCAGTCGCTTGGCGAATATCGGTCGTAGGTGCCCGCCGGTGTCAGTTGCAGGGGCACTTCGTATTCATAGAAATTACTCTTGTAGTCGGAACCCAAGCGTACGAACACACTCGTTTCCCCGTCTGCCGTCTCCGTGATGTTCTCCGCCAGGGCATTGGCATGTACGAACATCTGCAAATGCTTGTAGCGACGCATATCGAAGGAGCAATTCTTATACACGGCACGGGCATCGCCAGGGGCCAGATTCGTTGCCGTCATGGCCATAGCCTGTTCATTACTTTCCACCAACTGGGTCTGAGATGGATCTGTAATGGGGCTTACACCCGGAGGCAAGACGTAGTTAACAGGCAATTTGTCGTTGTTCTCTTCAATGTTCACGGTAGCCACGGTCATCATGCCACTGGTGGCGGGAGCCTCTCCGCTGTAGAGTGCCTGCTCATAGTTACGCCATTCCCCATGTACCAAGTCCAGAGTTGCCAGACGCAGGATGACCTCCTCCTGAAATCCCGTCATGAACATACGCATAAAGCGGATACTGGTGAAGTCGTTGATGCCTCCTACCTTGGACTCGTAGGCTTTCAAGGGTACACGGAACAGATACCACGTACAGCGTTCCTTGTTGCCGTTTCTCAGAGTTGCGGTATATTCGCGCTTGTCCACGATGTGGTTCCGCCCCACCACCATATCCTCGGGACGTATGCTCACCCGGTACTGATAGTATTTCTCGTACTCATTCAGGGTAAAGTCCTGATTGATGTCTTCCAAATCGGGTGTGCTCTTCCACGCCGTCTCATAGCTCTCGGGATTAGTATCGCTGTCCGCACTGTTGCCCTGCGGCATGTTGATGCGTTTGTAGCGATCCAGGATGCTGGTCTTCAACTTGTCGAAGTCCGTACCACGGTAATAATGGTAGTTATCGTTGGCAGGATCGTTCTGGAGGCTGTCGAAGACAGCTGCATCCACCTTCGTCCTCATTTCCTGCAAGAAGTTCTGATAGGTGCCGAAAGTCCTTTCCTCCTCGTCCGTCAATCCGTTCAAACCGACATCCTGACGCTCCCGCGAACCCTTCTCGTTGTTGAAGCCATAGGTCACGCTTGTGGTGTTCGGTACCCGTCCCCATACCGTCTCCGTGAAATACTGACTGTTACCATCCACGGGCATACCGCTCTCGAAGTATTTCTTTCCGTCCTTCAGGATATCCTCGCTAATCTCTCCCAAATTGAAGTACAAATCGCCCCCATGATCTCCAGGTACATCGTGTTTGTAGATGAACGGATCCATCATCCAGAATTCTATGTACTCGATGTTCTGCGCCTCAAAGTCCGTGTTATCCATCTTGCGCATCAGACCGCCCCATTTGCTCTTCGGGTCTTTCAGTTTACCCGTCCCCTTCTCTACATCTGTCGTCAGGTTGTAGGGACCACGTTCCGTGGGATAGAACGCCAGATTCAGTACGCTCATACTGGCAGCCGTGGTGTAACTGTTCTGTGACTTCTGCGGATACAATTCCCTTTCATATATCTCGCGCACATAGTGGTTCGACAACTGTTCCAGATCGCTCTTTATGTGGCCGGGTGTCAGGGTACTGCTCCGTCGGGTGAAGATGGGATCCACATAGTACCAAGCCATCAGGGCGCGATTGTAACCATAGCGCACATCCCCCGTCAAACGGCTCTCAGCAAACATGCTCGGCGTGGAGCACATCGTCCAGTAAGTCGGTTGCGACAGGCTGGTCTTCTGACTGCTGTTCTCGAAATCATCCAGATAGGAGGCCCCACCCTGTATGCGTTTGTTCATTCCGGCCATCAGCTGGGCAATCTCGGCATCGAAGTTGATGTAACTAGGTTGCGTACACTGTATCAAGGGCAGTTTGTCCAGCACGTTCGTGAGCCATTGCGATTCCTTTTTCCAGCTGATATGACCGCCCAAAAGCGTATTCTTCAACGGCTCGCTGCCCATATTCACCTTTGTGGTCAAAGGTTGCTCGTTCAGGAACATCACCGTACCACCGAATGTCAGGTTCTTGTTCAACTCATAGTCCATGTTCACGCCCAACATGGTCTTTCTCAGCATACCGTAGTTCTCGTTACTCTCCACGCTGGCATCTATGTTCGTTCCGGCATCTATCAGGCTCTGGTTGGTGATAATGACGCGTCCCATGCTGTAATCCACCGTATAGTCCGTGTTCTCCGTCAAGGTTACCCCTCCGGCCGTCACGATAACGGAGCCCGGTGCTATGTTCGTCACGCCTAGGTCTATCTCGCTGCCACTGGTACCTTTGTACTGGCCCGTCAGCAGGAACTTGTCGTGCTCGGCAATCTGCTTGGCCACGGTCTTTGTACTGTCATACAGTTCCGGGAAACAGTACTTGTCGGCCAAGGCCTTGTCCCCTATCCACTCCCTCAGATGCTGACCGAACGGCTCCGTCACGGGGAACACGATACGGCCCTTCTGCATGGTATAACCCTCCACATAGTCGAACTGGCCGTTGCTGTTCGTGTTGTTGTTGGCATCCAGTCGATCCAGGTTCATGGCTTTCAGCAGAGTCGTGTTTTTCAGCTTTTCCTCCGGAAGATAGGTCAAATAGACGCCCGTAGAATCGCTCTGGTATTTGATGTCGAGACGGAATTTTTCCTTCTGTACCGAGGAAGATCCCAGATAGTAGATGTTCTTCATCATCAGTCGCCAGATGGGCAGTTTCGGACTGCCCGTCGTACCTTTCAGCAACTTCACGAAAAGTGCCTGTGTATTGTTGCTCAGGTCGGTGGCGAACTCACCCACCTGATAGGTCACACCGCCATACGTATATTCGTATGCCACAGCCAGCACGTCATCCGTCTGTAGGGTACTGTTCAGGCTCACGTATCCCAGACTCTCATTCAGGCTGTATTCACTACTGGTCAGCAATCGCGCGTTTTGCAATTTCTCGTAATCCACAGCCCCCACGAAACCGCTTATGCCGTCCAGGATGGTCGTGGCCTGACTGATGTCGCGTGCTCCCGAGAAATCATTCACCAGCGTCTCGTATTCCGAGTTACTACGGTTACTGGGCACGTTCACCCCTGTGGGTCTCCATAGATCGTTGCTGATATACTTGCTCTCACCCAGGTCTGCCAGGGCTATGATATTGCGGTTGTTCTCCGTCTTGGCGCTCTTGTTCGTTACCCAGATTTCCACCCTCTTCACGGTAATGCCACTGGCTATGGTGGGCAGCGTCTTCATGTTCTTGTCAAACTGCTCACGGAAGAAATGGGACAGGAAGAAGTGCTTGTTCTCTTCGTAGTTCGTGGCGCTGAACTCGAAATTGTTCGTCTGGCTTCCACCTTTGCTGCTCACGCTCGTCGTAGCACTCTTCTTTTGGCTCACCGCCGTCTGGATTTTCAGCTTTCCGAATTGCAGGTCGGTACGCAACCCGAACAGGGCGCTCACGCCCGGTACCAGCTTCACGTTGCTGGGGAAGGAAATGTTGCCGGCCTCCACCAGTTTCACTATCTCATCCTCCTTGCCATCGTATTTCAGTTTCAGGTTCTGCGAGTCGAAGTCGAAGGTTGCCTCGGTGTTGTAGTTCAAGTCCATGTCTATCTTGTCGCCCACCTTACCATTCAGGCTCAGGTTAATTTTCTCGTCGAAGTCGAAGCCGAAGGTCTTTCTTCTGCTGGCAGCCAAGGCCGGATTGTCCACCTTCTTCAGGTTGCCCCCCATCTTCAGTTCCGCACTACCCTGTGTCTTTATCTGGACGCCACCAGGGCCAAAAATCTTCTCTGCGGGTCCCAAGTCGAAGTTCATATCCATAAAATCGAACTTGTTCTTACCTCCCGCATCATATACCTCAGCATTTTTCTGCCTGTAGTACCGACTCATGCTCTGTTTCAGACTCCATTTCTGATACTCCTCCGGAGTCATTAAGATGGGAGTACTCAGGTAGCTGGTAGCGGTTCCCAAGGTGAATCCATTCTGTCCGGTAAGCCCCGTCCCCACTGGAGTCGATGGCTGACTGCCGGTCGTTGACGTCTGTCCCTTGACCTTAGACATCAGTTTTTTGGCTGTTGACTTTGAGTTGTCATCCTTGGACTGTTGTCCTTTGCTTTCCTTGCGCGAGGCAGCCTTCCTATCGTTCGCTTTCTTTGCCGCCGACTCCTTGGTGCCAAGCGAAGTACCGATGGTGTAGGTGTTGTCCTTTTCATCATAGGTTACCGTTGTCTCCACGTTGTCAGGGTCGCGCAGGTCTGCTGTCTTCTCTTTCAAATCCTCTTGTCCCTCCACAGTCGTTTTTTTCACGCCAAACCGTGCCTTCTTGTCCTGTACCTTTGTGGTGTCCACGGGTTCCTCGTCCCCATTCCCCATAGGAGTGGCAGCCACCGGACTCACCAGTACGACAAAACTGATAGTCAGCAAAAACAATATAATTTTACGCGCGCTCACGATAATAATAACGCACGAAAAGCCTTTTTATTATATCTGCACGTTCTTTTTCCGAAAAAAGAGGCCGATATGAAGTTTTTTAAAGAGGAGAAAATACGTCAGGGTGAATCGTTCCCTCATAAAAAAACAGGAACGACCTATGGCATTTAAAACAAATCGGAGTGGGAACCCGTATTGAGCATCAGAAGTTCAAGACGATCATCGTATTGGCGCCAAGTCATGAGCCAATCTCCTTTGATATGACATTCTCAAATGCCAGCGTACTTACCACTAAGAATGTGTGGTCGATATTCTAAAGGTAGCCTTCCGTCGCGGGCAAGGATGGCAATGACGTTCTGAAGTAGCTGAATATCCAATCCCCGTTTAGCGCAGAGTTTAACATCCTTGCGAAACGCTCCTGTATATTCAATGCTGTACATAGTCGTCGCCCAAGATTTGCTTGAACATATCCTCTACGCTATCAGCTCTATAGACACGACCTTCTTCAACATCCTTCAAAGCACGGTCCAATCCACACATACGTTTCTTGCGTGGCAAGGTCACCGATTTTACGCCTCGCATGAGTGTAAGAGCTTTCCTTACCTGTTGCATTACACTAACGTCATCAAACGTGACGAGCATTTGATTCATTTCGGGTTGCAGCGTTGATGTTGTTGCCATAGTTTTTTATCCTTTGCACCTGCAAAGATACGAATAAGCGAGAGCAATGACAAAGAAAACGAGTTTTTTTTTCATTGCCGAGCGGAAGTATCTTCGACCGACAGACCAAAGATAAGAAAAATAAATGTTTTTCCGCAAACTTTGCTTTGATTTTCGCTCTACGATTGTTCAAGGCTATTAAAAGGAACCATCCTTACCCACTTACTTATATTGTAAATATCATTCAATCGAACAGGATGGATTCTGTCCGGCTAGGGTTCGTTTTGCCCTACTCTTTCCCTTGTGGAAATTACGATTTTAACGGTTTCTTTTTACATAATGCATCATTTTTATATCAGAAACGGCGTTTTTCGGCCTTTTTGACACGATATATAAAACAAAAATGTTACTTTTGCGTGCGCACTATTTCAGCGTGTGCGGAAATAATAATATTTCACGACAAATGACAATGAACAAGAAAATGGTTTGGGCTGCTTTGGCAGCTATGTGGTTGGGGGCCTGTGCTTCTGGACCGGACGATGAGACACTGGCCAGCAATATGCTGGACAAGGCAAGGGCGGCCATGGAGAAAAAGGACTATGCTGCCGCACGGGATTCCATCCAAAATATGAGAACGCTGTACCCCAAGGCCATTCAGGCAAGAGGAGCAGGCATCCTGTTGCTGGACAGTGTGGAACTGATCTCGGCACGAGAAGAACTGAAGCCCATCGGTCCGGAACTGGAGGCTGCCAGGGCCGTGAGGGACGAGCTGATGGAAAAGCCTCATTACAAGAAGGATCCACTGTATCACGAGCAGAACCGTAAAGTCTTTGCCATGGAGCAGCTGTACGACAGCATCGCCACAAAGGTAACATTCTTCGAGAAGAAACTGGTATTGGATAAGGAAAAATTAAAACAATGAATACACTTTTTGATAAGATCTGGGACAGGCATGTGGTGCAGGACGTGAAGGACGGACCAACACAACTGTACATCGACCGCCTGTATTGCCATGAGGTAACTTCGCCTCAGGCTTTCGACACATTAAGAGACAAAGGGATAAAGGCATTCAGGCCGGAACTGGTCTATGCCATGCCCGACCATAACACGCCAAGCGACCAACAGGAGGTAATCAACGATCCTGTGGGACGCAAGCAGGTAGAAACGATGGCACAGAACTGCCGGGAGTTCGGTATTACACACTTTGCCATGGGGACGCGCGACAACGGCATCATACACGTGGTAGGGCCCGAGAAAGGTCTATCGCTACCAGGAATGACCATTGTATGCGGCGACTCACATACCAGCACCCACGGAGCCCTGGGAGCCCTGGCCATGGGTATCGGTACGAGCGAAGTAGCCGAGGTTTTGGCCTCACAATGCATCTTGCAAGCGAAGCCAAAGAGTATGCGCATCAACATAGAGGGTGAACTACAACCGGGCGTTACGGCAAAGGACATAGCCCTGTACATCATGGCTCAGATGACGACGAGTGGTGCCACGGGCTATGTAGTGGAATATGCAGGCAGCACCATCCGCAACCTGTCGATGGAAGGGAGGCTGACGTTGTCGAACCTGTCAATAGAGATGGGATCGCGTGCGGGCATCATCGCTCCGGACGAAACGACCTTTGCCTACCTGAAAGGACGCGAGTACGCTCCGAAGGGAGAAGACTGGGACAAGGCCGTAGAGGAATGGAAGAAACTGAAAAGCGACGATGACGCCGTCTTCGACAAAGAGGTAACCTACCGTGCCGAGGATATCGTACCACGTGTCACTTATGGAACGAATCCGGGAGCAGGCATTGCCATAGATGCCAGGATTCCGACTCTGGAAGAGGTGTCCCAGGAAGATAGAAACGGTTTCCTGAACCAACTGAAATATATGCAGTTCAAACCGGGTGAACGACTAGAGGGACATCCTGTGGACTATGTGTTCCTGGGAGCATGTACGAACGGTCGCATCGAGGATTTCCGTGCCTTTGCCTCGGTAGTGAAGGGCAAGAAGAAACACCCGGAGGTGGTCGCCTGGCTGGTGCCTGGCAGTTGGTTGGTTCGTCAGCAGATCATCGATGAGGGTATCGACAAAATCCTGGAAGAAGCAGGTTTCGAACTGCGTCTGCCCAGCTGCTCGGCCTGTCTGGCCATGAACCCCGACAAAGTTCCGGCCGGCAAACTGGCTATCAGTACAAGCAACCGTAACTTCGTGGGTCGCCAGGGACCCGGCGCCCGCACTGTATTGGCAAGCCCCCTCACCGTGGCTGCCTCTGCCCTGACGGGTAAAATTACTGACCCACGTAAAATATAGTCAATATGGCAAAACAAAAATTCGACATCATACAGTCAACCTGTATTCCTATTCAGATTGACAATTGCAATACGGACCTGATCATTCCGGCCCGATATATGGCATCCACTACGCGCGACCCGAAGTTCTTTGGTGATGCCTTCATGCACGATTTGCGCTTCGATGCCAACGGACAGGCAGAAAAGGACTTCGTAATGAACAAACCTGAATTCAGCGAGGCTCCCAGAAAAGGGGTACACGAGATTATCGTGGGCGGACAAAACTGGGGCTCTGGTTCCAGTCGTGAACACGCAGCATGGGCAATTGCCGGATATGGCGTCAGGGTGGTCATATCGAGCAGCTTTGCCGACATACACCGCAATAACCTGCTGAACTGTTTCGTACTGCCTGTCATCGTGAGCCGTACGTTCCAGCAGGAACTGTTCGACTCAATAGCCCAAGACCCTCAAACGGAGGTGAAGGTGGACGTACCGAACCAGACGGCAACGAACATGGCCACGGGACACTGCGAGACGTTCGACATTAACGGGTACAAGAAGTACTGCCTGATGAACGCCTACGATGACATTGATTTCCTATTGGAAAACAAAGACAAGATACTGGATTGGGAAAAGAAGAACAAATAGAGGAGTTTGCCCTGGCTCTGTGCCGATACGTGGAACGGGAGCTGGACGGACAGGACGGAGAATATGCACAGGGGGCCGTCAGGGTGACGGATGCCCGCAACCTGTTTTTCCAGACCTTGCCGCACCAGGTGACAGACGAAGGGGCCGACATCTACGCGCTGGCCGACCTTTGTCATGTGGACGAAGATATGAATACCGTAGCAGATCTGCACAAGGCAAGGGCAGTGGCCAAGAACTACTTTTAATGCATGACGCATTATGACTTATGAATCGAACAAGTGTGTGGAAATAATGGACACAACACTGCGCGACGGTGAACAGACGAGCGGTGTGTCCTTTATGCCTCACGAGAAACTGATGATAGCCAAGGCTCTGCTGCAGGACGTGAACGTGGACCGCATAGAAGTAGCCTCAGCTCGCGTCTCAGACGGCGAGATGGAAGCAGCCAAGAGCATCTGCCGTTGGGCAAAACAGGCAGACAAGCTGGATTGCGTGGAAGTACTGGGATTCGTGGACGGTGGCAGGTCCATCGACTGGATTACCGAGGCTGGAGGACACGTGCTGAACCTGCTGGCCAAGGGCTCCCTGCGCCATTGCACCCAGCAACTGAGGAAATCGCCAGAGGAACACCTGAACGACATTCAGCAACATGTGAAGATGGCCCACGAGAGGGGTATGGAAGTAAACCTGTATCTGGAAGACTGGAGCAACGGTATGAAAGATTCTCCGGAATATGTATTCCTTCTGATGGATGGGTTACGTGATGCCCAGATACGCCGTTTCATGTTGCCGGACACTCTGGGCATACTGAACCCGTTGCTAGTGGAGAAATACATGCGCACGATGGTAAGCCGTTACCCGGATGTTCATTTCGACTTCCATGCACACAACGACTACGACCTGGCCGTGAGCAACGTATCGGCTGCACTTCTAGGAGGTGTCATGGGAGTGCATACGGCAGTAAACGGACTGGGCGAACGGGCGGGAAATGCCCCACTGGCCAGTGTGCAGGCAGTACTGAAAGACCATTTTTCCGCCTTGACACACATCAACGAGAGCCGACTGAACGATGTAAGCCACCTGGTGGAGAGTTACAGCGGCATTGCCATTCCGCCAAACAAGCCCATCGTGGGCAGCAGCGTGTTCACTCAGGTAGCTGGAGTACATGCCGACGGAGACAGCAAGAACAACCTATACTGCAACGACCTGTTGCCGGAACGTTTCGGCAGGAAGCGCGAATACGCCCTGGGAAAGGCCAGCGGCAAGGCAAACATACGCAGGAATCTGGAGGAGCTGGGGCTGGAACTGAGCGAAGAATCCATGCGGAAAGTGACACAGCGCATCATAGAGCTGGGCGACAAGAAGGAACTGGTAACGCAGGATGACCTGCCCTACATCGTGAGCGATGTACTGAAACACACGAACATCGAGGAGAAGGTTATCCTGCAAAGCTATATGGTGGCTACGGCCTACGGGCTCAAGCCGAATGCCAGCGTGCGGCTGGATGTAAACGGCACCATCTACGAGGAAAATGCCACGGGCGATGGTCAGTTCGATGCCTTCGTACGTTGCATACGCCATATCTACAAAGACAAGCTGGGACGTAAGTTCCCCTGGCTGGCCAACTACAACGTCAGCATACCCCCAGGCGGACGTACCGATGCCTTGGTACAGACAACCATTGAATGGGAATTCGAGGGAAAGACTTACCGAACACATGCCCTGGATGCCGACCAGACGGAAGCGGCCATCAAGGCAACCATAAAAATGTTGAACATAATAGAAGAAAACTATGAAACTGAAGATTGCAGTACTGGCCGGTGACGGCATCGGACCAGAAATCATGGAACAGGGCGTGGCCGTATGCAACGCCATTGCCGCCAAGTTCGGACACGAAGTAAGCTACAAGGAAGCCCTGTGCGGGGCACATGCCATAGACGAAGTGGGAGATCCCTTCCCCGAAGATACGTTCCAGACGTGTATGGAAGCGGATGCCGTACTCTTTGCCAGCGTAGGGGATCCCAGATTCGACAACAATCCTACGGCCAAGGTTCGGCCAGAGCAGGGTTTATTGGCTATGCGCAAGAAACTGGGACTCTTTGCCAATATTCGTCCTGTAGAGACATTCGACTGCCTGATACACAAATCTCCCCTGAAAGACGAACTGGTACGTGGGGCAGACTTTATCTGCATACGCGAATTGACCGGCGGCATGTATTTCGGAGAAAAGAAAGAGGGCACGGAAGAAGCCTACGATACGAACTTCTATAGTCGTCCCGAAGTGGAACGCATCCTGCGTGTGGCTTATCAGTACGCCCGTCAACGCCGCAAGCACCTCACGGTTGTGGACAAGGCAAACGTACTGGCCTCATCACGTTTGTGGCGCAAGGTGGCCCAGGACATCATGGTGGAATACCCCGATGTAAAGACCGATTTCATGTATGTGGATAATGCCGCCATGCGTATGATTCAGGAACCCAAGTTCTTCGATGTAATGGTGACGGAAAACACCTTTGGCGACATCCTGACGGACGAAGGTTCTTGCATCACCGGCTCTATGGGCTTGTTGCCAAGTGCCTCCACAGGCGAGCACACCCCCGTATTCGAACCCATCCACGGCTCATGGCCTCAGGGCAAGGGACTGAACATTGCCAACCCATTGGCACAAATCCTCAGCGTAGCCATGCTGTATGAATATTTCGGTCTGAAAGAAGAAGGCAAACTCATCCGCGAAGCCGTAAATGCCAGTCTCGACCAAAACGTCCGCACACCGGAGATACAGGTTGAGGGTGGTGCCAAATACGGCACCAAGGAAGTAGGCGCATGGATTGTGGATTACATCAATCGGAAATAAGCAACGTCCGACTATTGTCCTAAAGCCGATAACATCATTGTTTTTATATTGCGCGTGACAGCCATCAAGTGTGCCGTCACGCGCAAATTGTTTGTCAACAGCATTTTTGCCAAGCGTCACATCAAAATCAAGCCATACGCCATATTTGCTGTTACAATATGCGTGATTTACAGCAAAAAGCATTATGCAATATGACTTAATCCCTCCATGGTTCCTTCTCGGCAACCCCTGGGTTCGTGACCAGCAACCCCACGGTATTTGCTCACGAACCCCGGGGTCTGAGAAAAAAAGACGCCCTTTTTGGGGATGTACAATTGGGGATATGAGGATGTTTTTTCGTTTAAGCGCGTTAATTAAAGAGATTTTAGGAAGTTTTTTAGGATAAGAAGTCAAAATCTCAGAATGTAGCCATCACCATCCTTGAATGCAAAACATTTCTCCAAATAGTCTTTGGTTGCTTCAAAATCGTCACCAGTAATGTTTGCACTGAATTGATGTACACGTGATATGGCGCGAATAATCACAGAAGGATCACTTTTCCTTGTCAGTCTTCGAAGGGCATTGAGATAATCATCTCTGAACACGGTAGGAATGATTATCTTTGCCTGGTCGGCATGAACCAATTCTGCATTCATCATGATTCTTGAAATACGTCCGTTGCCATCGTTGAAAGGATGTACTTCGCTAATCATGAATAAGATGAATAATGCTCTTGCAAACGGCGACTCCAAAGCCTGATAGTATTCGAATCCCTTCATCAGCGTACCCCTTACCAGTGTATAGTCAACAAAATGAGTGTCACCTGCATGGTTGTTCTTCATCTTGAACATGCCAGGGTCACGATCTGGCCTTGCAGCCATCATAACGCGGTGGCGTTCCTGAAGAATATCTATTAGCTCCTCTGCACTGGAGGGGGTTCTTCGCATTTCGCGCCTGCTTGCCACAATCTGGAACGTACCGAGCACATCATGCGAATCTGCATTTCGGGCAGGCATGGGCTGTCCTGTCTCGATAATCTCTCTTGCTTCTTCAATTTCAAATTCAGTCCCTTCAATGTAATTGGAGAAGTAACTCTCAAAGAACGCAAAGTTTCGGAACTCAGATGTTGTCTGATTGGGTTCGTCAATAAGTGGGAAGACATCGTTCCTCAAAGCTTTGAACAGAACTTCAAAAAGTTGTATTCTCTCTCCGTCGTATGGCTGACCATTTGCTCGCGCTACAGCTTTTGGGGAGGATAGTGTGGTAGATGGCTTGGTGGTAAGCAGTGCACTAATGATACTGCTCAGCACTTCAAATTCGCTTTGCATACCAAGTTCAGAGGCAACTTCTCTTGCCTTATCCCTGAAAGCGTTGATGCCCGATTCGCCATTCACCTGCAACATCTTTTCTAAATGATCCTCTATGGTTTCACGAGACATACACTTAGAAACTCCCTTTCGTGCTCGTCCGTTTTGTAAGTTTTCAAGCATACGCCTTTCATTACTTGACACATACAGATTCTCGATAAAAGGCATGTCGTGCTCTGTTCCCATAGGTCCTTCCATAAGATGAACAGTTATACCTGGGAGCTTAACATTTCTTGAATATTTGTAAGTCAAGAAAATCTCTCCTGTATCAGTAGGCTTTAGTTCAAAGGCTGAACGGTGGCTGATAACGGCATGAGGAAACAACTGCCCCAATATGTAGAACAGGTTTCTTGACACGATTGTCTCTGCGCTGTCTTCCATATTGGTGGTGTAAACCTTCGGGGAGATCTTGCGCAATGCTCCCTCCTTTATCATTGCTGTTTTTTTGTTGGCATCATTCTTTTCTGACGATGCCATAACAATTTCCAGCACATTAATCATCGTATTACTCTTTGCCATTTTTTATGTTAAACATGAATTTATGTGTAAATATAGGAATTATTTTATGATAAGAGTGTAATTTATGGGAAGTTTTTTAGGATAAAATAGTTTTTTATGATTTTTAGCCATATTATGGCAATTTTAATCAAGCAAAAAAACTCGTATTCTTTTAAAGACAACATCGCGGAGTTCGTTATGTTAACCGTTATTTCCCTTGAATCATGATAGGTATAAAGAAATATTGAAAAAAAATGTTCCATTTCTTTGTACGTTCGTGATAATTAGTTATTTTTGTAGTGCCCAAACCCTTGCCGAAAGCCTTTCGGGGATGAAGCGGGTGGGCACATATACATAAAAGGCGTTTTCTGGACGCTTTGGTTTTGACGCTTCAAGAATCTCGCAAATTCAACTACCTGTCAAGAACAAAGCAACGGGGACGCCCCTTGGGGTGTATTATACACATATAATATATAATGTAGTATGTACATCATCGTGGGGCTTTCGGCGTTGCCCGTTTCGACAAATCGG
>JAZLIY010000033.1:0-15670 GCA_045617645.1 Bacteroidaceae bacterium | reverse complement strand
AATCTCGGCACTCGAAAGAGTGGATTTGAGAGACCTCATCACTAAGCCAAAGGACTCAATCATTCAAAACCAAAATGTCAAAGAACTCACTTTATTTGATAATTTTTAATAACCGTGCGAATTTATCGCACCAGTACTAATCTTTACTTGAACCTTTACAGGACGTAGTATGTTGTCTGGTAAAGATGTAAGAAGCAATGTTATGACTTGATCGACATTAGTAAATCCGGTATCTTCTATTGTAGAAACACAGTTACCACCAATGAACAACTCTCCTCTTATCAGATTGTATTTAGACATTCTCTCGAAAGAACCTTCTGTCTCGTCAGTGTTTCCTGGTTCTTTGTTGCTAAAGAAGATGTAGTCAATGACTTTATCATTTAGTTCCCACGCAGGGGAATAATCAATCATGGTATATACCCTTGCCATTTTATTGGTAGAGTGATTGAGCGCAAAGTCGATTTCACTAAGTGATGCCCCACACCCATTCTGTGCTACCGTTGCCCAAGAATGACGGAAAGAGTATAAACTTGCATGAAAGTTTGGTGAAACTTTCTTGCAAATCTGACTAATGCCAGCATTTACATTGGCATTGAAGGAATCTGCATTACTTAAACGGTCATGAAAATCGAACAGCCATGGTGATTCTTTGTCCTTTGACAGATACTTCTCAAAAGTTGGAATGATGAACTGTGGTACTCTTATCTCAAAGTATGCATTGTCGCTTCTTGACTTACAGGTCTTTCTTCTATTGTAATGAAGGATGCCATCGTAATACTGGCTCTTCTCCGCATAGAATAAATCTATACTATTTATTCCGCACAGACAAAAGCTCATCAGAGCTACATCCTGCCCCAGTTCCTGAAGTGGATGTGTAAACCTGCTGAAATCAGGTACAACGCCAAAGAACTTACGAAGCAAAAAAGGAGCTATCGCTCGTTTGTTTGAAGTATCACCTTTGGGAATTGTTATTTTGAGCCAAGGATTGTGGATTAGCAGAATACCTCTGTCTTCATCATTAAACTCCAGCATGGCAGATTTATGAATCTGTCGAAGATTGATTGGATATTTCTCCTTAGATCTTGAAGTCTGGGAAAGAGATTCAATCCATCTTGAGAGAAAAGAATATGTAAGTTGAGAAAACATAACATCGTCTTCACCAGCAAACTTTTCAAGACTATATAAAGCCCACCTATAATCACGCGAGGTTCTTTCCTGTCCTCTTGCAATCATCTTTTCGATATGTTTGCGAGCATAATTAGAGAAAGATATGCCATCCTTACCATACTGAATAAACTCAACGATTTCCTTTGCTGTCCAGTTCTGTGTGTCCAATCTGTTCAGCATACTGTAGTACCCAGCAATGACCTTTGATGTTTGCTCTGAAACAAACGGATCAATAATGTTTTGTCTGTCTCTGCTCGATCCTTTGTCATCGACCATCCATGATGTTCTGATGTACTTGACCTGTCGATTGTGAGTGACGCGTATGTACACAACATACATACCGTCTTTTCTTTTTGTTCTTACTGCTGCTTTTAGTGTAGCCATACTTATAATTTATATGATTGTACGCAATAGCGCGTATTCATATAATATAAGCGACAAAACAGCACTTGATTTTTGGTTAACAGGGGCAAAAATTGGTAAACAAACTCGATGAAAATTGTCCGATAGGCACACGGAATAGTATTTTTGCAAAATACAACTACCTGTTATTCAAGCATATAAGTTTATCAAAATGTCTTACACTAAAAACACGTTTTTAAAAGGCACTAAAAAACGCAAATGCCTAAGAAACAGATATTTGCGTTTTTGAGATTTATAAATTTTGCGAATTATTCCTGTTCGAGAGCGCCCTGCGCGGCTGCCAAACGTGCGATGGGCACACGGAATGGTGAGCAGGAAGCATACTTCATACCGAGTTTAGCACAGAACTTAACAGAAGATGGTTCTCCACCATGTTCACCACAGATACCTGTGCGGATGCCTGGACGAACAGCGTTGCCCTTTTCACAAGCCATTTTGATGAGTTGTCCCACACCATTCTGGTCGAGAACTGCGAATGGATCTGCCTTGAGGATCTTTTTCTCGAGGTATTCTGGAACGAATGAAGCAACATCGTCACGAGAGTAACCGAATGTCATCTGGGTAAGGTCGTTAGTGCCGAATGAGAAGTATTCAGCTTCAGTTGCGATACGGTCAGCCGTGAGACAAGCACGTGGAATCTCAATCATTGTACCCACCTCAAACTTGATCTCTGTGCCATATTCTTCAAATACTTCAGCTGCGACCCTCTTGATAATCTCCTTTTGCTGCTTGAGCTCATAGAGGATACCAACAAGTGGAACCATGATTTCGGGATGTGGATCATAGCCCTCAAGCTTAAGCTCGCATGCTGCAGAAATGATTGCGCGAGTTTGCATTGCTGTGATTTCTGGGTAAGTAACACCAAGACGACATCCACGGTGGCCAAGCATTGGATTGGCTTCATCGAGAGCATCTGCACGTTTTTTGATAACTTCAATATCTACACCCATTTGTTCTGCCATCTCTTGCTGGCCAACAGGGTTTTCCTTGCTTGGGACGAACTCGTTGAGAGGTGGGTCAAGGAGACGGATATTGACTTGAAGTCCATCCATTGCCTTGAGAATGCCGTAGAAATCTGCCTTCTGGTAGGGGAGAAGCTTAGCAAGAGCGAGTTCACGATCGGCTACGTTCTCGGCAAGAATCATCTCACGCATTGCCTTAATCTTCTCGCCTTCGAAGAACATGTGCTCTGTGCGGGTAAGACCAATGCCCTTGGCACCGAAATCACGAGCTTTCTTAGCGTCGGCAGGAGTGTCTGCATTTGTGCGAACTTCCATTTTTGTGTATTTGTCACAGAGATCCATGAGGGCCTTGAAGTCACCTGAAAGTTCCGGGTCGATAGTCTTGACTTCACCTGCATAAACCTGACCTGTTGTACCGTTAAGAGAGATGTAGTCGCCTTCCTTGTAAACAATACCACCGATTTCTACAGTCTTAGTCTTGTAATCAACATTGATTTCGCCAGCACCTGATACACAGCATTTACCCATACCACGAGCAACAACGGCAGCGTGAGAAGTCATGCCGCCACGTGCTGTAAGGATACCTTCAGCAGCGTCCATACCAGCGAGGTCCTCTGGCGATGTCTCGATACGTACCATAACAACCTTGTGGCCATCCTGATGCCATACCTGTGCATCATCAGCATGGAATACGATTTGTCCACAAGCAGCACCAGGAGATGCGGGAAGTCCTTGTGTGATGACTTTTGCCTTCTTTAGAGCTTCCTTGTCAAAAACTGGGTGCAGAAGTTCGTCGAGTTTCTGGGGTTCGCAGCGAAGCAAGGCTGTTTTTTCATCGATGAGACCTTCGCGTACCAGATCCATCGCGATTTTCACCATAGCCGTACCGGTACGTTTTCCGTTTCGTGTCTGCAAGAACCATAGTTTACCTTCCTGTACGGTAAATTCCATATCTTGCATATCGTGGTAATGCTTCTCCAGCTTATCCTGTAAAGAATTCAGCTCAGCGTACAGAGCAGGCATGGCCTCTTCCATAGAAGGATATTTGGCAACACGTTCTTCCTCGCTGATACCGGCACGTTGTGCCCATCTTTGACTGCCGATCTTCGTAATCTGCTGAGGTGTACGGATACCGGCAACAACGTCTTCGCCCTGAGCGTTTATCAGGTATTCGCCGTTGAACAGGTTCTCGCCATTACCGGCATCGCGGCTGAAGCAAACACCTGTTGCAGATGTGTCGCCCATGTTACCGAACACCATTGCCATAACGCTGACGGCCGTACCCCATTCGTCGGGTATTCCTTCCATCTTACGGTAGAGGATGGCACGCTCGTTCATCCAGCTGCGGAATACGGCGCAGATGGCACCCCAAAGTTGTTCCATAGGATCGTTGGGGAAGTCGCTGCCTGTTTGTTTCTTGATAGCTTCCTTGAACAGGGCAACCAGTTTCTTCAGGCTTTCTACAGACAAATCCTTGTCCAGGACAACACCTTGTTCTTTCTTGATGTCTTCTATGATTGCCTCGAACGGGTCGATATCTTCCTTGTTGACGGGTTTCATTCCCAGTACGACATCGCCGTACATTTGTACGAAACGGCGATAGCTATCGTAAACGAAGTGAGGATTGTTGGTCTTTGCAACCATACCTTCGGCCACTTCATCGTTCAAGCCGAGGTTCAAAATCGTGTCCATCATACCGGGCATTGATGCACGGGCACCGGAGCGAACGCTTACCAGAAGAGGATTCTTGACATCTCCGAACTTACTGTTCATCAAATTCTCGATATGTTTGACAGCTGCATTAACATCATCTTGCAGTAATGCAACAATTTTCTCTTGACCTACTTGGTAGTATTCGTTGCAAGTATCGGTGGTGATGGTAAATCCTGGAGGTACTGGAACTCCAATCAGGTTCATTTCTGCCAAATTGGCACCTTTTCCACCAAGCGCTTCGCGCATTTGAGCATTACCCTCGGCTTGTCCGTTACCAAAGGTGTAAACACGTTTTTGACTCATACTTAAAACTTATTTTGAACGTTATTTTTTTCGTGGGCACAAAATTACTCCTATTTTCCTATAATACAAAGGAAACGTTCGATTTTATCAGATAAAATAACTACTTTTGCACAAAATAATCAATGTAATAGAAGGTAATGTCCAGAAAAAAGAAAGAATTGCCCATTTTAGAGGGCATTGAAATAAGTGATGTTGCAGCAGAGGGGAAGGCGCTTGCCAGGGTTAATGACTTGGTTGTTTTCGTACCATTCGTTGTTCCTGGTGACATTGTTGATTTGAAAATCCAACGTAAGAAACATAGCTATGCTGAAGCTGTTGCTGTGAAATTTCACAAGTATAGTGAGAAGCGTTCTGAACCGTTCTGCCCTCATTTTGGTGTTTGTGGAGGGTGTAAATGGCAATGTCTGCCGTATGAAGAACAGATTCGTTACAAACAGAAACAAGTCATTGACGCGCTTACCAGAATCGGCAAAATTGAATTGCCGGAATGCAACCCAATTTTGGGTTCCTTGAAAACCCGTGAATATCGTAATAAGCTGGAATTTGGCTTTTGCAATAAACGTTGGTTGACGAATGAACAGATTGCATCGGGTGAAACTTTTGAGCATTTGGAAGCCGTTGGTTTTCACACAACCGGCTCTTTCGACAAGATTTTACCTATCGATTCATGTCACTTGATGGACGAGGTAAACAACCAGTTAAGAAATGGAATACGCGATTATGCGTACGCGCATGCGTTAACATTTTATAGTCAACGTGAGCACACCGGCTTGCTGAGGGGAATGATGATTCGTCTGAGCAATACGAAAGAGTTGATGTTGTTGATTCAGTTCTGCATTTTTACTGATGATGAGAAGCGTCAGGCACTCGATTTGATGACGTGGATAAAGGAATCTTATCCACAGGTTACCAGTTTGCTCTATGTCAACAATCAGAAGTTCAACGATACGTTTTCCGATTTGCCGGTTGTCTGTTACAGTGGAACGGATTTCATCTATTTGCAAATGGAAGAATTGAAATTCAAGGTTGGCCCTAAGAGTTTCTACCAGACAAATACAGAACAGGCGTATACATTGTACAAGGTAGCGCGAGATTTTGCAGGTCTTACCGGTAACGAACTGGTGTACGACCTGTATACGGGCACTGGTACGATTGCCAATTTCGTGGCGCGTCAGGCATCTTGTGTCATCGGCATCGAATACGTACCCGAAGCCATCGAGGACGCTAAGGTAAATAGTCAGATCAACGGCATCGAGAATACAATGTTCTTTGCCGGTGATATGAAAGACATTCTGAACAAGGAGTTCATTGAGCAGTACGGGCGGCCGGATGTCATTATTACTGACCCTCCACGCGCCGGAATGCATCAGGATGTTATCGATACGATTCTTTATGCTGATCCCAGACGCATTGTCTATGTTAGTTGCAATCCTGCCACGCAAGCCAGGGATTTACAGTTGCTGGATGCACAATATTGTGTAAAGGCAATACAACCCGTAGATATGTTCCCGCACACACAGCACGTGGAGAATGTTGTGTTGCTGGAAAAACGTTGATGGAAAAAAGTATTCTTTTAATCGATTCTTTGGGGGCGTGAGTCCCCTTTTTCTATTATCTCTATGGCTTTCTTTACGGTTGGATCCGATTCGTTGATGAACTCGATGTATTCCTCCATCGTTTTGATGTTGTAGATGATGTTTCCGTATAGATTCCTTTCAAACAAGGATTGACTTTTCTTCATCATCAGATTTCTGGATTTCAAGGAATGTTCTTCGCCAAAGGCCGCAAATTTATCCAGCAAGTTCTGACTTTTCAGATATTTTGCCAGTTGGTTTGTACTCTTGAACGCATTCAGCTTTTCACGGTTCGTGTCTGAATAGGCAAAGGCGAATTGCCTTAGAAGACCCGTGTAAATAGCTTCTTTATAGTAAGATGTTATGTTAGCCGTATCTTCGGGAATGAAGATGTCTGGCATTATGCCACCTCCGCCATATACCGTACGTCCGATGCTTGTTCTGTATTTCTCGCCTTTTTGCTTAATGCTGTCTTGCGAGAAGAATTCGCCTCTCTCGTAGCGAGCCATCAAGTCCATTTCGTATTCTTCGCCCTTTCCCTTTTCGTAAGGTTTCTGAATGCATCTTCCGCTGGGTGTGTAATAGCGAGCCACCGTCAGCCGTACCATACTGCCGTCTTCGAATGTCATTGGCTGTTGAACCAAACCTTTTCCGAAGGATCTTCTGCCGATGATCGTACCGCGGTCATTGTCCTGAATGGCTCCGGCAAAGATTTCGCTGGCGCTGGCACTTCCTTCGTCCACCAGGACGATAATTGGCAGGTTTTGGAAAGAACCTCTTCCATCGCTGTGGAAATCCTCTCGTGGGCTTTTTCTTCCTTCCGTGTAAACAATCAGTTGGTTCTTGGGCAGAAATTCGTTAACCATCTGAATGGCGATGTGCATAAAACCGCCCGTATTTCCCCTAAGGTCAACAATTAAGCCGTCCATTCCCTGTACGCTCAGTTTTGCCAGTTCTATCAGCATTTCAGAGTAGGTCTGCTGGCCGAATTTCTTTATTTTCAGGTAAGCAATCTTATCGGTTATCATATAGGAGGCATCCACGCTGCTTACTGGAATGTCGCCACGGACAACCGTTATGTCTTGCAGCTCTTTCGCTCCGTGTCTTTTTATTCCCAGGACGACTTTTGTATCTTTCGGACCTTTCAGCCGTTTCATCACCTTCTCGCTGTCCATTCCCACGAGAGAAGAGTCGTTTGCCGTTACGATGCGGTCGCCCGCCAGTACGCCAACTTTTTCGGCAGGTCCCCCCTTGATTACGGACATCACGTTCACGGTATCTTTCTCCATCATAAAGGTTACGCCGATACCGGAGAAAGAACCTTTCAGGTCATCCTCTGCGTCCTGTGCATCCTGTACACCTATGTAACTGCTGTGAGGATCCAGTTCGCTCAGAATCTGTGGCATCGCATCTTCAATTATCGAACCCATATTCACGGTGTCCACGTAATTGTTGTTGATGAGTTCCAGCAGATTATTCAGCTTGTTGCTGCCGTTAGAGGCAATGCTCAATCGTTTACCCGGAAAACGTGATGAATAGAATGAACCTATAAATGCGCCGGCAACCACGGCAATGGCCAGCAGGACGGGTACGAAGCGTTTATTGATTTTCATTTCTTATTTTTCTTCAATGGGCATAAATACAACTTCTATTCCAGCTCTTTTCAGCAGGTCAACACCGTCTGTCAACCTGTATTCACGGCCGTAAACAACACGTTTAATACCGGCCTGTATGATTAGTTTCGAACATTCGATGCAGGGAGAATCCGTCACGTATAATGTGCTGTTTTCGCTGTTGTTTCCGCTTCGTGCTATCTTGGTGATGGCATTTGCCTCGGCATGCAGGACATAGGGTTTCGTCACGTTGTTCTCATCCTCGCAAACATTCTCAAATCCCGACGGAGTTCCGTTGTATCCGTCGCTGATGATCATTTTGTCCTTTACGACAAGTGCTCCCACTTGTCGCCTTTGGCAGTAACTGTTTTCTCCCCAGATGCGTGCCATTCTCAGGTAACGCTGATCCAGTTCCTTGCTTTTGTCCATCTTTTCTTTCTTCTATGTACGACCTTGTGTACTGAATTACAAACTGTCCAGATCCGTGATTATGATTTCCTTGCGATGCAGGCTCACCAATCCGGCACTTTCCATTTCGTTCAGCGCCCTGGACACGTTCAGCCTTGTTTCGTCTATCATGTCGGCCAGTACCGTCATCTTTATGCATAGTGTTTTCTCTCCCGTGGGCGAAACGGCAATGTTTTTCAAGAACTGTTTGATTTTTGTATTCGTGTCGCTCTTTTTGCATCGCATCAACTGCATGTTCAGTTTGTGAATGTTTGCCGATAGCATGTTCAGGTAATTGATGCGGAATACATCGTTCAGCATCAGGGTGTGAATCACGTCGCCCTTCCTTATCGTCAGAATATCACACTCTTTTGCCGCCTTGTACGAAGACTTGTATTGAGGCCTTAACCCAAAAAGTGATTCCGGCTCAATTACGTGCGGCGCAGAAATGTACTCTGTGTACTGGAACAGGTTACTGGGGTGCTCGAAATGCCGGCAAATTTCCCCACTGGCCAGAAACATCAGATCCTGGCATTTGGCTTCCTGTTTGATGAATAGGCCATTGTTCTCTGTGTAGTGTACGAAATCCATCTGCACCTTGCTTTCTAGCCGTGCCAGATCTATTCCGTTAATACCTTGCAACAGAGGCATGTTGGTAAGCAGTTTGTACATGTAGTTTATTTCCATAACGTTTTCCGTTCTATTGTGCTAAATTATTTTTCAACGAAGGGCTGTGCCATATTTGGTATTCGTCGTTTTCGTCTGTGTAGATGAAATAGGCTTTCAGCTGAGGGTTGTTTTTCAGTATTTCCTGTGCATTCTCCAACCCCAGTACCATGAAAGAAGTAGCGAAGCCGTCCGCTTCGGCACAGGTGGGAGCTATTACCGTACTGCTCAGTATGTTGTGCTGAACAGGGTAACCGGTGTGTGGGTCGATGGTGTGTGCTATCCTACGCCCGTCCTTATAGTAAAAATTGCGATAGTTGCCGCTTGTAGCCATCGCGCAGTCATCCATTTGTATTACCTGTTCTATCTTGTTGTCCATCAGCGTGGAATCTGTTTCCGGCTTGTTGATGCCGATGCGCCACAGTTCGTATTTCGGGTTCGTGCCTCCCGTCACCACTTCTCCGCCTATCTCCACCATGTAGTTCTGAATGCCGTGTTTCTGGAACAGTTTGGCCACCTGGTCGCTCCCGAATCCCTTGGCTATGGCACTAAAATCCATCACAACGCCCGGAATATCTTTCTTTATCTGATGGTTTTCGAGTGACACGTGTTTCCAACCGATCAGTTGGCGAAGGCTGTCCACCTGAGCCGAGTCGGGTAGTGCGTCGTGCTTGAAGCCGAAGCCCCAGGCGTGAACCAGCGGAGCCACCGTCACGTCGAACGCCCCGTTCGTCTCCTCGCTTATGTGCTGAGCCAGCATGAACACTTCTTCCAGCAACGAGTCAGTATCGCAGGATTCGTTGGCGTTTATCCGGCTCAACGTACTCTGTTGGTTGAACATCGACAGGGAATTGTCCACCTGTTGCAATGTTTCCATAATCTCGTCGTGCAAGTCACGGTCGAACTGATAGGTTGTGTGATAGGTCGTTCCGAAGATAACGCCCTCGTCTTTCTGGAAAGGCATCTCCTTCTTCTGGTGCTTGCCGATGATGAACACCGTGCCTACAAGCAGCAGGATTAGGAATGGCAGATGCCATTTTCTCAAACTTGTATTTTCCATTATGAGAGATGCTCTATAAGAATTTTAATACCGATGATTATCAATATGATGCCACCAACTATCTCAACTGGCAGATGAATCTTCTTTCCGATGTAGATGCCGATGCCGAGTCCTGCTATGGAGAACAACAGCGAGCAGAGGGCTATGATGTAGATGGGCAATAGTATTGCACCGCTTGTCATGTTGCCCAGGCATGCGAAGCTGATGCCTACGGCTAGCGCATCGATGCTGGTGGCAACGGCCATCGTGGGAATGTTGGCATAGGTCAGCAACGTCACCTCTTCGCCATCTTTCTTGTGCAAACAGCTCCATATCATGTTTCCACCCAGGTAAACCAGCAGCGCAAAGGCAATCCAGTGGTCGATGGATTGGATGTAGGAACTGAATAGGGTAGTGCCCACGAATCCCAGCCATGTCATGCCACCCTGGAAGATGCCGAATGCCAGTGCCATAAGCATCATTTTCAGGGGCACGATGCGGCACTCCTCTATTCCCACGGCAATGCTTACCGTAAAGCAATCCATTGCCAGGGCGATGCCCAAAAGCCAATATTCCAGTATGCTCACTTTTTCTTCTTTTCTTTAGCCGTTTTACCCACGTCGAAAATCAGGTTCACCGTACCGCCCCATGCAAAGCCCTGGTTCTTTCCGAACCCCGGCACGTACCACGGTTCGCCCATCTTCTGTACGCTTTGTTTCAGACGCCCCCTGTAACGCAGGCTCCACCCCAGCCGCACGATGCTCCACAGTTTCGTTTCCACGCCCACGGCCAGTTCTATCCATTGCATCTTGTCGTTCACGCTCTTCACATCCAGTGGTTCAGCTTTTTTCCATACTGGGTCGCAGTAGTCGGGGTTGCTGAAGTCATAGTTGAACGAGCTGAAGGCGTAGCGCAATCCTATGAAGAAGCGGTTGCCGTTCAGTTTCTCGTTTATGTTGTAGTCGATACCCACGCGGAAGTAGGGAGCCGTGGTGTTGAAGTGATTGTTGTTGTCACCGCCCACTTTGTCGCAGCTGCCTATTCCCATCTCGCAGATAGGGAAGTACTTCTCCTTGAAGTTCAAGCGTCCCGCCACCTCCATGTTGGCGTATTTCGCATCCATCAGTTTCATGAACAGGCCCACCATGTCCGCCGAAACGGCCACGCCGCTGAAGATCGGTGCCTTTTCCTCCTTTTTCTTCAAGCCCAGGGCATCGGTCACGTCATCCGCAGACACCTCCACCGTATCGGTCACGGCGGCGGCCTCTCCTTCCGGCGTCTGTGCCATTCCCGTCAGGGCAACCAGGCTACTTAGCAGGAGTAAAATGAATCTGTATGTTCTCGACCTTGTCATAGTTTACCAATGCTTGCGTTATGGTGATGCTATCCAGGAACGTATGCGTACAGCGCACGCTTGTTATCTCGTGAAACATGTTTGTAGGGCAGTCGGGCGATTCGTAGTGCGGCGTGTTCGTCTTGGCGATGAAGAGTGTGTCGTGCAGCGCGTATTCGTTGCCCGTAACGTTCATTACCAGGGTGTCCTCGTCGTTCCAGTAGCTCATTGGCAACTGGATGCTCTGTGCCCCTTGCATATTGTTCAGCAATACGGAATCCGTTCCGCAAGCCGTTATGGTGAGTGCGTCGTTCAGGGTTATTTTCTTACCCTCGGAATAGAAATTGCAGGTATAGGAAACTGTGTTTTCCAGGGTGCAGTCGATTGTGTCGCACCCCTGCCACAGCATCATTGTCATTAGAACCAGTGCAATCAGCCTTCCCTTCATTTAGATCTCCTTTTCTATCTGGTAATCGTTTCTTTCCGGAGCGTTCCGGCTTATCAGTTCGCCCAGGAATCCTGCCACGAAGAGCTGTGTACCCAGGATCATCATCGTCAGGGCGATGTAGAAGTAGGGGCTGCTCGTCACCAGGGGATGCGGGATGGCGTTGCACAGGCAGTACAGCTTGCTCACTCCCACGATGAGTACGGCTATGAAGCCCAGTATGAACATCAGCGTACCCACGAATCCGAAGACGTGCATCGGTTTCAGGCCAAAGCTGTCCAGGAACCATAGTGAGAGCAGATCCAGGTAGCCGTTTACGAAGCGGTTCAACCCCATGAATTTCGACTTTCCGAACTTCCGTGCCTGGTGGTGAACCGTCTTCTCGCCTATGTTGTCGAATCCTGCGTTCTTGGCCAGGTAGGGAATGTAGCGATGCATCTCGCCGTACACTTCGATGTTCTTCACCACCTCGTTGCGGTAAGCCTTCAATCCGCAGTTGAAATCGTGCAGGTTGTGGATGCCGCTCACTCGGCGTGCCGTAGCGTTGAACAGTTTCGTGGGGATGGTCTTCGACAGCGGGTCGTAACGTTTCTGCTTGTAACCGCTCACCAGGTCGTAACCGTCCTCCTTTATCATGCGGAAAAGTTCTGGAATCTCGTCGGGAGAATCTTGCAGGTCGGCATCCATCGTTATTACCACGTCACCCTTTGCCTTGGCGAAGCCGCAGTACAGGGCAGGACTTTTGCCGTAGTTGCGACGGAACTTTATGGCGTGCACGGTGTCCGGGTTCTCCTTGTTCAGGCCCTCTATCACCTCCCACGAGCGGTCGGTACTGCCGTCGTTTACGAAAATGATTTCGTAGCTCAGGTTGTGCTCGTCCATTACGCGCTTTATCCACTCGTGCAGTTCGGGCAGCGATTCATCCTCGTTGTACAGGGGTACGATTACAGAAATGTCCATGTTCTTATTCGCTCTCTTGTTCGTTTCTATCTTCTTCGTTATCCTTTTCCTCCTTTGCCATGTCCACCTGAGGAACGCTGCTGAACGCGGTCGCCAGCATCGACACCACCAGGGCGGCGAACAGGTTGAGGGTTATCAGGCTCGTCAGCAGGTCGCCGATGGAAATCTGGGAAAACATCTTCAGCAGTTCCTCCGAGCTTGTTCCCGGCATCATCTTGCCCAGCATATCCTGGTATTCGGGCATGTTGAACAGTTTCGTCAGCGAATTCATCATGTGTCCGTTGTCCAGGAAGCGGAAATAGATGTACTGTCCCATAGTGGTCAGCAGTACGGCACAGAAGTTTATCTGCATAGCCATGCCGAAACGCCTGACACCGTTCAGAGGCAGGATTCTCATTTGGAAAAGTTTCAGCTGCCTAACCTCCACGAAGAGGGAAAACAGAGCCACCAGGTTGCCCAGGTGCCCCAGCAGCACGTTGTCCGACGAGTACATCGAGCATGCGAAAGCAATGCACCACATTACTCCGATGATCAGCCCATACTCACCGGCGAAGGTCCTTATCAGGTAATTGTTCGATGGATTTTCTTCCATAGTTTCTTATATCGACCATGCAAAGGTATGAAAAAAATAAATTATAATTATGTGAGAAACGTGGAAATTCTCTGAATCTCAAAAAACTTCATCTAAAATTTGGCAGAACCGCATTCTTTGCGTACCTTTGCAGCCACTTATGGGAAAGTCCTGCACGGCTAGCTCCCTTCGAATCCCCCACGGCTTGATCGCAGCAAGGGTAGTTGGTTGTAGCGGCGCGATGTAGTAAGCTTTCCCACCCGCCTCTTTAGCTCAGTTGGCCAGAGCACGTGATTTGTAATCTCGGGGTCGTTGGTTCGAATCCGACAAGAGGCTCACAACGAAGACATGATAACCGAGCGACATTTCAATTCCGCCCTTTTTTCCAGGCTTCTTTCCTATGTGAAAACGAGCGATTTTACCGGCCTCACGTCTTACCTCGAAACCCTTTCCCATTCCTTGTTCCGCACAGCCGGCTATATGTTGGGCGAACGTATTATGCCACAGGTCGAACCCGAGGTCTTCTGGACGTTGTATATCCGGTTGAACCGGCACGACAACAAGGCGTTTCTCGTCACCACAACCAAGGCACTCATTCAGCGTCTCCATCAGGGCGACGTCTCTCTCCACGATCAGGCATTCGCTGATTTCAGCGCGTGGATTCAGGAACACGGTGTTGACAGGCAGAAGTTCCTCCGTCTCATGCTCCCTGAAATAAAGCAGGTGGATGACCTGATGCACCTTTTCAGTGCATCAGGTCTTCGTGAGGCCATTTCCTGGTTGCCCTATCTGCTCGATTGCCCTACGTTGCCCGCATCCTACCTCCTCTTTTCCTCGCTACGCCATATCGAGCACGACGTACCCCGGCTCGAACGCATCGCCTATTCCCTCATCCGCAGGGGAGACACGCTCAGCTTCAACCTGGCCAGCCTCATGAAGGCCTATTTCGGCCTTGAACACGTAAAGGGCACCTTCTCCCTTCAGCTCAAGCCCTACCAGCTCTCGCGCCTCGAACTTTCCTACGAAGCTTTCTGCCAAGCTGTCAGCTTCTGACTCTTTTTGTGGAAATAATTGTCTCTTCCGTTAATATTTCCTATCTTTGTACCCATTACAGGGAATTTTATCGTTCCCCATCTACTTTTGATGTTAAATTTTTAGAAAATTTTTACGATGAAGAAGATTTTTTATGTGGTGCTTGCGGCATCGGTCATCTCTTGTACGTCAAACAAGACGGACAGCAACAAGGTTTCGGAAGTGGCAGATCCTGTTTATGACTCAACCGACGTGGTGGCCAGCGTGCTTGAAAAGGGTGGGGCACTCAATCTGGCAGATTTCCAGTGGACACGCCAACCGGAAAGCTTTGCCATCGTGGGCGATACGATAGAGATTGTGACAAAACCGCAGACAGATCTCTGGCAACGCACCTACTATCATTTCCGTAACGACAATGCACCTGTCTTGCAAGTGAGTACCTGCCAGGCGTTTTTCAGTTTCGTGGTAAAGACAAATTTCCAGGAGAGCCATCATCGTTTCGACCAATGTGGCGTGGTGATGTATCTCGATTCAGACAACTGGCTGAAGGGCAGCATCGAATATGAGAACGAGCAGTTCCAGCATCTGGGTAGCGTAGCCACGAACAACGGCTACAGCGATTGGGCAACGACGGCCATCCCTGCCGATGTCAAGGAGATGTGGTACCGCCTTTCCCGTCGCGAGGACGACTTCTGCATCGAATGTTCTGCCGACGGACAGGAGTGGAGCCAGATGCGTGTCTGCCACATGTATGCGGCAACGGGGCAGATACGTTTCGGCATCTATGCCTGCTCGCCCGAGGAATCATCCTTCAAGGCCGTCTTCACCGACATGCAGATAACCGAATGTGCTTGGAAGGCGCACGACGGTCAGCAACCCGACGAGGAGTAATACACGTTACTTCTTGGCGTCGGTTGCCTCGTCCATGCGAACCCACCGGCGGCCTTTCCGCTTCCAGGTTTCCCAGCCATTGAGTGGATGGTTGCCCAGGACAACCTGTCGGTAAAGCTTCACCACGGGCTTGCCGTCTATGGTGTCATTCTTCGCCTCCGAGTAGTTCTGCGGAGTGACAAACTTGCCCTTCTTCAGGTTCCAGATGCCACCCTTGGCAGAGCGAGATTCGCGCAGGTCAAAGGCAAAGACATGCGTTTTGTCTATCCTTGAACTGATAGTCAATCCCTTAATGTCCTGAGCCTTCAAGGCCGTAGGAAGCACGACTGCTAATACAGCAAGGATTACATGCAAGTGTTTTTTCATACGAGTTGTGTTTATATAAAACTATTTATTGTTGTCCGCTAAACTCTCATACCTAAAAATTGATTCGTTGATTTGCCGGACAGCCGGCTATATTCATGTATATCTACACGTCTGAAGGGGGAAAATCCGTCTATTGAGTCGTAATCAGACAATTTGGATGACTTT
>JAZLIY010000032.1:0-2701 GCA_045617645.1 Bacteroidaceae bacterium | reverse complement strand
TTCCTCGGATGAAGGAAACGCCTGTGGCATTACCGACAGCAAAGCCCAGCGAGAGCGCTTTGCAGAATACTCTGACTTCTCTACTACTAATACAACCGTACGGGACGAGGAAACAGGCTTTGGATACTTCGGAGCGAGGTACTATGACTCTGAATTACTGACTGGTTGGCTTAGCGTAGACCCGATGGCAGACAAGTATCCTTCGTTGAGTTCGTATGCTTACTGCGCTTGGAATCCAGTAAAGTTGGTGGATCCAGACGGTAAGGAATTTGATTCCATAAGCAATATCCATATTCAACGATTTGAAGAATTTACAAACATTCAAATTTATCGACTTGAAAGCAAACAGCAGAGGTCGGATGAGGAGAACATCAAACTGACAGAATATAAAAATGCAATGGCAGAAGTCTCCCTAATGAGAGCGGATATGAAGACTCTGTATAAAGTTACAACAAATGCCTTATTTTCTGACCAAGAGACAGATGGATTTACGAGGTATGGTGGCAAATGTGATAATAAGGATGTTATAAATATTTCGATACAAGGAGACCTGTCTTCTCGGAAGGGAATAATCCAAATATCACATGAACTCAAACACGCGTTCCAGTTCTTTAATGGAGAAATAATATATGCCGTGGATGTTACAAACAATAAGTTAGGCATGAATAACAGTCGTCCATTGGAAATAGATGCTTACAATAGGTCTAAAGCGTATGGTGGGTCGCCTATGAACCCGTGCGATACTTATATACAAAGTCTTCCTTCAACGAGGATTTCGTTGAATCAAATGCAACAAAAATATCCCAATTGTAATTATGTTTACCGTAAGAATAAATAAAGCGATACTCCTCCTGTGCATCATCGGAATCACTCACATGATGGAGGCACAGACATATTATGGAAAGCATGGCGTTGGCAAGATGGAACTATTGGATGACAGCACCATCCTAGCATATTTTGTTGATCGTTGGATACCTGACAAAGGCTCTTTCGAGAAGCTCTCATACTCTCAATCGGATGATTTGATTATTCTTAATTCTGCAACGGAACCGAGGGTTAAGATAGATACCTGCTTGTGTAACGATTTTGGGGTAGAGGATGAGTTGAATCATGTCATCCCTGTTATTGCGAAAGTGTTCCTCCCCAAAGGAGAACTTATAATCCCGACAGACTACTATCTTGCCTACGAAGAGATTGCTTTTTTAGACACCATCACAAAAAAAGTAAAGGTGAGTATCTATTATCGAGAAGACGCAATTGTAGTAATTAATGCTTATGGTTTCTATCATAGGGTATTCTTGCCAGGCAACCTCATTAAGATGCCAAGCGAAGGGGTATGTCATGCCGTCATTGACATGTCTAGTTCATTCTCTATTCATGATCTCTGCTTTAAGGACTTTCCCATGCGAATTAAAGGAAAGAGACTAGTGCCAGCGGATTCTTTGAAAAATTTCCAGTGTTGGATAGATAATGGTTTTTATTTCCCTACCATGAAGAAAACTAAGAAAAGATGTACATTCACGTATCCGACAGCAGTTTGGAACAAGGGATTGAATGGCTTACCAGGAATATTCCCATTTCAGGCATCTTCGTTTGCACACTGATTATGGGGAACCTTTAAAATTTTCGTTTATTACTTCGGAGCGAGGTATTATGATGCTGATTTGCTAACAGGATGGCTGACCAATATAGAGGCAATGCACAGTACATCGACTACCGAATGAGGACACCCAAAAAGTGATTCATTATCGCATTATCGATTCCGATGTGAATCGATTTTGTACGGTACTTTTGCCTTAACGGCAAGCTGTCGCTTCTCCGGCTGCGCCTATCGAGGCATTCACTGGATGCCTCTTCATGTTTTGCTTGCTCTGCTGCGCAATCCTTTCAGGACCACTATCGAAGTCCACTGGACTTAGCTTGTTCTCCGCTCAACGTCGCTCTGCTTGTTGCCCTTCGGAACGCTATCGAAAGCCACAGGACTTCTTCATCTCCGGCCTTTGGCCTATCGAAAGTACCACTGGCACTTTCTTCATCTCCGGCTTCGCCTATCGGGACACTCACTGGGTGTCCCTTCATACTGGACTTCTTCATATTCAAAATCGCAAGAAATGAATTTATAGAACCTACCTGTATTATGATTCGATACACAGGGTTCGCACCCTGTGCTGAGTTATGTCGCCCCGTTGGGGCTGAATGTTTCATTATTTACATCCATTATGGTTCCAAAATCTCTAAATCAGGTGGCGATCTGGGGCAAAATTGCAATAAAAATGAGTGGCGCGGACAAAAAATTTCCGCGCGAAAACCGCGCGAGGACCGCGTAGAGACCGCGCGAAGCAGATTTTCTGCGTAGAGACCGCACGAATCAAAAGATAAAGAAATTAGTTGTAAAAAAGGTTATATCTTTGCATCTCGAAAACAGTTAAGTGATGTATGATAACAAAAAAAACAGAAGCCCCGCAACAGGGATGAAAAAATATACATGGAGGGTATCGGAGTATACAAAACAGGCATTTTGGTATACAAAAGTATACAAAAAGTATACAAAAACTATACATGGAGTATACAAAAACATTACAAAAAGAATACAAAAAGTATACCGCACCTATACCGCACCTATACACCACGTATACAAAAACTATACTCGACGTATACGCTACCTATACAAACTCTAAGTCCGGCAGGAGGGCGTACAGGT
>JAZLIY010000031.1:0-17430 GCA_045617645.1 Bacteroidaceae bacterium | reverse complement strand
AATACTGCACGCAATCTTCCTCTGTGCCAAACTTTTTATTGAATTCAAGAAGCTTCATTATTCCATAATTTGTGCTGCAAAGATACGGATAATTTTTGAATCCGACAAAAAAGCATCACCTAATTACGGATAATCATTTATCTTATTTGTCTGTATTTACTTCGTTTTCTTGAAAGACGGAGTGAAGTCTGACCATTCTTCTATTTTGAATGCCCTAATATCACGGACAGACTTGCAAAACCAATCAATGGCTTTCAAGTCTATGATAGCCTCATTAAGATTGACAAGGTTTCCTTTTGTTACGTATGTACTACCTTGAATCCATTCAAAGCCATTGCTCATGAGGACTTTGCGAATATCAGCATAAGCATTGTTATATGGAGTTCCATAGAACTGCTCTAGCCGTTCTATCTCCATATCAAAACTCAAGGCGTAACCGTTCATGCTTCTTTTTTGAATATATCTGCAGTATCCCAAAAGATGTCACCATTTTCCATGCGGACGACAAGAACGGTACCTCTCCAACTGTTGTTTTCCACTTCTATAATCTGTCCCTTTTCCCAATCAGGATAATGCGACACTTGTGGTGGAACCATTACATAATCATTTACTGCCATAATTCCCAAAAATTATATCTGTCGCAAAGGTACGAATAAGCGAGCGAAAAAGCAAAGTTGAAAGCTATATTTTTTGATTTTTCCGAACTGAACGAGCAGCGAGAGGAGAAATCAAATGTATTTGAGTTATCCCGAGTCGCGAGTGAAGAAGACCGATAGGTCAACGAGAGTACTTTCGAGTATCACCACACACTTTTTCTTATTGTTATTTGTTATTTGTGATGACGGGTAATGAGTGCTGCCTCTCCTCTATCTTGTCCATGTCCATGTATTTTTTTATTGTTGTCCGCTAAACTCCCATACCTAAAAATTGATTCGTTGATTTGCCGGACAGCCGGCTATATTCATGTATATCTACACGTCTGAAGGGGGAAAACCGTCTATTAAGTCGTAATCAGACAATTTGGACGACTTTTCAATCCGCATGGTGCTACCAATAGCAAAAGATTTGCCGGACAGCCGTTGTATTTACTTGATTATAGGGCTTATATATGCCAAATAACAGCAAAATCAAGGACAAACGATCGTTTAGCGGACACTAATAGTATTTTTTTCTCTATTCCTTTTGTGGATAAAGAATTTATCTGTAAATTTGCCTCGTCATTTGGAACTTTCTGTCCCAAAAAGGGTGGGATGACAGCCATTTGACCAAGAGAGCGTTCCGCGCTTTCATCCTTTACAACGAAATCTGGTAAATTTCAAATCCGAAGGGTGAATGACAAGGCAACGCCCACCTGTATGTTTCGCATGCATGTGGCCTCATGCCCCATGCTCGAGCATATCGGGCGTGGGGTGTTTGCATGAAATTCATTTCGGATATGGTTTACCAGAGCCAGTTGTAAGATGATGAGTAAGGACAAATCCCTACGCTCTTCTTGTAATAAGTAGTAACAGCTTGTTGGGGGAATTCAAGTATGATAATAATTGATATAAGTATGGGAAAGAAAATTTGTTTATTGTTTCTCCTATCGGGGCTTTGCTTTATAGGATGTAATGATGATGAAACAATTGAGGATGGGCCAACTGTGCCTGAAACACTACATGAATATGTAGATTTGGGTTTGCCTAGCGGTACAAAGTGGGCCACCTGCAATGTGGGTGCTAATTTTCCCGAGGAGTTTGGTGGCTACTATGCTTGGGGGGAGACAAATGAGAAAACATACTATTCTTGGGATACATATGCATACTATGGTAGCAAGTTCAGTACAGGAATTAGCGGCACCCAATATGATGTGGCTCATGTGAAATGGGGCGGAAATTGGCATATGCCAACGAGAGCACAATGTAAAGAACTTTGTGACTATTGCTCATCGATACAGACAAGTATGAATGGCGTATCTGGTGTTAAAGTAACTGGCCCTAACGGAAATTCTATTTTCTTGCCTGTAGCAGGTCAACGTTTGGGTGACGAAAAAAGGGGGGTAGGTCTTAGCGGTGACTACTGGTCAGATTCCCTATATGACGGTAACGACAACCAAGCGTATTTCCTGATAGTTTTTCCTGATCGCATAGAAGTGGGTAACGCTCAACGTACCTATGGCCGCTCCGTTCGACCCGTCTGCCCATAATATCAAAAAATGGATGAAATAATCACACAAGCCAATGTGGGATGAGACGGTATAAGGAGGACATATCATACTATATTAATAAAAAAAGCAATGGAAAGACATAGAACCATACACGATAAAAATCGCACGTCTTCATATCGTATTAAACCAGGAAACGTAGTGGAAGATGTTCATGTTGTAGTAGATGACGAATCAGGTGCAACCTATTATGATGGTATAATCCCAAAGGAGCGACTAAAAGGAGTCACGGATCTTCGTTTCCGTTTCATTGACAATAAGATAAAATGGTCTTCAAATTCAGAGGCAACAATCTTCTCATGCGATGAATTTCTGAAAAAGCCAACAACTACCAAATTTACAAAAAAATGTTGTGGAAGAATTGCGTCAGACGAATACTATGTGATATCCTTGTGTAATGAAATTCTCGGAGAAAAAGCCAGTCAACAGCATACATTCGATTTCTTACGAGGAGATAGTGGTACAAAACTTCATGTAGATGCTTACTATGCAGTTAAGAATCTTGTCGTAGAATATTGTGAATCACAGCATACGGAATCAACGCCATTTTTTGATCACAATGACAAACTTACCGTAAGTGGTGTTCCGCGTGGAGAACAAAGAAAGATTTACGACCAAAGAAGAAGGGAATTGATACCACAACACGGCATTGATTTTGTTGAGATACACTATAGCGACTTTGGGAGTACCAAAAAGATACGCAAGAATCACGAACACGATATTGAAGTCATTAAGGAAATATTCAAAAAAAATGGAATTGTATAATGTTCAGGCAACAACTGAATTTGGCGAGGAAGTAATATTGCAAGTTTATGCTGACAATCCTCAAGAAGCCGAGATAACGGCTATTTCAATGGTTGAGTCAGGACAAGTCGATACGGTCGGAAGAAGTGTTGTCGACTGCTTTGCACTCGCTTAGGGGATGCTCAGCACACCACCCTGGCACACACTTTTTCTTATTGTGATTTGTGATAACGGGGCAAATGGTGCAGATGGGTGCAGCCTCCGTTTCATCCTTGGCTCCGTCGTAAGTCAAGGCCGGTATCGGTCATAACCTAAGACCGACCCTTGCCATAAGTGATGCCTCGGAAAGCGACAGGGAAAAGGCCTCCCCCCCCGACCACGTCCCCGTGCCCATGTTTCCCCCTCTCGGGGAGAGAAAATTTGTTTCCTCGGGATGGAACAAAAATTCATGAAAAAAGGGAGTTGTAAGAAAAATTGTGTATCCTAACCACTCACCACATCCTTGTCCAACAAAAAAGTCAAGCAACGAGATGGTCATGATGCCACTTTATGGGTGTGGTATTGTGTATTGCCACAAATTTAACACCGCAAAGTTAGTTGTTTCCAGTCAATCGATCATTATTTGAATATGGATTTTATTAAAAGGGGTATGTTTGACATTTTCAACATTAGGTGTGAACCTCGCGTGTCGGACACTCCTGGGTTGGGGTACCTTATCACAAATAACAAATAACAATAAAAAAAGTGTGTGGTGATACTCCTGAGATACTCACGCTGACCTATCGGTCTTCTTCACTCGCGACTCGGGATAACTCAAATACATTTGATTTCTCCTCTCGCTGCTCATTCAGTTCGGAAATATCCAAACCTGTTTGGTATTTCCCTCGCTTAATCGTACTTTGAGTTGGCGCTCGAAGATACTTCCGCTCGGCAATGAAAAAAAAACAAGTTTTCTTTGTCATTGCCCTCGCTTAATCGTATCTTTGCAAAGAAATTATAAATATAACGGTTAATGATACTGAATGCCTTATGAGAAAAAGACACTTTCTGCTTCTATGGACGATGAGCGTGGTGGCAACGCTGCCTCTGTATGCACAAAATTTTAACGAGAAACAAGGCTATCGATTGGAAATCGGTGACAACCTGGCAATGGACAGTCAGTCGGATAATGCTATCTTTACGCAAATCGACAAGAAATCACCCTCGCAGGTGTGGCATATTCTACCCACGACAAAGGAAGGATACTATCTGCTCTTCAACCCCTACATGCAGTCGTGCCTGGACAATGACAACCATCATGGCAAGGAAGGTGCCGCTTGTCTATGGCAGAAAAACGAGAACAACAAGAACCAATTATGGAAAATCGAATCCGTGGATGGGGACAAGGTTACCCTAACGAACATTGTGGATGGCTTTATGGTTGGCTATGACGACACGTGTCAGCCTGGCGGAAAGGTTTGGATGAAGAAGGCAACCAAGTCAGATGTCTGTGTGCAATGGAAGCTTGTCAAGACGAATCTGAAGGTAATTCCAAACGGCGATGCGCTGAAAAGCAAGAATGACTGGGAGAACCAATCCATTTTTGGTATCAACAAGTTACCGGGGCATGCCACATTCCTCAGATATGCCAGCGAGCAGGAAATGATGTCTGACGAAGCGTATGCCAAACCGTGGTTGCACCCGAACAGCAGCCTCAGCATCTTGCTTAATGGTATGTGGAAATTCCATTGGGTACCTGATTACAGAGAGCGCCCGATGGATTTCTACAAAAAGGATTATGATGTGAGCGACTGGAAAGAGATACCCGTACCTTCCTGCCACGAAATGCTGGGCTATG
The DNA here is from genome assembly GCA_045617645.1 of Bacteroidaceae bacterium. GTDB lineage: Bacteria > Bacteroidota > Bacteroidia > Bacteroidales > Bacteroidaceae > Physcousia. The sequence goes on along the minus strand of JAZLIY010000031.1, from coordinate 12,646 downwards.
GAACACCTATCTACACGAACGCAACTTACCCGTTCCGTAATCAGCCTCCTCTCATTGGCGGGCAGGAGGGCTATACCGTAACGGACGAACCGAACGCCGTGGGCAGTTACCGGAGAACGGTTGCCATCCCTTCCGATTGGAAAGACAAGGAGATTTTCCTGCATTTCAACGGTATCTATAGTGCTGCCTATATCTGGGTGAACGGCAAGAAAGTGGGTTATACACAAGGCCCCAACAATGACAGCGAGTTCGATATTACCAAATACGCCAACCCCGGAGGCGAGAACATCGTATGTGTAGAGGTGTATCGTTGGAGTGATGGAAGCTATCTGGAAGACCAGGATATGTTCCGCCTGAGTGGTATTCATCGTGATGTCTATTTGGAAGCACGTCAGAAGATGCACGTTCGCGACATTTACCTGACCTCTGACTTGAACAGCGACCTCAATGGTGGCTCACTTGATGTTGACGTAGAGGTGAAGAACGATGGTAAAACAGCTGATGCTTCGGTACATGTAGAACTTCTGGACATGGAAGGCAAGGAGGTTGGCGCCACCGATATTAAGTTTGCAAAGGTCAAAGGCAACGGAAGTGCCAGAGTCAAGGGGCGCATTTCATTGAGCAATCCTGCTTTGTGGAGTGCGGAAAGACCTAACCTCTATACGGTAAACGTAAGCCTCAATGGCGAATATAGCACTTGCAAGTATGGGTTCCGCAAGATTGAGAACCGACACGGACGTATCTTCGTGAACAACAAGCGAGTAATGTTCAAGGGCACCAACCGTCACGACACGCACCCTCTCTATGGCAAGGCGGTTCCTGTAGAAAGCATGATAGAGGATATTCTGCTGATGAAGCGCTTCAACCTGAACACGGTTCGCACGAGCCACTACCCCAATGACCCTCGTATGTATGCCTTGTACGACTATTACGGTCTATACATATTCGACGAAGCAGATGTTGAGTGCCATGGCAACAATTCGCTCAGCAACCTGGATAGTTGGCGTCCCATGTATTTGGATCGTATGACACGTATGGTGCTTCGCGACCGCAACCATCCCAGCGTCATCTTCTGGTCGATGGGTAATGAAAGTGGTAGCGGAAGTAATTTCCCTGCCGGCAAGGAAGCTATTGCCGAGTTGGACGGACGTTTGGTGCACTACGAAGCCATGAACGATGCTGCCGACATGGACAGTCGTATGTATCCAAGTATTGCCAACATGAAGGCGCAGGATTGCGAGGCAGAGAATCAGGACCGTCCCTATTTCCTCTGTGAGTATGCACATGCCATGGGTAACGCCATCGGCAACCTGAAGGAATACTGGGATTACATTGAATTTGAGAGCCATCGCATGATTGGCGGCTGTATCTGGGATTGGGTGGATCAAGGTCTTTGCAAGGTGGGTGAACCACAAAGTCACATGTATTATGGTGGAGGATTTGGCGATTACCCCAACGACCGCGATTTTTGTTGCAATGGCATCATCACCTCCGACCGTCATGTCACTCCCAAGCTATGGCAGGTGAAGAAAGTATATCAGTATGTCGATTTCCGTTTGCAAGATAACAAGATACGTATTCGCAACCGTTATTGCTTCACCAAGCTGAGCGATTTCAATCTATTCTATTCCGTATTGAAGGATGGTATAGAAGTTCGGAAGGGGCAAATAGAATTACCCGATTGTGAACCCGGAGATAGTGTTTATGTCAAGTCGCCCGTAGAGATACCACAAGATGGGTTGTGGCATCTGAACCTCTCTCTTCAGTTGAAATCCTCTACCTTATGGGCAGAGGCAGGTCATGAAGTGGCAACGGAACAGTTGGTTCTTGCCGACAAGGAAGAGCCGGCAGCCGCTCATACTGCCAAGGGTGTCCTGCAGGTAACGGAAAAGGAGGGTGCCTTGAATATTCAAGGTGAAGATTGGAACATCCGAACCGACAAGCAAGGTTTTATCACAAGTCTTCGTTATGGTGGTCGCGAGATGATAGCCGATGGTCAGGCACTCCAGTTCAACGGCTACCGCAGTATCAGCAATGACCGCAGGACGATACCACGTGATGGTGTAGATATCAAGGATCAGAAATTCAGTTGGCAGCTTGCTCCTGGCAAGGAATCGTTGTCTGTCAGCATCAGTCAGACGGTAATTCAAGGTAAGACCCGCGTGCCCATGCAAATGAACTATACCATTACAGCCGATGGATTCGTCCGGGTGGATGCAACCTTCGATAACAAAGAAAACCAAGACTTCTCTCGTTTGGGCCTTCAGAGCATGTTATCTTCTAATCTGGAACAGGTTGAATGGTTGGGTAGAGGTCCCATCGAGAACTATCCCGATCGCCATGATGCTGCTTTCGTGGGTCGCTATAAATCAACCGTAACGGGCATGGAAGAGGAATACGTTAAGCCGCAAAGCATGGGTGAACGTACCGAAACACGTTGGCTCGAACTGACCGATACTCAAGGAAATGGCTTACGTATCCAGGCAAATGGAACTTTGTTCTCCTTTAGCACCCTTCACTTTACCGATGAAGAGCTGTATCAGACGAATTACCGTCACGAACTCTCCGGCAAGCGCAGAGCGGAAGTGGTGCTTCATCTGGATGCTGCCATGCGAGGTATTGGCAATGCCAGCTGTGGCCCTGGCCCTCTGGAGAAACACGAACTGCCAAAGGATCCTGTCAGCTATAGTTTCACTCTGTCACCTGTGAAATAGGTGAGTGTTCTTGGATAACAAAGAAACAACCGCTCTCCCTCTGGCTCTATCGCTTCAGAGAGTGAATCTCGTGTGTCGAACACCCGGGGCTGGGGGGCTTTATCACAAATAACAATAAGAAAAAGTGTGTACTGATACCCGAAGATACTCATGCTCGGATCTACTCAATAAATTTAACTGCCGTTGAAATTTGGCTAACCTCTCGCTTAATCGTATCTTTGACCTCTGGTCAAGATACTTTCGCTCGGCAATGAAAAAAACAAGTTTTCTTTGTCATTGCTCTCGCTTAATCGTACTTTGACCTCTGGTCGAAGATACTTTCGCTCGGCAATGAAAAAAAAACAAGTTTTCTTTGTCATTGCTCTCGCTTAATCGTATCTTTGCAGAAAAATAACAAATAAACAATAATTTCGTCACATGAAACGTTTATCCACCCTCTTGCTTTTCTGCTGTATGGCCTTTTCCGCCATGCAAGCCGACAATCTGTCCCTACCGGATCTGTGCAACGGAAAATATGCTGCCCAGCGTGTACCGGACATCACTCCCATGAACGATGGGGAGAGCTATGCCCAACTGACCCTGGACAAGAAACAGATTCTGCAATGCAGTTTCCGTACGGGCGAGCAGACAGCCGTCCTGTTCGATGTGTCCAACATAAAGGGACGCTTGCAGATACCTGCCATAGACGGGTTCCAGATGAGCCCAGACGAGAGTCATATCCTGCTGCGCACACAGACCAAGCCCATCTATCGCCACAGTCATACGGCCGTCTATTATATATATAATGTGAAGAGCCGTACCCTGGCCCCTCTCTCCGATGGCGGACCACAGGAAGTTCCCCTGTGGAGTCCCGATGGCAATATGGTGGCTTTCGTTCGCGAAGGCAACCTGTTCCTGGTAAAATTGCTGTTCAACAACAGCGAGAGCCAGATAACGAAGGACGGAAAGTTCAACGAGGTTCTCAACGGCAAGCCCGACTGGGTGAACGAGGAAGAGTTCGGACTGACCCGCGCGTTCGATTTCAATGCCGACAACACCATGCTGGCGTGGGTTCGCTACGACGAGACGCAGGTTCCCCTCTACTCCTTCCCCTGGTACAAGGGAATGGCTCCCGAAAAGGAGGAATACGCCGAGTACCCTGGCACGTTCCAGTATAAATACCCCATCGCCGGAGCCCGCAACAGCCAGGTGAAAGTGCAGACCTTCGACATCAAGAGCCGTACCATCCGCGACCTGAAACTGCCGTTGGACGAGGACGGCTACGTCACCCGTCTGTTCTGTACCGATGATCCGGAGAAGATGCTCGTCCTGACTCAGAACAGGCATCAGTCACGCCTGGATATCTACCTTTGCAATCCCCGTTCCACGGAATGTCGCTGCATCGTGCGCGACGAGGCAGAACGTTATATTACCGAAGAGCCCTATCGCAATTTCGGCCTCTATCCGGGCGGTTTCGTACTGATGAGCGAGCGTAGCGGTTTCAACCACCTCTATCTCTACGACCTCACCGGCACCATGCGCCGCCAGCTCACACAGGGCAACTATGTGGTAACAGACTATTATGGCTACGACCCCAAGACGGGAGCCGTCTATTACGGCAGCAACCAGGACAGCCCCCTGCAACGATCCGTATATAAGAGCGATGCCAAGGGCAAGATTACCAAACTCTCCACACAGGTGGGAACCAACAAGGCCGTGTTCAGCCAGGGATTCAAGTATTTCCGTCAGGAGTACAGCAACCTAAATACACCTCCCGTCATCTCCCTGTGCGATGCCTCCGGCAAGACATTGAAGGTATTGGAGGATAACAAGGAACTCCAGTCACGCCTGTCTGCCATGAACCTGGGCAAGCGCGAGCTGTTCCGCTTCAACACACAGGACGGTGTCGAGCTCTTCGGCTATATGGTGAAGCCCGCCGATTTCAGCGAAGGAAAGAAATACCCCGTTGTCATGTACCAGTACAGCGGTCCCGGCAGTCAGCAGGTGCTCGACAGCTGGCAGACGGGCAACATGGGCGGATGCCTGTTCGAACAGTATCTTTGTCAGCAAGGCTTCCTCTGCGTCTGTGTCGATGGCAGGGGAACAGGAGGCCGTGGCCGCGAGTTTGAGCAATGCACCTACCTGAAACTCGGCCAAATCGAGAGCCACGACCAGGTACAGGCTGCCCTCTATTTGGGCACCCTCCCGTATGTCGATGCATCCCATATTGGCATCTGGGGATGGAGCTACGGAGGTTTCAACACTCTGATGAGCATGAGTCAGCCTCAGCCTGTCTTTTATGCCGGCGTAGCCGTGGCTCCCCCCACCAGCTGGCGCTATTACGACACCGTCTATACCGAACGCTTCATGCGTACCCCCAACGAGAACAAGGAGGGCTACGATATCTGTCCCATCGGACTGGCCAACAACCTCAACGGCAAGTTGCTCTTGGTTTCCGGACTGGCAGACGACAACGTGCATTTCCGCAACACGGCAGAATATACCGAGGCTCTCGTACAGGCCGACAAGGATTTCCGTCAGCTGACCTACACGAACCGCAACCACAGCATCTCTGGCGGCAAGACCCGTGCACACCTCTTCCGTCAGATAACAGACTGGTTCCAAAGTCAGTTGCGCTGAAAAAGATGAAGACATTTGCACCATCCGAGCTGATTATCAATCCCGATAACAGTGCCTTTCATCTGCACATCACCCCCGACCAACTGGCCGACAAGGTTGTCATGTGTGGAGACCCCGACCGCGTCAGCCTCATCTCTTCGCATTTCGACACGAAGGAATGTGATGTCCAGAACCGTGAATTTCATACCGTCACCGGCACCTACAAAGGCAAGCGGCTTACGGCCATATCCCATGGCATAGGCTGCGACAATATCGACATCGTCGTCACTGAGCTCGATGCGCTGAAAAACATCGACTTTGCCACCCGTACCGAGAAGGAACACCTGGTATCCATGGAACTGGTAAGGATAGGCACCTGTGGCGGAATACAGGCCGACACACCCACCGGCACCTTCATCTGCAGCGAGAAAAGCATCGGGTTCGAGGGACTGCTCAACTTCTACGCCAACCGCGACAAGATCTGCGACCTGGCATTCGAACAGGCATTTGCCGAACATCTGGGGTGGGATTATCATCACCTGCCTTCACCGTACGTTGTGGACAACGACTGGGAACTCCTGAACCGCATATACGACCCGTCCTGGGGGATGGTGAAGGGTGTCACTATTTCCTGCGGAGGGTTCTATGGTCCCCAGGGAAGGGAAATCCGCATACCCCTCTCCGACCCCCATCGCAACGAGAAGATACAGAGCTTCCGCTGGAACGGGTACCGCATCACCAACTTCGAGATGGAGAGTGCCGCCCTCGCCGGCTTGGCAGCCCACCTCGGCCATCGCGCCCTGACGGTCTGCATGGTAGCCGCCAACAGATTCGCCAAGAATGCCGACACAGAGTACAAGAATCAGATTGACGACCTCATCAGCATTGTCCTCGACAAGATTTAACGGATGATGTGACATTGGATTAAAATTATGAATTATGAATTAATGATATTATCTTTAAACCTACGGTTTTAGATGCTCCAGCTCGGAAAAGCACAAATTAATTTGCCTTTTCCCTCGCTTATTTGTATCTTTGCGACCGAAAACGTACACGGCCTCGTAGCTTAGCTGTATAGAGCGTCAGATTCCGGTTCTGAAGGTCCTGGGTTAGAATCCCAGCGAGGTCACCATTCCATGAAAACCAGGAGAGGATATCCTATATAAAAAACGACAAAATCAATGAGATAGTAAATATTATACATTTTGCAATGAAAACCACACGACTCCTTCTCTTTTTCCTTACGGTTATACATGGTATTACGACCCACTCGCAACATGTAATTGACGTAGAGGCTCCGGCCGCTGGCAGCGATGCCACCCACCTGCTCCAACAGGCCATAGACAAGGCTGCCGATTTCCACGGACACCCCACGGTAATCCGCTTGGCCACGGCACAGTACGACATCAGTCGCGAACAAGCCACGACCCGCCTTTTCCACGTATCCAACACGACGTCCGAGAAAGAGAATGCCGTTTCCACCAAACATATAGGCCTCCATTTCCGGAACCTGAAAAACGTTACCCTGGAGGGCAACGGAGCACGTCTTCTCACCCACGGCGAGATGACTGGCTTTGTCATTGATTCCTGCGAGAACATCACGCTGCGCAATTTCACCTTGGATGCCGACGACCCCTCGGTTGCCGAGGCTACCGTCTGCGAAGTGGGCAACGGCTATGCCATTCTCCAGACGGCACGCGACACTCACTACGAGATAGACTCCGACGGACACCTCTATTGGACGGGACACGGATGGCGCTTCACGGACGGTATCGCCCAGGTGTTCAACCCTGCCGACAACTCCTCGCTCCGCACGGGTTCGCCGATGGATAATCTGCTGGGGGCTGTGGAGCTATGTCCGGGACGACTGTGGATGCGCTATGCCGGACGCCCCGACATGAAGGTGGGGACCACCTATCAGATGCGCCACTCTTACCGTACCGAGGTATGCGGATGCATCAACCGCAGCCGGAACGTGACGCTGGAATATATCGAGTTCAATTTCCTAGGCAACTTCGGCATCACAGGCCAATACTCCGAGAACCTGACATACAGCCATCTACGTTGCGCCCCCGCCCTGGAAAGCGACCGCACGAATGCAGGCTTTGCCGATTTCATCCACGTATCGGGATGCCGTGGCCTGGTGCGCGTCCTGGACTCTTACTTCGAAGGAGCCCACGACGATCCCATCAACGTTCATGGCACGCACCTCAAGGTGACTGAATGGCGGAGCGACCGCCAGGCTGTCGTTCGCTTTATGCACGCCCAGACACGTGGCATGATACCCTTCGACAAGGGGGACGAAGTGGAAGCCGTCAGCGCACACTCCCTTCTGGCACTCCAGAGCATGAAGGTAAAGAACTGCGAGCGCATCAACGACTACGAGTGGCTCGTCACGTTCGACCGTACCGTCAATTCCCAGACAAAGGCAGAGGACAACGTGGTCATCGAGAACGTCACATATACACCCGAGGTAGAGATCCGTGGCAACTACTTTGCCCGTATTCCCACCCGTGGTATCCTTGTCACCACTCGCCGGCACGTGCTCATCGAGCAGAACACCTTCTTCCGTATGCCCATGGCCTCTATCCTGATAGCCGACGATGGACGCAGCTGGTACGAAAGCGGCCCTGTACGCGATGTCACCATCCGCCACAACAAGTTCGTGGAATGTTCCTCACCGGTCCTCCTCCTGTGGCCCGAGAACGACCGTTACGACGGCCCCGTCCACCGAAACATCAACATCAGCCACAACGACATCTCCTTTATGGATCCGGAGCAGCCCATTGTCCTCCGCGCCCGTGCCATCGACAACCTGAACGTCTGCGAGAACCATTACCAGACCTCCAAGCCCGTCACCGACCTGTTCCAGATTACCGACTGCACGAATACGGTTGTCAAATAGCAGCCACTCCATAGCCTGACATACAAAACAAACAACAAACATTTCAAACAAAATATATAAAAAAGGGGACGCACTCGCGCCCCCTTTTTGCTATGCTTGCTGATTACCAGATATCCTCGGGTGTTTCCGGATTGTCATAGACCTCCTTGGCACACCATTCAAAGTAGTCAAACATGAAGCACTTTGTCTCGATGTCCATCACGTTCTTCACACGCAGATAGTAGGTCTTGTTGGGATCGAGATGTTCCCTTACCAGGATGCGACGCAATGAGCGGAAACTGTCACGTCCATTGCCGTTCATGTCCCCCAAAGGCACAATACTCTTCGCTTCCTTCATGAATCCTTTGTTTCGCATCTGCTTGTCCAACTGCGCGTTGTAGTCGTCATCCTCGGTATCTAAGCTCCATCCTGAAACGGGTTCTTCGCCCGTGATGTTGAAATCGATGGGGATGCCCGTAGGTTTCATGTGCTCCAGGTCGTCGCCGAAATATACCTGTGCGATACCTCGGCTGTCATCGGCCCAGTAGCCAAAGCGCAATTCGTATGTGCCAGGTAGGGGTACGGGATGCAGGGGGATGGTCACTTCGTAATGTCCTGTACAAAGTACCTCGTCGGCATAGAGGTGAGTGGCAGGCACTCCGTAGAAGTTTGTATATCGGAAATGAGCATCGTCGTTCAGGTATAGGTCCTTCAAGTAGGGATATACCGACCGTGGTGGTATGTAGGTGAACTGGTTATAGTCCATGTCGCTATGCGAAAGGTCTTTCTTGCGTATGTCGTTGGTCATGGTCTCGGGAAAAAGTGCCATGAAGTCGAAGCGTACTCTCTCTCTTTTCATGTTTTGTCGAACATCGTCGGTATAGGCAATAGCCTCATTTATGGGGTATATGCAACAATTCACCACGCCACTTAATTCTGCCATGTTACTGTCTCTGTTCACGCGCACACCCTCTTTTCCAGGTTCGCATCCGTTCTCGTCTCCTGAGCCATGTCGCCCGTCATCGAACAAAGGGAACCGGTTGATGCGCACCCCATCACTATACTTGCTTTCATAGAGCTTGAAGAGTCTTTTTTTGCCGAAGGTGGCATAGAACTCCGTCACAGGATGTCCAAGTGAGCCTTTTGCCGAAAGGTTGTATCCAATCTCGTTGTGGTGGAAAACCAGCTTGTTGGATACCAGGCGCATGGGCAGGATGTGGTATGTCAGCCACTGGTAGAGTAGATTGCCCTCGCTGTCGTAGTCACTTCCCGTGGTAAACACGTCGTTCGAGTAATACTGCCTGTTGTCCAGAATCCATTGTTGTAGGTCAGCGAGGAATCCTTCTGCCTGTGGGTCGAGCCCTTGGGAACGCCAGAACTCATCCGTTTCGGCAAAGATGGTGTAGCCGATTTTCCTATGCTCGGGAGAGTATGCGATACCACCGTAGTTCAGGCCCACACGATCGCAATCCAGATCACCTATCAAGCCTTGTTCATGGAGTGCATCATACACAATATCGCGGTAAGCAGATAGTGTATCCATCAGACCGCAGGCATCCACGGCACGTGCAAATGCCAGATAGCCCTCTTTCTTGTCTTTCAGTATGCGACTGAAGTACACGTCTGCCGTGACATCGTCGGGGGCTATCACCTTCTCCATCTGATGGATTACCCCGTTCATGAGCAGGATGTCTCGGTTTCTCACGTTTACGGGACAATCCTTGTTTACCCACAATAGGTCTGGGTCGTTGTTGCTCCAGTACACGGAAATCCGATGGTCGTTCAGGGTGGGAACGGTCAGTTCGCTTCCGTTCTGCAAAGGGAAGTCTGATGTCGTATAGGGTGTACTGTCGTCACCGCAATCGATGATGCTGTTATAGACAATTAATTTCTGTATGGAATCCAGCAACGTACTATCTTGAATGGCATCCCACGAGGGAGCCGAGATGGTATTTCTTGCCGTCAGAGTATCCAAATACGATTGGATTGCTTCATTTGTGGGTGCAAAAACGGTATAATTGCCACGTGCACTGAGTAGTTGGTGTACAGTAGTGCCGGAGACGGAACTTACAGGTACCAACTCCAGAAGTCGCCTATATTCGCTGTATTCCTCGTGCGTATTCAGATAGTCCGTGATGATAGGATCCTTGAACACATAGCGAGCCGACTCATCAATTTCTTCCGTACAGCCCACGAAGACCGAGGCGACGAAAACTGACAAAAAGATATTGAATACGAGCTTTTTCATAACGAATTTTTATTTTTTCGAGGGTAAAGATAGTGAATTCTATTCATAATGCAAATGCATAGGACATTTTTTGCAAAAATCCCCACCGAGTTTTAACTCGGCAGGGAAAATACACAATAAAGGCTGCAAGTAAGCGAGAGCAGGCTCGCCCCCCTATGGGTCAAGGCTGCGAATAAGCGAGCGTAGAACGATGCTTGTATCAGTTTTACCGAGTCGTGACATTGGAAGACAAAAGTCCCTACAGGACCTTTGCTGTACTGGTGTCCGAAAAGTTTATATCTTAAACCGAGTGTTGAGTCTATTACAGAAGAGGGCATGGAGTCAAATTGCTCCATAATTGAAAAAAATCTGCCAAAAGGTATGAGCTTCTAAGGTTTTATTTGTACCTTTGTTATGTCTTGTTATGATTTTTGTTTGTTTTTAATTGCAGCACAAAAGGAATTTTATGAAAAGAACTGTAAAATTTATTATTACTATTGCTATGGCATATTTTGCCATCCCTTCATATTCGCGCATATTATCAGCGCATTCTCCGAGACGGAATGTCGATATTACGGCAACTGGTGCGAAAGAAGGATTGGAAAAAAATAATGCCCCTGCCATTCAGAAAGCTATCGATGAAGTCAGCAAGGCAGGAGGAGGGACCGTCATTGTTCCTGCCGGGGATTTTCTGAGTGGGCCGGTTGAATTGAAATCCGGAGTGGAACTTCACCTGGAGAGCGGAGCCAGGATTGTCGGTATAGCAGATATTGATGCTTATAAAGATGCTCACCCCACAGCTGACGGGAAATTGCACCCTCAATGTGCCTTGATTTACGCAGACTCTCAAGAGAATATATCCGTTACAGGTCTTGGCACGCTTGATGGCCAGGGAGGAGAACCAGCCTTCAAGATAAGGGAAGATCCGGGAGGACGTCCTAACCTGATTTTCTTTTATAATTGCAAGAACGTTACAGTTCGTGACATACGCCTGGAGAATTCTGCCCATTGGGTTCAGTACTATCTCCATTGCGAGGGTGTATGGATAGATGGCGTGAAAGTTCGGTCACTATGTAATTTCAACAATGATGGCCTTGACATCGATTCGAAGGATGTTATTGTTAGCAATTGCATATTCGATTGTGATGATGATGCAATATGTCTGAAAAGTGATTCTAAAAGGTTTTGTGAAAATGTCACGGTTTCCAATTGTATAGCAGCATCCAATTGCAATGCTATTAAGCTCGGCACCTCATCCTTTGGCGGTTTCCGGAATATCTGTATCAGTAATATTAGCGTCCGTCGTGCCAGCTGGGATAACAGGTGGCATTGGGTAGATCATGTACCCGACATTACAGCACCAGTGACAGTCATATCAGGTATAGCCGTAGAGATGGTAGATGGGGGAATAGCCGAAAATATCAATGTCAGCAATATCTCGATGAGAGATGTCCAGACGCCTATCTTCATCAGGATGGGGAGTCGCAGCAAGTCAAAGTCCCCGGGGGGCAGCCGCATGCATGGAATCGTGATAAGCGGTGTCACGGCAGTCAGTGAAAGTATGATGTCGAGTTCTATTACAGGAGTCCCCGGATTGCGGCCTGGGGACATATATCTGTCAGACATAGATATTACGGCGCCAGGAGGCGGTACTGTAGAAATGGCTGATGCCAAGGTCCCGGAAGCTGAGAATAGTTACCCTGAGAACAGGATGTTTGGCCCTAGTCTTCCTGCGGCTGGATTATACATCAGACATGCCGATAATGTTTATCTTTCCAACATCCGATTCCATTTTCGCAAACCTGATGCCAGACCTCTTGTTGTGAAAGATGATTGTAATAATGTGGTAGAAAAGCCATAAGATAGTCGTTTTTTCGTCAGCTTTAAATTATTAATTCATAATTCGGGTGATGGACTTCACCACGTTGCCGTCTCTTCACTACCGTATGTCTATCCTGTAGATAGTGCTATGGTAGTGTTATGGTAAACATTGGATAGAGTTGAGGCGAAAGAAAGGGGAATTTTACTTCACAAACGCTGGCAAGGGGGGCGCGTCCAGAGAAACCTCACTGCTCTGGGGAGCGTCGAGGGGCGCACCACCCAAGGTATGGTTCAGGTACATAAGGCCAAAGACAGGGCCATTCCAAATGCTGACAATTTCCCCCAAGCAACCTCTGTCGGGGAGTTGCTGGGCATAGATACGGAGCATCTGCTCATAGGAAG
>JAZLIY010000030.1:0-4701 GCA_045617645.1 Bacteroidaceae bacterium | reverse complement strand
TTCTGTTACAAGTTCAATCGCAGGTACTTTGGAGACAAGTTGTTTGACAGGCTTATGATAGCTTCCGTCGCCTGCACATCGGATTTTGAGCATCGCATCTACAATAGAAACCTGTCGGATGGTTGCGGATAATCATTTTATCTAAATTCCACAACATTATAACATTCATAAAATTGGGTGATTATATATTTTTGTCTAAAAAATTATTTACGTGATATTTCCCAAACGGCTAATCCGCCTCTATATATATGGTCTTTTCGTATTTTAATCTTGATATTTCCATTTGAAGAGATATCCTCAATATGACTCTTATTGCCCCAAACATCCTTTAGCATTATCTTGTCAGCAGACACATTCCAAATTTCCCGTATTGGAATTTCTATTTGTATCTCTACATCATAATCATACGGGTTAGCAGCAACCAACAATGCCCTGTCGTTATTATAATATAAATATGGAGTGGGAATTTTCTCATTTGTAGATGAGGTGAAATCAAGTGGTCGAATAGGTGCATGCGTGGCTGTTCTTGTTGCATAAATTAAATCAGAATACTTCTTCCTCAGAGAAAGCATTTTTCGGGTATCTTCCAACATTTCCTTCTTTTCCTTAATTTTAAGCTGATCCCATTGCAGCCAGGAACCATAGAGCCAATATCCATCGTTCTTCCTACTATCTCCAAATAGACTTCCAGCGAGGTAAGGAATAGGAACATAGTCGGCATTCCATTCTTCTCCGCTGAACATGACGGGAATTGCAGGAGCCAGCAAGCCAGAATAACCCAAAAAGGCACGACTCCCATTCGTTACATAAGGATTTTGACCAGAGGGGAATGTATTCCACCCATTATCATGACTGGAAACCTCAATGGAAGCAAGGAAAGAACCACGGATTTGTGGAGTGCAGCGAGAAGTTTCCTTGGCGAAATCTGTTTGGTAATATTCGCCAATGTTCCAAACAAATGCTGAGCTATCAATACCTTTGTTTACCCTTCCACCACCTATTCCGCCAGGCATGGTTAGCATATTGTAATGTTGATAGGTATCTGCTGCGCCTTCTACATAAAGATTCTTTCCTTCCTGCATTATAACAATTTCACGACCTGCAGCCAAAGCATTTCGGCGTATTCTTTTCCATAGATCTGGTCGGTACATTGCAACATCCAGACGGTAACCGTCAACTCCGTCTTCGATAATATAGTCTGTCCAAATCTTAACCCACCATTCATCTAATTCTTTCTTGTTGCCATACCAATCATAATCAGTCATTTCCCAAGTTCCGTTTTTGAACCACGTGGGATGTTCCTTTATCAATGGACTGTTTGACATGACTCCATGGGTAATCACATCAAGCAAAACTCGTATTCCGTGTTTGTGAGCCGACTTAATCATGGCTCGGAATTCATCACGTGTTCCCAATGATGTGTCAATACTGTCTGGTCGGATGGTGGCATATTGTGTCCAAATATTATAGAAATGGTGATCATCTGCCCAACAGTTTCCTGTCAACCAGATGGTATTGATTCCCAACTTCTCAAGATATGGCATTTTCTTCTTTACACTGTTGAATGTACCTGACTCTGGTTTACCTGGAGAATTGAAGCTTTTTGTTGCTATTTCATAAACGACCATGTCCTTGATCCAATCTGGAGATGTTATGGTATCATCACTTTCTGGCCCAGTCTCGGGAATGACAAAATCTGCAGAAGATTCTACTCTTTTGCCATAAGGAAAAGGAACTGGATAAACACTTTCACCAGTATGTAGCGTCCATCGGTCTGAAGACTGCTGTCGATTAAGCAGATAGCAGACATTCCCGTTTGAAAGCATTTCATCATTTACAACCATACTGCAGTTTGTCTTACCGACTACTTTAGATGAAATCACATAATTGTTCGATCCTGCCACAAAACGCGGATTGCGTGCAATCATATATGAATCCGTATCGTACATGTTTAAATCGAAATCCATAAGTATCAAGCAATTGTCGATTTTTGTCAGGTCGAAACACCAACCAGCAATTCCACCACAACATGTAGAGCTTTTACCTTTGATACTTCCATTTACCAAACAATCCTTGATTGTACAAACGCCATCGGCACATGAAAGGATTCCTCCATGTGCAGCATCGCCTTTAAAAGAAGATTGTATATCCACAGAGGAAATACACCCCTGAATATCTGTGTCCTTGGCATAACCACAAAGACCACCTGCTTGACGGTAAGATGTTTGGATAGTGCCTCTGACGCACAGATTCTTTATAACACTATTTTCTACATAGCTGAAAAGAGATGTGTATATGGATGTGGCGGTAAGTCGATAAGTGATTGTATGAAAATTTCCATTGAATGTACCGGAAAATTTGAACTTTTCAGTACCAATCATCGGGAATTCCATCTCACTGATGTCTATGTCATTCATAAGTTGCGCACTCAGAGAACAATTACCCTGGTTTATTTCCAAGGCAAAATCGTTCAAATCTTTGGCTGTTGAAATCTGACGTATTGCTTGAGCGGACACATCTTCTTGGCTATTTTCTCCATACAGGTTTCCGATATTCACAAAAGAGAATATCGCAAAAAACCAAAATAGTAGATTATTTTTCATAAACAAACATAATTTAATCTGCAACATGACATGACAAAGGTACGATAATTTCTTTTAAAAAAGTAACTTTCTGAGAACAAGAATCGTCTTTCTCATAGAATTTTATTACTTTCGCACAAAATACAAAACATTTAATAAATGAAGAATAACAAATTCCTATTTGCGGCGATGGCAGTTTTATGCTGTGCCTGCTCCCAGAAAGTGATGCATAGTCTGGACAAGGAGGTGGAGGCTGTGGTGTCGGACCAGGGGGGACGGCTGACATACTCCGTACGCTTCCATGGAACGGAGGTGATTGCGCCCTCGGAAATGGGAATTGTACTGGACGGGGACACCCTGGGCAGGGCGGCTTCGGTGAAGCTGACAGGAAAGAGGCGAGTGGACGAGGACTACCCTACCCGCGGCATTCATTCCGTGGCCAGGAACCATGGTGTGGAATATCACTACGATGTGACGAACGCATCACATAAATTTCAGTTACAGGTGCGTATGTACGATGATGGCGTGGCTTTCCGCTATATCTTCAACGAGTTGGAGCCGATGCGTGTAAACGCGGAACTGACGACCTTCCGTGCTCCGAAACAGATGCCGGTGTGGTTCTTCGAACGAAAAAGCGAATGGAAACTGATGACGTATGCCGGTGACTGGACACGCACCTTGTCGGACGAGCTGTGCCGTATATCGCCCAACGGTCCCGTTCAGGGCGGAGTGCTGGTCTATGAACTGCCGGAGAACCGATACATGGCACTTACCGAGGCTGCTCTCTACCATTACAGCGGAATGCGCTACCTGGCACGGGAGGATGCGTCGTTGCTGGCTAACTTCACAGAGGGGGACAAGGGGTTCGTGGTGGACGGCTCGTTCTGTACGCCCTGGCGCGTGATCATGCTGACGGACGGTCTGAACGAATTGGTGAACAGCGACATAATAACGAACCTGAACCCGGCTCCTGACAAGGAACTGTTTACGGATATGGACTGGATACGGCCGGGACGGTCGGTGTGGACATGGTGGTCGAACAGTCCTGACTACATGACGCTGCCGGGAGAAAAGCATTTCATAGATGCTGCCCAGGAACTGGGGTATGAATATACGTTGCTGGACGAGGATTGGGAGAAATGGCCTGACAAATGGGGATGTCTGAAAGAGATATGCAACTATGCCCATGCCCGTGGGGTGAATGTGCTGGCTTGGAAGCATTGCCGGCTGATGGCAAAACCGGAAAACGACTATGCCTATATGGCTTCGTTCCTGGACAGTCTGAAAAACGTGGGTGTGTCGGGCATAAAGATTGATTTCATGAACGGGGAATCGAAGGAGATGATAGATTTCGAGGAAAGGGCGCTGCAACAATGTGCCGAGCGCCGGATGCTACTGGACTTCCACGGTTGTCAGAAGCCGTCGGGGGAATATCGCAGATACCCGAACGAGATAACACGCGAGGGAATCAGGGGACTGGAACTGAACAGGATGAACCAACCGCTATCGGCCAATCACAATGTGGCTTTGGTCTTTACGCGCTGCATCCTGAACAACAGCGACTATACGCCGGTCGGTTTCAGCAGACCTGGCCCAACAACCTTCGCGCACCAGCTGGCTACGGCTTTTGCCTTCACATCGCCCCTGACGGTGATGGCTGAACATGTCGATGTGCTGCTGAAAGACGAACGAGTGGCACCGATGTTGCCTCTCATCAAGGGGCTGCCTACGGTGTGGGACGAGACCATCGTGCTGCCGCACAGTGGAATAGGCTCATTGGCCCTGCTGGCCCGCCGTAGCGGGGAGGACTGGTACCTGGTGGCACTGAACGGCGACAAGGAGAGGAACTTGGACATGGCGCTGGACTTCCTGGGAGAGGGGTCCTGGACGACCTATGCCATAGCCGACCATCCCTCGGACCCTGAGAAAGTGGAACTGCTACAAGAGAACGTGGATGCCCGTACACAATTGCCATTGCATTTAATGATTATCCGCAACCATCCGACAGGTTTCTATTGTAGATGCGATGCTCAAAATCCGATGTGCAGGCGACGGAAGCTATCATAAGCCTGTCAAACAACTTGTCTCCAAAGTACCTGCGATTGAACTTGTAACAGAA
>JAZLIY010000029.1:0-29319 GCA_045617645.1 Bacteroidaceae bacterium | reverse complement strand
ATGGGTGACTCGCCCTCGTGAATACTTATCTCAACCACTTATTTCGCAAGACATTTTGCCACGACATGACCGGCTGGGGCCCACGTTGTGGCTGACCGCAGGGTGAAGGTCAGATAGACTTCGTCGCCCGTTTCGGTGGTGCCGATGCGTACCTTTTCGCTCTTGCCCGGCTCAACACCTACGGGGTTCAACTTGCCATTGGCAACGACTTGCTTGTTGCGAACGACTTCCCACTGGATATTGAACTGGTCCAGGTTGGTGAAGTTATATCCGTTGTGGACAATCACTTCGCCTGGTGTGGCCGTATGGTCCACGGTAATATACTGATAGCATTTTTTCAGATCCACCAGCTTGTAGGTAGGTGTGCGGTCGGCCTTCACGGCGGCATTGCGCCCTGCATCCAGACTGGTAGGCTGTTCGCCGAAATCACCACCCTGGTAAATCCGGCCAGAGGTGTCGCCGTACTTATACAATCCATGTTCGGCCCACTCCCACAGATAACCGCCAATCATTCGCTTGGAGCGCAGGATATAGTCCCATGTGTTAAAGATGTTATGCGTGTAACTGTACTCGCACAGGATATAGGGTTTGCTGGAACCATTGAGATCCTTCGCCCGCATGTTTGGGACGGATGGGTACATGTTGGAATCCATCTCTACGATGGTGTCATCACCCTCGTAATGAATAGGACGTGAGGGGTCGAGCGCCTTCATGGCATCGCGCTCCGCTATCAGGTTGCAACCGCCGGCACTCTCGTTACCCAGTGACCAGAAGATGACACAGGCATGGTTGCGGTCGCGCTGTACCATTCGCGTTCCACGGTCAACATACGCGTCCTTGAACGATGGCGTATTGCTGATGCCGTTGTTGCCGTGACACTCGATGTCTGCCTCGTCCATGATGTACAGACCATAGTAATCGTAGAGGGCGTATGCCGATGAGCGTTGTGGATAATGGCTCGTACGTACGGCATTTATGTTGTTCTGCTTCATCATCTGAATATCCTGGATGGTAATCTCATTCGGAATGGCCTTGCTATATTTGGGATGACTCTCGTGACGGTTGACGCCCTTGAACCATACCTGCTGACCGTTGATGAGCACACGGCCGTTCTTCATTTCCACCTTGCGGAACCCGAAACGGTTGGAAACGGCCTGCACTTCTTTGCCATCGGCGTTCCGCAGACTCAGGACAACGGTATAGAGCGAGGGGGTTTCTGCCGACCACAACGCCGGTTTCGTTACTTCGGCGGTGAAATCCAGTTCTGCGTTCTTGCCCTTCTTGGCAATGACGCTGCCAGCCTCCTTCGAGAAGACGGTCTGGCCGTTGGGGGCGATAAGTTCGATAAACAGATTATGTGTGCTGGCCTTGCCACCGGTGTTCCTTATCCATGTCTTGGCATGGAAGGTGGCTGTACGAAAGTCGTCGGAGAAGTCGGATGAGAGGTGGAAATCGGCAATGCTGGTCTTGGGGGCAGCGTACATCCACACATCCTTGTGAATACCTGCTACGCGGAACATATCCTGATCTTCGATGAAACTGCCGTCCGACCAGCGAAGCACCTCTACGCTGACCGTATTGGTACCGGCATGAACCAGTTTGGTAACATCAAACTCGGAATCGTTGTTGGGACCCTGGCTATAACCGACATACTTGCCGTTTACCCAGACGCTGAATGCGCTATACACGCCATCGAAATGCAGGAAAACCTCCTTTTCCGTCCACGACTCCGGCAAGGTGAACTCACGTTTGTATGAACCCGTGGGGTTGGGTTCCTTCTCGCTCGTATAGCCTGGCACGGGAATGATCCGGCTCGGCTTGCCGTTGAAGGGATAGGTGACGTTGGAATAGATGGGCGTACCGTAGCCATATTGTTCCCAACAAGAAGGAACGGGAATCTCAGCCCATCCACTCACATCGTAACTGTCCTTGTAGAAATCCTTCGGACGGAGCGATGGTTCCTTCACCCAATGGAACTTCCAGTTGCCGTTGAGACAAAGGTAGTCGGTCGAGCGAGGCATCTCCCAGGGCTTCTCGAAATAGTCCTTGTCACCCTTCAGGGAGGCTACATCGGGATAGGGCACCATCGTCACGTGGCCTGGCAGTTTGTTGCGACCGATAATCTTCTCGTTCTCCCAATCGTCCTTGCCATGGATCACCTCATCGGGAATCTTTCCGTTGATGGGTACCAGTGTCCAGGTCAGCGCCTTCTCGCCATCGCGTCCCAGGCGGAGCAATGTACCCAGAGCATCATTGGATTCCAGGAGAATGGCATGACGACTCGTCTTGTGGCAAATCGTCACCTCGTTTTCACCCACAAAGGTGATATCCCATCGCTGATTGTCGCAGTTGTTATGAACCCAGCTCGCCAAGGGAAATCCATGCACTCCAGGGTCGAGGATGTCGAAAGCCTGCCCTGTGTAAGGGCTCCAGATGGACCATCCCGTTTCATCACCCTTGATGCAGAAGCGCTGAGACAGACTTTTCTTGTTGACCTTTTGCAGGGTAAACGTTGATTCATCCTGTGTAGCGTTGCCATTATCTACGGCATATCCGTTGGGCGAAACCAACAGATACATCTTGTCGGGATTGATGGTTCCTTTTGCGTTAGCAAGAAAACAAATGCTCAATAAAGCGGCGAAAAAAAGAGTCCTGTTCATTTTATTCATTGTAAGTTATGTTTTTTCTTCGTTAATATTTATAATATGAATAGTGAATTATGCATTAATCTAAAGGTTATAGAATCGGGTGAAAGCCTTTATGCAGAAGAGGTGGTCGGCAACGGCACCTGTTTCCCTGGCACTGTGCATCGCCAGAATGGGGTTGCCCATATCCACACCACGCAGGGGAAGAGATCCGGCCAGAATGTTGCCCAAGGTACTGCCCCCTGCCACATCGCTATGGTTAACGAAACGCTGACATGGAACGCCGGCAGATTCGCATATCTGGGCAAAGATAGCTGCAGACACGGCATCGCTGGCGTATTTCTGGGCAGCGTTGAACTTGATGACGGGCCCACCGCCCAGGACGGGATGGTTGGTGGGGTCGTATTTCTCGTTGTAGTTGGGATGCCAGGCATGGGCATTGTCTGCCGACACCATGAAGGCACGTTCCACGGCACGGAAGAAATCTTCCTGTGTACCGTCCTGTTTCAGGTTGATGCGCTGCAGCAACTGGCAGAGGAACGGACTGCCGGCACCCTGTTTGGTCTGACTACCCGTTTCTTCGTTGTCGAAGATGGCCAGTACCTGTGTCGTGTCGGGTTCCTTATCAGCCTGCAGCAAAGCCTGCATCCCGGCATGTACCATCGACAGGTCGTCGAGTCGTCCGCTGGAAAGGAACTCGTCGTGAACACCGAAAGTGCAAGCCGGTGTGGCATCGTAGAGGTAAAGGTCGAAATCGAGGATGTCGCTAGCCTGGACGTCCAGTTCCTGACAAATGACGTTGGTCAACAGGTTGCCGCGTTCCAGTTCCTCACACACGATACCCAGGATGGGCAACATATCTTTCTGCTTGCTCAACTTCACTCCATCGTTCACCTGACGGTTGAAATGAATGGCAAGGTTGGAAATCTGTAATAACGGACGCTTGACGTGCAAAAGCAACGTGGCAGGAGACATGATGTCCCCGGAACGGACAATGACGCGACCGGCCAGACTGAGAGGGCGATCGAACCACGTGGACAGGATAGGACCACCATAGACCTCGGTATTCAGGCGCACGATACCTCCGTCTCCCGTCATCTCGGCATTCGGCTTAATGCGGAAGGTGGGAGAGTCGCAGTGAGCACAGATTATATGAAATCCACTTTCCGACAAAGGTTTCTTGCCGATACGGAAAGCATAGATGGAGGAATCGTTCTTCGTGACGAAAAACTGTTTGCCGGGTGTCATCTCACCAAAGGGTTGGGTGGCATCCATCTGTTGGAAACCTTCCGACGATAATCTTTCGGCCATCGTATGCGTAGCCACAAAATTTACCGGGGAATCATTCAGGAATTTCAACAAGTCGTGTATCATAAAATCCGTTTGTTTTTGCGTAATTAAGAGATTTTGTCTATTTTTGCGGACAAAAGTAATAAAATAAATTCGATTAAATATGAAAAATTTAAAGAAACTGTTCTTTTCGGCCACATTCCTGGCAACCGTCATGACGGCAACACCTATCTATGCGCAACCAATCCAGTCCGGCAAGCTGGACTTCGACTGGCTCCTGACGCCAGAGAAATCGCAGGCATACGTCCGCAAGTCTGCCGACGGCAAGGAACTGACCATCGGCAATACCATGGTGTCCCGTACCTTCCGTCTGGAACCTACGCTCTCCTCCATCAGTCTGAAAAACCACATGACGGGTGAGGAGATGCTCCGTGCTGCCAGTCCCGAAGGTTTCCTGACCATTGACGGGAAGGAATATCCTGTGGGCGGATTGGCCAATCAGCCGGAACTGGCATTTTTGAAATCGGAATGGCTCGACAAGATGACACCCATGGAAAATGCCTTTCTGCTAAAAGACTACACCGAGGGTGTCATAGAAGAGAAAATACATTGGGCTCGCAAACGCTGGGCACTGAACAAGAAGGCCGCTACGGGAAAGACCGTCACGTTCACCCTGGAAGGTCAGGGCGACGCCAAGGACGTGACCGTACGCATCACCTTCTCGGCCTACGACCAGGTTCCCGTCATCAGCAAGCAAATGGAGGTCATCAACAACAGCGGAAAGGAAATCTGCATCGATGCCTTCCGT
This sequence comes from Bacteroidaceae bacterium, assembly GCA_045617645.1. GTDB lineage: Bacteria > Bacteroidota > Bacteroidia > Bacteroidales > Bacteroidaceae > Physcousia. Next base: position 24,576 of record JAZLIY010000029.1, on the reverse strand, counting down.
CTGGAACATCTGTCCTTTGCAGAACCCGACGGTCCTTTTGCCAGCGATGCGCCATGGTCTTTGCATACCAAGATCCATGTGGAATCGGATTACAACTGCGCAGGTAATTTTTCGCATAGGGAAACAGACCGCACGACACATTGGGTGATGGATAAGGCATTTACCAGTCAGCGTGAATATAGTTGTACCACCCGTTGTATGCTGGATGTGAATCCCAACATCGGTCCTGCACAAATCATCGGCAACGGCGAATCGTTCCGTACCTTTACCGTATGGGAAATGCCGTTCGACACGTTCGACCACGAACGTCAAGGCTTGTTCCAGCGTCGTTTCTACAGCATTGTTGCACCGTGGGTGACAGAGAATCCTATCTTCGTACACCTGACATCCAACGATCCCCAGACGGTGCGCTCGGTTGTGGACCAGTGCGTGGAAACGGGTTACGAGATGATCATCCTGAGTTTCGGTTGCGGACTGAACGCCGAAGATGTTTCCGACGAGAATATCGCACGCTATAAGGAATTGGTGGACTATGCTCATTCCAAGGGCATCGAGATGGGATGTTACTCTCTACTGGCCAGTCGCCACGTAGATGATGAAAACGACTGTATCAACGCCCAGACGGGCAAGCCCGGTGGTATGACCTTCGGCTATATGCCCTGTATTGGCAGTAAATGGGGACAGGAATATTTTGCCAACATTGAAAAATTCATACGCGAGACAGGCATGGACTGCTTCGAACACGACGGCTCCTACCCCGGCGACTGCTGTGCCAGCGAAAAACATCCCGGTCATCGTGGCCTGAAAGATTCCCAGTGGAACCAGTTCTATACCATCGCCGACTTCTACCACCGTATGTGCGAAAGCGGTGTCTATCTGAACGTTCCCGACTTCTACTTCCTGAACGGTTCCACCAAGACGGGTATAGGATACAAGGAGGTCAACTGGTCGTTGCCACGTGACAGACAGCTCATGCACACACGCCAACTGAACTACGACTGCACCTTCGAGCGTCCTCAGTCGGGTTGCTGGAGCTTCGTTCCCCTGACGCAGTATCACGGCGGAGGAGATGCTGCTACCATCGAACCGTTGAGCGAGCACCTGTTTGAGTACAAGACTCTGATGTTCCAGAACTACAGTTCGGGCGTACAGGCATGTTACCGTGGTCCGCGTCTCTACGATACGGAAGATACCAAACAAGCTGTCGTGGAGGTTATCTCGTGGTACAAGAAATACCGTAACATCCTGAACAGCGACATCATCCACCTGCGCAAGCCCGATGCCCGCGACTGGGACGGTATCCTGCACGTGAACCCGGCAGAGAAGGAGAAGGGACTGGCTGTCTTCTACAACCCCCTGAACGAACCAATCACCCGTACCATTACCTTGCCTCTTTATTATACCGGTCTGGACAAGACAGCCCGCATACGCGAACAGGAGGGCAAGGCCAAGAAATATCGTTTGGACAGGGATTACAACGTGAAACTGGACGTCACCATTCCTGCCAACGGCTATACGTGGTACGTGGTGGAGTAATGTACAATGCATAATGCATAATGCACAATGCATAATATATATAATGTATAATGTGTAGAATGGAAAGCTGTAAGAAGTACCATGAGCCATGAATTATGCATTATATTAGCGATATTTAGTGCTCTGATCGGTGGCATCATCGGAGCCCTGATCGTGCGAAGCAAGAAAGAAGCCTTGCGCGAACGGTGCGATATGTTGTCTGCCCAGATAGAGACGGAGCGCGCGCACTCGGAAGCTCTCAGGGCGGAAGACGAGCAGCAATGGGAACAACGGTTGGCTACCCTACGTCAGGAAATGCAGAACCTGACGTCGGAAACACTGACGGCACGACAGGCATCGCTGCAGGAGAACAACCGAGTGCAGATGGACGAACTGCTGAAACCCATACGCGAACAGTTCATCCATTTCAGCCAGACGGTAAACGAGAGCCGTACTCAGAACGAGGTGAACAAGCAGGAACTGAAATCCTCGTTTGAATCGTGTATGAAACTCTTCCAGCAACAACAGCAAATGGCCATAGCCTCCCTGCGGGAACAGACGGAACGCATCGGTACAGACGCCACCAACCTGACACGTGCCTTGAAGAGCGACAGCAAGATGCAGGGCGACTGGGGCGAGATGATCCTGGAGACATTGCTGGAAAACAGCGGACTGCATCGCAATGAAGAATATTTCATACAGGAGAATGTCCAGGATGCCGAAGGACGAAATTTCCGACCGGATGTCATCGTGAGGTTCCCAGAGGGCCGAAGCATCGTCATCGATTCCAAGGTGTCGCTTACGAACTATGCCGATGCCGTGGCGGCCGACGAGGAACAGGAACGCCTGCGCTTGCTACACGAGCATGCACGCAGTATGCGTCGCCACGTGGACGAGCTGGCTGCCAAGAACTACGATAAGATAGTAGAAGATGCCATCGGATTCGTACTGATGTTCGTGCCGAACGAGAACAGCTACATTGCCGCCATGAAGCAACAACCCGACCTGAGCAGGTATGCCTATCAGAAACATATCATTATCTTGTCGCCCAGCAATCTGCTCATGGCACTCCAGCTGGCCTATAACCTGTGGCAGTACGACCGCCAGAACAAGAACGTAGAGAAGATAGTGAAGACGGCAGCCGACCTGTACGACAAAGTGGCAAGTTTCGCCGACACTTTTGAGGAGATCTCTACACAGATAGAAAAGCTCGGACAGACCTACCGCATCGCTCATAGCCGGCTGTACGAAGGAAAAGGCAACATCATGCGGCGTATAGAATCCCTGAAGGAAATGGGAGTCACTCCCAAGAAACAGCTGCGACAAAGTGATACGGCTTTGGACGAATTATAATTCGCAGAGAGGAAGCACCATGCAACTAACATGGGAAAAAGGCTCTGTGGAAATTTAGTGGGGACTTGTTTTGAAAAAGACGGAAATAGTCAGCTTTATCCAGCTTTAATAAGATTGATTCCCAGTTCCGTGGAGATCAACGCGAGAGTTTGCAGCGTGAAGTTATGCCTTCCAGACAGCCATTTTGAAATCTCGGACTCACGCTTTCCAAGTTGACGTGCAAAGTCCTTTTGCGACATGCCTTTTTCCTGCAATGTCGCATAGATCTTTTCAGCGATGCTATAAGACAATTCGCCTTCAAGTTTCTGCTCAGGAGGGATGTTGTTGTAGCATTCCTCAAAAAGTTTGCTGTGTATCTTCATATTTCATAAATCAAATCTTCGATTCCAATAATCTTGTTGTCTTCAATTGTAATGTCACCGTTAGCCTGTGACTCTTTCAGTAATTTGTCAAAAGCCAGCAAGTCCATTACATAGCCATTCAGTTCCGGATTTCCCTGATAAGTTCTCGTGTCCTTGACACCACCGTTTCCAGCTATAAGAATCTTATCAGAGATACGCAGACAATAAAGGCGCAATTTCCTTGAATCAATAGACAAAGCGCAGAGGTTGTCATTCATTTTTCCCTCGACTCTGAAGCGACGTTCAAATGCTCCGAAATCGATGATTGTTCCAAGTGCAACCAATATTTTGTTAAAATCCTGGTTATATGTTGCATTGTCCTTGAACTTTGTTAGGAATTTCTCATATTCAGTCAGTTCGTTGTCATCAAAACTCATTGAATACAAGGTTGCACCATTACCTTCAGCTACGATTTTTAGTTCAACTGTTTTCATGTTTTATCGTATTGTGTTGCAAAGATATGAAATTTTTGTTTGCGAATACACTTTTAAGTGAATTGTTTTTGAAAATTTAACTGATTTTTACGGATTACCGCCTCGATTTAGGAGTTTTGTTTTGTCATAACATTCAACTTCCGTATAAGTCATACAGATGCAACAATGATATTTGAATACCTTTAATCAACACCTTTTACTTAATGTGTCGATACTTTTTGTCCAACTTGTTAACAAAATTGGCTCAACTTGTTAACAAGTTTCATCAATTTTGTTAACAAGTTGAGGCCCTTTGATTAATAGAGTCGTTAAAAGGAGTCCGTGAACAAGGAAAGAAGAACTGGGCTTTAATATAATACAAGTTACTAAATGACGCTGAAGCCAGGTAAGATATTTGGTTAGATATTTGCATATAATAGACGATTTCGTTACCTTTGTAAAATAAATTCGTGTTTGACAACAGTTTGCGTCCTATACCTTGCGTGATAGACAGGTCTGTTCAATAAAATCTCACAACAATTGATAGTTGACAATTATACATTTATATGTACATCTAAATTATGAATCACAAAACATTTTTCTGTCTCTTCTTGGGACTTGCTATGACAACAGTTGCCCATAGCCAGTTAAAAACAATCGCGGCAGCTGGTCACGAAAATGGTTGGATAAAGGCCAAGTATCCTGTGATGGGAGGTCCCAAAGTTGGTACCTGTTTCGATGCGAATGTTGTTCCCTGGGGTTCGGCTAAGTACAATATGTATTTTTCATGGCGTCCCAAAAGAGCCATCGCTCTTTCCCGTAGTGAAGATGGCGAGAAATGGTCAGACTTTGAGATAGCACTCCAGAACGACTATACAAGCGGATGGGAAGATAACCTCAATCGCGCATGTGTCATCTACTGGAAAGGTCAGTATCACATGTGGTACACGGGTCAGGCTCGTGGCTACAGCAAGATCGGCTATGCCAAATCCGACGACGGCGTACACTTCACCCGCGTCCAGAAGATGCCGGTACTGGTGCCCATGTACAACTACGAAGGTTGGTCCGTAATGTTACCCAACGTCATCTACGACGAGAAGAGGGACGTCCTCCGTATGTGGTATTCATGTGGTGAGACAATCGAACCCAACATGATTGCCTATGCCGAATCTAAAGACGGCATCCATTGGGAACGTTCACCAATCAATCCAATCTTCGTTAAGGGTGAGGGCGATGTCTGGGATAAGGATCGTGTAGGTGGTTCCGAGGTACACCAACTGCCCGATGGCTCCTTCATCATGTTCTATATCGGTTATTCGGACATCAATACAGCACGTATCGGTGCTGCAGTTTCACCCGATGGTATCACGCAATGGAGACGCCTGAAATCTAACCCGTTGGTAGAACCAACAAAGGGTGAGTTTGATGAATCTGCATGCTACAAGCCTTCCGTATGGCGCGATGAGGAGCATAACCGTTGGCAACTCTGGTACAATGGGCGCAATGGGGAGCCCGAGTACATCGGCTATGCCATCCACGAAGGTCTAACACTAGAATAGCTCCTCCATAAATCCCATATAAGCGAAAGGCTCAATACTTATGAAACGACACATTCTCTTAGTGTTGCTGGCACTCATCACAACAAGACTCTTCAGTGCAGAACTGCTGGTAGAGGCAGAAAGTTTCTCCGACAAAGGTGGTTGGGTTACCGACCAACAGTTTATCGAATCCATGGGTTCGCCCTATTTGCTTGCCCACGGCATGGGTGTTCCCGTAGCTGATGCACGTACCCAGGTCACGTTTCCCGAAAAGGGAACCTACTACGTCTATGTACGCACCTATAACTGGGTATCGCCCTGGTTCGAAGGAGAGGGTCCCGGAAAATTTATTGTTCAGGTCAACGGTAAGCGTTTGCCCGTGTGCGGAAGCAAGGGAAAAGAGTGGATGTGGCAGGAGGCAGGAACGGTTTCTGTCAGCAAGCCACAGGCACAGTTGTCCCTGCACGATCTGACGGGCTTTGATGGTCGCGTCGATGCCCTCTATTTCACTACAGAGAAAGGGGCTGTACCTCCATCCGACATATCTACCCTGACCGGTTTCCGTCGTAAATGCCTCGGTATTCCCGATGTAGCCCCCTCGGCCGGCACATTCGATTTGGTTGTCGTGGGCGGTGGTGTGGCCGGTATCTGTGCCGCTGTTTCCGCAGCACGACTGGGCATGAAAGTCGCTCTCATCCATAACCGCCCTGTGCTGGGAGGTAACAATAGTTCGGAGGTACGGGTGCACCTGGGCGGACACATCGAGAAAGGTATCTACCCCAATCTGGGCAATCTGATAAAGGAGTTCGGTCCGAAGGCGGGGGGAAATGCCAAACCTGCCTCGCAGTACGAAGACGAGAAGAAAGCACGGCTGGTGGCAAACGAGCAGAATATACAGCTGTTTACTAATTATCACGTCATCAGCGTGGAAATGGATGGTAGCCGGATACGTTCCGTCGTAGCCAAGCACATTGAATCGGGCGAGGAGAAAAGTTTCTCGGCACCCCTCTTCTCCGACTGCACGGGCGATGGCAACGTAGGCTTCCTGGCAGGTGCTGATTACCGGATGGGACGGGAAAGCCGCGATGAATACAACGAACAGACGGCCCCCGAAGTGGCAGACGATATGACGATGGGAGCCTCCGTACAATGGTATTCGGTGGAACATGACAGCCGGACGAGTTTTCCTCTTTTCCGTTATGGGCTGGACTTCAACGAGCAGAGTTGCCAGAAAGTACCGATGGGTGAATGGACCTGGGAAACAGGAATGAACTACGACCAGATAACACAGTTCGAACGCATACGCGATTACGGTCTGATGGTGGTGTATTCCAACTGGAGCTGCCTGAAAAATACCATCGCCGAGCGTAACGAGTACGCCCGACGTTCCTTGGGTTGGGTGGCTTACATTGCCGGCAAACGAGAATCGCGTCGATTACTGGGTGACTATGTGCTGAAGGAGGGAGACATCACGACCTACAACCTACAGGAAGATGCCTCGTGTGCTACCACATGGAGCATCGACCTGCACTATCCCGATCCCGAAAACAGCAAGTTCTTCCCCGGAAATGAGTTCAAGGCAATATGCAAGCAGGAAACCATCTATCCCTACCCCATCCCGTACCGTTGCCTCTATTCCCGCAACATCAGCAACCTGTTCATGGCAGGACGTAACATCAGCGTTACCCACGTGGCACTTGGTACCGTGCGGGTGATGCGCACCACGGGTATGATGGGTGAAGTAGTGGGCATGGCAGCCTCGCTATGCAAGAAGCATAACGTGGAGCCACGCACTATCTATTGGAAATACTTCCCCGAAATGAAAGCACTGATGAAAGAAGGTGTCGGAAAGAAGGACCTGCCCAATAACCAAACGTATAACACGGGTGGTGGCAAGGAGCATAAGCCATAAGAAATACATAAGGAAAAGGATTGGAAATTTCGGCATTTGTCTATAATACCGAAATTTCTTGCTTAATTACCTCTATTTGTACCAACATTTCCACATTATATAATATAAAGGGACTACTTTTGTCACGGTTTTTAGATGAAACATATACTCAAACAATAAATTCAACAACAAATGATGAAAACAAAAACATTGGCATTCATCTCTATGCTCGGCATCGCAGGTACATTCGCTTCCTGCTCCGCCAGCTCAGATGAATTGGGGAAACCCGAAAGCGTAAGCGAAGGCAAAGGGACATTCAAACTGAACCTGACCGCCAACGCAGATTTTAGCGAGCAAACACGTGCGCTTAACGAGGACACATATCGCAATCCCGACAACTACACTGTGAAGCTTCTCAATGCAAGCAATGGTAACGAGCTACTTTCATGCAGAGGTTCTGAGATTGCCAGCAACTTGCCAAAAGAACTGGAAATCGGTTCATACGAAATACAGGCTTTCTATGGAACAGAATACGATGCGAACCGCAATGATTTCCGTGTAGAAGGAAGCACAACTTTCAGCATTCAGGCAAAAGACGAAAAAACAATTAACCTGACCTGTGAACCTACATGCGGAAAAGTGTCTGTAGTATTCAATAATGAGATGAATACTTATTACAGTGATTACAGCATGACTTTCAGCGGTACAAAGAAACTTGGTACTAAGACATTCAGTTGGGCAAAATCAGACAACGAGCCCTGGTACATTGCATTGGATGCAGCAGGAGAAACCATCAATTATGAATTGAACTTGACCATAAAGGACGAATACATCAAAACAGAAAGCGATGGAAAGACCGAAAAACAAGGCCAAGTAACAGGCTCATTCTCATTAGAACGTAACAAAGCGCACAAGATTACCGTAACTCCCCAATACACACCAACAACGGAAGGTGCCTTGTCCATAAAGATTACTATTGATGATAGCACTAATGACAAGCCTATCACTATCGAAGTGCCTGTAACATGGATTTAAACCTTTACGACAAATAACAATTTAAGAAAATTCGTATGAAAACAATAAAAACATTTCTCTTTAGTGCAGTCGTCCTTTCTGGGCTTGCTTCCTGTGTAAGCGAGACATTAGATGATGCTGCAAAATCAGTAGGTACAGGTAATATGAACCTGAACGTGAATATTTTGGAACCAACAACGACCCGTACGACAACGGAAGTAACAGATTTTCCAGTCATCGTTAAAGGTACAGACGTAAGTTATGAGAAAAAATACGATGCAGTGGCCGAGATACCTTCCACCGTTACACTTTCCGTGGGAAATTATACTGTTGAATCTCACACACCGGGTGTCATTTCCAAGCGAATGACGGCTCCTTATTATAGAGGAATCGAACCGATGGAAATTAAGAAAGGTGTTACCACGAATGTAGAAGTAATCTGTAAGATGCAAAACAGCAGCATCAAGGTTAATTATAGTGATGATTTCAAGGATGTGTTTACATCGTGGACTGTTACCCTTGATGACGGCAGTGAAACAGCTCTTGGTTTCAGCCATAATAGTAGCGCAGATCCTGTTTATTGGTATTTCGGCGAAGAGGGCGCAGAGAAAATAGCTGTCAACTTCAGCGGAATCACTAAAGAAGGTAGTACCATTTCTCAAAGTTATACTTTGACAAAAGACGATGAATCAGAAGGGTATGATGATACTGATAACAAAAACTTTACTGGCGGTGATGCCATCGTATTGAATCTGACACCGACAGAGGCAACTACGGGTAAAATCACGGGCATCAACATTACGGCGAATGTGACCTTTACAGAAACAGGTGAAACGGTTAACGTGTATGTAAGCGACAAGCAGGAATTCCCCGAAGGTGGAGGTGAAGACGAACCCGGAGGTGATGAGCCAGGTGGAGAAGATGATGCAATTACCTTAACATTACCTGCTGATGTATTCCTTTCTATGAACGATGCACTCGCAGGTAATTATGATCCCTCTTCGGGTGACGTAAGCATATCATGCATCAATGGCATTCAGAGTCTTTCCGTCCATGTAAATTCCACAAGCGAAGACATGGTTTCAGCCTTGCAAGATGTGGCACGGCAATACGAAGGCGTGAACTTGCTGGAAGGATGTGAGGTCGTTGGGAACACTAACCTCGTCAATTTCCTTGGTGGTATAGGACAAACGATAACCGTACCATCTACAGGAACAACCAATTATACATTCCCTGTGGGAAATTTCTTCGGGTTTTTAGGTATTCTCATCGGTGAACATAATTTTATCTTGAAAGTTGAAGATATATATGGTTCCGTAAAGGAACGTACCGTTAAAGTCACTATTACAGAATAACTTTTATAAAAGAGCAATTATGAAAAAGATATATTCAATATTCACAACAATCATTACGGCTCTCCTTGTAGCATCATGTTCAAATGACATGGAGATGATGGAAGAGGTCGGTTATCTGAAACTGGAAATCAATACGGTAACATCTACCCATACACGTGCAACTAATCCACCTGCAAATTACGATGCAAGACAACTTTATGTAGAAGTGTGCAAGGAAGATGGAAGTGTTGTGATGTCCACAGAAGATTTCAAAAATGATAAAACCTTTAAGGAGAACATCATTCTTGCACCAGGTAAATACACCATCAATGCACATTCTGCTAATTGGGACGGTACCGGCTCTGGCTTTGACGCGCCCTATTATACAGGAACCACAACTGTAAACGTGGCAGCAAAGACGCTTTCCACCGCCAACATTACCTGTACACAAGCAAATGTAAAAGTAACGGTTAATTACGATCAAAGCTTCAAAACGAACTTTGTGGAAGCTTCTGCTTACGTTACCTCGTCAGTAACAGGTGTTACTCCACAATGGTTTGTCATGAATGAGACAACGGGTTCAGCATATTTCCCTGTCGGCAATCTGAAATTCCGTATAAACGTAAAAAATAAGAATGGTGATGAGTTTACCCAAACGACCGACATAACGGGTGTAAAAGCGCGCGACCATTATATCATCACGTATAAGGTAGCTGATGCCGGCAAGGAAGGAAGCATTAAAGTCTATACAGATGACAAGACTCAGACCTATACATACGATTTGACCGTTCCTCGTAAGCCCAGCACTAGTTTACAAGCAAACAAAACAAATCCTTGGAGCAACTTTGCGGAAGTGACTGGGGTCGTAGCGTCCAAGACATCCAGTTTTGACGCAAGTGGTGTCACTCTCCAATACCAGAAGAAGGGTGATGCCAACTGGACAACCATCGAGAATGACCAACTCAACATCAGTGGAGACAACTTTTCCTACAAATTAACCAACTTGACACCAGAGACCAACTATAGTTTCCGTCTTTCATACAATGACAAAGGCAATCCTGTGATCAGCAATGTCGTTGATTTCAAGACTGAAAAACAAGAAGGCATTTATAATGCAGGATTTGAAGATTGGTACTCTGACGGGAAAATTCAATATGCGAACAACAAGGAGGACAATCCCTTCTATTGGGGAAGTAGCAACAATGGAGCGGCCAACTACATCGGAAGCGTGACCACAAAGGAAACCAACTTTGTCCACGCGGGAAATTCCTCTGCCAAACTCTCAACCCAATATGCAGCCATCAAATTAGCAGCAGGGAGTCTATACACAGGTAAATACAATGGACTTATCGGTACAAGTGGAGCAAAACTTGATTGGGGAGTTCAATTCACCTCACGTCCATCAGCTTTCAAAGGTTATTATTCATACTCACCGGTAGCCATTAATAGAGGGACACAACCTGCGGGTATAGGTGCCCCAAAAAGTGGCGAGAATGACGTTTGCCAAATTTATTGTGTTTTGCTTTCCGAGCAACTTCATGTAGGAGGAAACGCAGCTAAAGATAACTACGAAAAATCCACGGAAATCAATTGGGAAACGGACTCACGTGTAATTGCATATGGTGAACTTTCAAAAAATACAAGTAGCAACGGAAATTGGGAAGAGTTTAATATTCCATTAATATATCATAATACAACAACAGTGCCAACACACATGGCCATTATATGCTCATCCAGCAAATATGGTGATTATTTCTATGGAGGTGAAGGTTCAACTTTGTATCTTGATGACTTCTCATTTGAATATGGTGAACCAACTGTAAAATAGATAATATTTCGTGAAATTTAAAATCTGCCCGCACCAATCGGTGCAGGCAGATTTTACCGCTAATATAGCACGTGTATATGTTATAGACAAAGAAAACGAGAAAAAGATAAGGAAATGCCATAAAATTCTCGTACCTTTGTGGCGTGAATAAAGATAAAAATGAAGGTGTTAGATAGGAATTTTTTCGAAAGGACAGCGTTGTGGGTCGCATTTTTATGTTTCGCCTTACCCGGCACAGCACAATATAACTATAACCCTTCTCCATTGGCAGATAGAACTCGCGCTGACTCCCTGCACAGGAATCTACAATACCAATCAGGCTATGGTATGGTGGAGACAACAATTATGCAGCAACCGACGTCGCTGGAAAAGAAGAGACCCTCTTATACCGACAGAGTTATCATGCGCGGACGTCATATCCAACGTGTAGATCGTGAGGCACTGAAAGCAGTCTTCATCCCCAAAGGACAATGGATGCTGGGTGGCGACGTATCGTACAACGAGTGGGACAGCGAGAACCTGAATTATCTGGTACTGAAAAACATTGATTTCGAAGGTCATACATTCTCCTGCAGCCCCTTCTTTGGCTATTTCGTGGCAAACAACATAGCCATAGGCGGACGTTTTTCTTATTCGCGCTATTTCTTTAACCTCGGAAAATTTGACCTGAATTTGGGAGAGGACTTCAACATCAGCCTGGAAGACCTTTATTATCTGGAGCATAACTACTACGGAAGTGTTTTCATGCGATCTTATCAGCCCCTTGGCAGGAGTAACATCTTCGGTTTCTTTGCCGATGTGCGGTTGACATACGGCTATGCAGCAGGGAAAAACACGACAGGTAGTGGTGTGGAATTTGACGGCACCTACGAACACGTTCATTCTCTCCAGTTAGGTTTCTGCCCGGGTATGACGGCCTTCGTCACGGACTTTGCCGCCGTAGAATGTTCGGTGGGTGTAATGGGACTGAAATACAAATGGGCTGATCAGGAAACCAACCGCATAGAAACGGGAACGAAAAAATCCGGTAGTGCCAATTTCAAGATCAACTTGTTCAGTATTAACCTGGGAATGACATTGTACCTATGAGAAAGAATCATACGACATACAATCTACTGCTGACCATGGGCATGATTCTCCTTATGGGAGCATGTGCCATACCCAACGATATACCCTACCCTATCGTAGAAGGAAATATTACTGCCTTTGAAGTGGAAGGACAATGCAATGAAACTGGCATGTCAGCAGGAAGTGCAACCATCAACAAACAACAAAAGACCGTAGAATTGTTTGTGAGCGACACGGTAGATTTGGCACGACTAAACATTACTCGATTCGAGGTCAGCAACGAAGCCACCATCCTACCAAATGCATCTGCCTGCCTCTATCCAGACAAATTCCCCACAAGCAGTTTTAGCCAACCATCAGGAATCTTTTCACGTGTCAACTTTACCGATAGTGTAAAATTTACTTTGCACACATATCAAGATTATGAATGGACGGTAAAAGTGAAACAAGTGATGATACGCGAAGTAGAGGTAGATAACCAAGTGGGCAACGCCGTTATTGACACCGTAAACCATAATGTTATTGTTTATGTCAACCAGAACCAGAATCTGAGTAATATTGTTGTCAGAAAATTCTCTTTAGGTGGACTGCATGGCACGGTTAAGCCCGATCCCACTTTGGCTAAATCGTACGACTTCAGCAATCTGCATACAGACTTCACGGCAACGACCGGATGGGGTGAAAAATCAGAATGGCAGGTGTATGTCTATCAAACAGAAAAGGGTGTATCCACTACAGCAGAGGCATTTGCCCGTACATGCAGTGCCACCATTACGGGTGAGATGGCAAACGGAGCAACTCCGAATGTAGAGTACCAAGCAGCCGATGAATCAGAATGGCATACATTGCCTACCAGCGCCATCACCACGAGAGGGACAAATTATACGGCAGAACTAACCGGATTGAAACCTGCAACTTATTACACTTACCGTGTCTCTGCTAATAATTCAACTACGCCAGAACAAACCTTTACCACAGCAACGGCTGCTCAACTGGAAAACAGCAGTTTCGATGATTGGAGTATTGAAGGAAGCGGGAAACAGGCTTTGTACCAACCATGGGCAGAAGACGGAAATAAATACTGGGATACAGGAAATCGAGGAGCCACAACTGTAGGAGCAAGTAACAGCACCTATGTAACAGAAGGCGGTCGCACTTATGCCAATTTGGAATCAAAATATATTGTCATCAAATTTGCAGCAGGCAATATTTTCACAGGTGAATATCTTCAAACAGATGGCACGAATGGAATTTTGGGGTTTGGACGACCATTCACATCATTTCCCACAAAAATGCAGTTCGATTACTGTTATAAAACAGCGCCAGTCAATCGTAGTGGAAAATGGAGCGACTCTTATGCAAACTACATCAGCAAGACAATGTTTGACAATATGATGGGGCAACCGGATTCATGCCAGATTTATATTATGTTGACGGATTGGGACGAGGAAGAGTTCAAAGGAACCAAATATCCCTTCGTTTTACGCACACGCCCCAGTGAATTACATTTGATGAATTTGAAAGATGAGCATGTCATTGCCTACGCACAGATGACGCAAGGCAACGATGTAAACGAGTGGACGACCGAAACGCTGACACTTGACTATCGTATTAAAAACCGTACGCCGAAATATGTTCTAGTAGTTGCCTCCAGCAGTAAATATGGAGACTACTTTATTGGTGGAGAAGGAGCTCATCTTAAACTAGACAACATAAAACTGATTTACGAATAAGTGAAACATGCAATATAGAAACATCATATCCTGTCTTTTGCTACTTTCGACATTCCTGTTCGCAAGCTGTCAAGCTGATGACCTAAATATCACGGCACAAGGGAATCTGCGATTGAGCATACAGGGTATTTCATCTGAAACGACGGAGACACGTTCCACCCCAGCCGAACTGAAGGAACAGAATGGTCTGAATGCATCTGATTTCCAACTGAGCGTCACACGACAAGGTTACGAATCCCCTATGTATAACGGGAGTTATACCGACAAAGAGCTGAAAGTTCCTGTTGGCACTTATGATATTACCGCTACCTACGGAGAAAATCCTTTGTTGGGGCGTGATACACCTTATTATATAGGTACAACTACAGCGACCGTAGAGGAAGACAAAACAACAGAGGCATCCCTTACATGTAAAGTGGCAAACTCATTAATATCTGTATGTTTCGGAAAGGACGCTGATGAAGCCGCACGTTTTGAAAAGTTCTATTCTTCATACAAGATGACTGTACACGTGGGCAATTACTCCATAGATATCAACAATACAAATCCACTTTCCAGCATTTATATGCAACCAGGAAACACCTTCTCTCTTTCTTTTTCTGGTAAGCTAAAAGCTGACGACGATCGATTGGTAACTTGTGAATTGGACCACTCAGAATTACCTACTACACTGAATGCCGCACAGCATTTAATCGTGACATTAACCTTGCCCGACCCAGAAAGTGCTGTCGTAATAAACATCAGCAAAGTGGAAATGGAAGAAGTTACGTTGGAGGAAACAATTCCCCTGTCATGGCTTCCCGTGCCACAAGCAACGCCAGAACATCAATATGACAGCGAAGGAAATCTGGTAGGAACCAATGTCTCTTTCAGTAATTCCTTCCCTAAGATGGAATGGAAAACGGTGCTTACTGACGCAGAAGGTGTAGAAGTACGTTCTATTCAGGGAGAGGGAATGCTGAATTCCCTATATAGCGATAATGCCGAATGGCCATATCTCCCCAAGGGAACCTACAAGGCCACATACTATGTAGTACTGAATGGGACACCGACGAAACATAGTAGCAGAGAATTTAATATACCAGACCCTGACTTAAAAATCACAATGGGTGGTTATACCTCCTACACACTATACCAAAAAGGCGAAATTGACGAGGCAAACGAATGCGACGCCTATACTATTTACAATCCATCAGCAAAAGTTAACGTAAGTCCAACATTGCTGAATAACAGCAAATATAGCTCGAACATTTCCCTCGAATATGATAACAACTCTAAAAATGTATCTGCCATAAATTATGTGGAAATGGGTGACCAGACAAATGTCACCCCAAGTTTTACGGCATATACATATAAAGCATCTGCTAGTTTTGCAGATTCAGAAACAGACAACAGTATAGACTTCTTTATAACAGGATTACCAATACTATTTGATCCACCTACAAAAGAAAATTGGAAAAGTACTGATGACGGGACCGTTGTGTGGAATAGCGATGAAGTTAGATTAGGAAAAATGGATTGGACGTGGGAACATCAAAGTATAACATGCGAGAAGTTTGCAATACCACGTGGCACTTCTATGTTAATAAATTACGACACGATGGTACACGGAGCGACTGTAGGGACAAGACTTGATTTGTATGTTGGGGTAGATAAGTTCTTTACTTTTACATCATCAAGTGGTGCTTTTAATAATCAAAAACACACTTGTAAAGGTCAAGAAAAATTAGTAACTACGAGCAATGCTTCATATGTAAAAGCATATAATGATTACGGTTCTGGAGACGTAACAAGTAGCTATATATATTCATTAGAATACCTATATTCCGAATAAAATGAAAAATCATATATATATAATATGTAGCATTTTTTTCTTCCTCCTTTCTTGCCAAAGTGAAGACATAAAGCCAAAGCAAGGGACGGGGACATTGGAACTTCATTTATGCAGAGGGAATCAGCCGAAGGCGCAAACACGCGCCATTGACAATGATTTGGCACTGAAAATAGTGGAATTGAACCAAACCTATACAGCAGGGAATGTACCCAATAAAATCAATTTGGAACCTGGTAGATATACGCTACAAGCTTATACAGAAAACCAAAATAGTTGGGCAAACGAAAACGGAGGAAAAGGTTCGGCTTGCTACTACGGCGAAACATCCGTTACAATCATGGAAGATTACATCACGTACTGCAATTATCAAGTACCCATGACCAACTACGCTGTAACACTCACTTTGCCCGAAATGTTCCATGAACTCTTCAAAAGCTATACATTCACACTGAAGAGCAACGGCCGTACTACCACCATTCAAGAGGGGGAGAAAGCATATTTTGATCCTGCGTCTGGATTCAGTTATAAAATGGAAGCCACCAATAACGATGGAGAATACAAATATCATCCTTTCTATGACGTGGATGACGTAGCAGCCGGAAAACTTTATAACATTCACTACATATACGGTTCCGATGTCAGTTCGGGTGGCATAGACATAGAGATAACGGATGATATGGAAACGGAAGACAGTGATGTGGACCTAAAATAACAGGCAGCATGAATAGACGGCATTTTTTCTTGGTTATGACGGCAAGTCTCTTCATCTGGCACTCATGTGTCAACGAAGAAGGTTTGAAGGTATTGGAAGAAGGCGTTGGCACATTGGAAATTGAATTAAACGGCATATCTAATACGCGAGCAACCAGCAAGCCCCTTTCCGACGAAGAAGCCGGTAATTTCCTTATTACCATCTACCGGGGAGACGAAATAGCACACGAAACAATCTATTTAAAAGATCTGGGCAAAGCCAGTTTCCCTGCAGGAAACGGATATAAAGTTTACGCGGAAAACTGTACTGCAGAAGATGCGGAATCCGTAAACAACGGATGGGGACAACGACACTATGCAGGCATGTCCAGTGCATTCAGTATTCATGCAGGAGAAACGACAAAGGTCGGTGTTAACTGTTCTGTCGTAAATGCAGGTATCTGTGTTAGTTTTAATGAAGATATACAACGAATATTCAAGACTTTCAATCTAACCATCAACGATGGAGAGCGCACCATCATCTTCGATAAAGAGAAGCAAGAGAGCATTGCATACTTCAATGTGGATGAAACCGGAGAACATGCCATCAACTATACCATCCATGCAGAAGGAGACGGGGTAGGTACGATTGACAAATCTGGAACCAAGACGCTGGAAAAGGCAAAAGTAAGCCGAATCAACATCACATACAATACTGCAGGAAATATAGGTCTAACCATCTATGTTGACGACGAATTTATAGAAAAATCAGAAGAAATCATCATTGACCCCGAAAGCAATGAATAAATACATACGTTCTCTCATCTTTTGTGCAGTCATACTGATAACGGCACTCCCTGTACAGGCTCAGGATTTCCAAACGCCCTATATCAAGGGTATGCAGTACCTGCGTGCCGTGTCCGAGCAGGAAAGAATGGAGCAGGGAACACAATATGCCTCACATCCGTCCAACCACGTCTTTGTGCCGGGTGGCAGATGGCTCTATGGCGTGGGCATAGGCTATCTAGGCCTGAACTCCGATAACAAGGACATGATCTTCAGTGGCATGAAAGAGTCCAATATGGACATCACCGGTTACCAGATACAACCCTACGTAGGGTATGCCGTTGCCAACAACTGCATCCTGGGCCTCCGTCTGGGTTATGGACAGATGAACGGCGAGAAACCGTTCTTCCCCATGTACGAGGGAGAGGAACTTCTCCATACCTTCCGCAATATGGACTATACGGCATCCGTCTATTCCGTTGATGTCTTCCACCGTGGCTACATTCCCATCGACAGTCGCAACCGCTTTGCCCTGTTTGGTGACCTTACCCTGGGCTATTATGGGACCAACGGACACGTTACGAGTCAACGGGACGACGAGGATTTCCGTTCCAACTTCTCCCTCAACCAGATACGGTTGGGACTTCGCCCGGGCATCGCCGTAGCATTCAGCGAATATTTCAGTATGGATCTATCCTTCGGACTGGCCAACCTGAGCTACACGATGGAAGAAGAAAAGAATATGGATAGCCCAACGAAAGCCATCTCACGCAGCGACTTCCACATGAACTCCTGCATCAACATTGCCGATGTGTGTCTTGGCTTTACTGTAAACTATTAAACAAATAATTAACAAACATAAAAACAACAAAACAAAAATGAAAAAGTTTTTCGTATGTGCACTTGCTGCACTTTCCTTCACCGCTTGTGTGAACGAAGATGGTCTTTTGAGTGAATCAAAGGGTTACATCAACCTGAATGTGAACGCTGATAACGAAATGGTCGTTACACGTTCTAATCAAACGGTTTCCGACCTAAGCAACTGGACTATAAATATCAAGAAGGGTGGAAATGCTGCTGCAAATTGGACTGCTACACAAGGTTATGCTGCAGGAAACGATTACTCCGCAGAAGTTTATAACTATGCAGACGATGATGCAGCAATTACAGCAAATAATGGTTGGGGTGATGCACGCTACTACGGTGCAACTGAAAACAATTTTGAAGTCAAAGCAGGACAAAGTACAACAGTAAATATCGATTGTGGTACAGCAAAGAATACAAAAGTAACGGCTACCTTTGCCGATGGTTTCACTTCGTTGGTATCAAATTACAATATCATATTAACAGGACGTAATCTTACCTTTGATGCCACAAATGCGTCTTCAAAAAGTGCATATTATGCTGCAAATACTACTGTTAACTATACATTGACTTACACTTATAAAGGAACAGAGAAAAAGGTCGAAAATTGTAGTTTAAACACGGGAAATGCAGGTACCGCAACAAACATCCTTGTCAACGCAAATGATAATGGTACTATTGCTCTTAATATCACCTATGACGATGCTTGGACAACAGGCACTGAACAATCCATTACCATCGACGCAGCAACAGGTGAAAAAGTAACTGAATAAACATAAACAAGAACACATGGTATTGAACCATAAGATAAAGACATTGTTGGGACTGGTAGCCATCATATCGATGGTCACCAGTTGCAGCAGTGAAGATATTGAGGTAAAGCCGAACAACGGAATCATCCGTTTGTCCCTGACCTCAGAACCTGCCGTACTGGTAGATGTGGAGACACGTGCCACACAAACAGCAAATCCAAAAGATTATACCATTACCCTCAGCGGAGAAACGACTCCACTCGACATAACACAACCCATCATTCGCCCTGCCAGAGATTATACCATCACGGCAAAGAGCAAGACAGATGCCTATACTGCCCCCTATTACGAAGGCAGCACGACATTCACTTTAGAAGAAGCAGAGGTCGAGGACGTTACCATCGACCTCGGAGCACCCAAAAATGCACAGATCAATGTTGCATTCGATAACTCCTTCACCCAATTCTACGAAAACTATAACGTCACCTTGAGCGACGGCACACATACAACATCATCACTCACAACGGGTACCGCATATTTTATGCCTGGTACCATCACCTTTACCATCCACGGAACAGCCAAGTCTGGCAGTCACGTACAGGAAATACCCCGCAGCGGCACAACCGGCACCCTGACAATAGAGGCCGGCAAAGCCTATCCGCTCACCATAAAAGCCAATCCAATAGATGGCTATGTCCGAATAGACTTCGGCACAGAAGACCACACCGGCCCATTCGATTGAAAAATATAACCTATGAAACAAAAGGTACTATATATATTACTCCTCCTCTTCGCTTGTGCATGGAATACACAGGCGTGGGGACAAACATACAACGGAGGGACATGGTATTCGCTGTATGATGATGACGAAAAGACAAACGTTGTTACGAACACTGATTTTCGGAAATCAGATGTTTTTGCCCCAACGAATAATACTATATCCTTCGATTACAAAAGATATACTAAAATTAGCACAAAGGCTAATTTGTATGTGCATCAATCTGAAGACGGAAACGATTTCAGCCAGGCAAATGGGTCAGTGTATATTGATAATACCTCTTATTCAAATTCAAATGGCTCTATCACTATCAAATCAAACATTTGCAAAATAAAATTTAGGTCAAGTTCAACAGGATATTCGCTTAAGAACATTAAAATTCCCCTCGCCAAACATATCTTATTAAATGATGGTTCCACATACGGAACTACTTCTATGAATGTCGGAGAACAATTCGAAGCTACCCCCATGGGTACGCAATGTGCAAAGACCTATACCATAAATTTACGTTCCTTCCTGACAAATGGGAATATTACCATCACGAGCGATAACTCAGCATTCCATTTCGGAAACGGTAATACCACAAAGACATTCAACGTAGGTGCCAATGCTTGTGCCAGTGCTAACGGAAATGGAAATTGCGGAACAGGCACACTTGGCAAGATTGACAATTATGCCATTACCGTTTACTTCACGCCCTCAATTTCTGGGACAAACTATGGAACCATAACCATTTCCGATGGAACCTCTCCAGCGACCGTAACCATTTCTGGACAAGGGAAACCTGTGTTTAACTTTACTGCTACAACCGGTGTTAATATTACTGAAGGCGGCAGTGCCACAGCGACTGTCACCAATAGTTCTATTACAGGAAATGTCGGACAAGCAGATGCTTCTACAACAGCCACTTTCACAGCCACGGCAAATAGCGGATATGAGTTTGTAGGATGGGGAACTTCTGCTAATGCAACATTCTTTGTAAGCATAGAAAATCCCTACCAACCAACTGTAACCAATAATAAGCCAGGCTCTACTCAAGACATAACCCTTTACGCCATCTTCAAAGAATTACCGATATTTTATTTCAAAGCCTCTGCGATTTCATCTCCCAGTGCAGGAGGTTCTGCAACAGCACAAATAGCAAACGGTACAGCAAGTGCAAATGCTTCCTATACCGAACAAGCTCCTACATTAGCAACGGAAAGCATAACAAAGGAAGTTTCATTTAGTGCGACACCCAACACGAACGAAGGATATGATTTCTCCGGATGGGCAGAAAGCGCAGAGGGCGAAATTATATCAAAAGAGAATCCATATACCATAAACATCACATCAAGTGCGAAATCGGAACCTGCAACCCCACAAAAAACACTTTATGCCAGATTCTCAAAAAAACTGACACCACATGTTAATACAGAAGTGTCGGAGATGAAGGTCGGTGATGTTGTGGTACCTGCTTTCTCGTTTACAAACACAGATAATCCCACGTTCGTCATCACACATACACCAGAGGAAGCAGGCGTGGCTGTTATCTCCTATGATCAGTCAACGAATACGCTTTCAGCATTAAATGCGGGAACTGCAAAAATAAAGTTCACCCAAGCAGAAACCAGTACCATCAATTCCGGCACTGACGAATTTACCATAACAGTAAGCAAGAACACGGCAATCCTTACAAGTCTGTTGCCAGCAACTATGACGGTAGATGATGAAATCACAAATATTTATTCTCTTACCGAAAACGACAACACGAATCCTGTTACCATTAGCTCGTCCAACGAGAATGTACTCCGATATGATACTGAATCAAAGAAATTAGTTGCTTGTGGAGGAGGTACAGCAACCATCACCATAGCACAGGATGCGAATTACAAATGGAACAGTATCAGCACGTCTGTTGACATTGCCGTCAACAAACTTACTCCTTCGTTTACGTTAAATACGGAAGGGGCCATATATTATGTCGGGCAGAAAAGAAAAGATTTCTTAACTCTGGACGAGGGTGATGAAACCCTATTTACCTATTCATCTACCAACCCCAGCGTTGCCGATGTTAAAGACGGGTATTTGGAATTATATTCCGAGGGCAGTGCTACCATTACGGTGACCCATCAAACCAGCAGCCGATGGAGCGAGGTCTCAAAATCATTTTCCGTATCTCCACAAACTACTGCAAATCATGTTCCCATACAGGTTGATGGATCTAATTACCAAAGTTTCCTTTCTTCTACGAACGGGAATATCTATTGGCAAGACAATGGTATTCGTATGACCGAAAACGGATTTAACTGGGATGATAAATATGTGATTATAGCCTGTAATGGAATACCGGATAAATTATCCTTCAGTTATAAGTTGGGAAATGGAGGGGCTACAGGAATTTCGTTCTATGTAGAGGAAAGTGACAATGGCACTAGTTTCACAAATGTCTGGTCCGTGTCCAATGCAAGTACAAGTTACACAAATGTTTCAGATCTTCAGTTGAAGCCAACAACCAGATTTGTCAAATTATGCTACTCTGGTAATTTTGGAGGATTCTTTAGCAATATCAATATAACCGAACTAAAATACTTCAAGTCAGACAAGACAGAATTAAATTTCGGCACAAATGACGAAGGAGCCTCTGTGACTCCACAAAGTTTCACATTCAGTTTTTGTAATGCAGGCATTCCCACAAATATTAGCATAGATGACACTAATTTCTCTGTCTCTTTGTCACAGGTTCCCAATACCGGACGCGACAAAATGGGGACACAAGAAATCAGTGTAACGTATTTGAATACCACACCAGGTGAACACACCGGTACTTTGACCATAGCTGACGAGGAAGGGAATAAACAAACGGTTTCCCTAAAGGGTACGACAAATATCACTACGTTGAATTTATATCCCGATCAGGCACTCAGTTACACAGCAGGGAAAACCTATCCAACCGTAATTCTCAACCGCACCCTGAAACAGGGATATAACACCCTGGCATTGCCTTTCGATACGGGTGTGGCAACACTTACTGGGCGAAACAATAGCAATGATTGGGTGGCACAGCTAGCATTGGTTACCAAAAACGATCAAGATGGTTATACGTTGTACTTCACTAAGGTGGAAGATGGAACCATCACAGCCAATCAGCCGTATATCATCTATTTAGGCGATGAAGTCGTTAATCCTTCGTGGACAAATATGACGGTTGTAGCTGCAGAAAGCGAGAGCTTTAGTACCGAGAAGAACAAAGGCTGGACGATGAAGAGCAACTACGAGCCAAAATTCTCTATGAATGGTAAATACGGTATCGTAAACAGCGATGGCAATATCCAGAAGGGTGCAAGCAGTTCCACACTGAATGCTTTCTCCGCCTATCTCGAAGGACCTGCCAACAGTCAGGTGAAAGCAGCCTTCCTGGACGATGCCACAGCCATAGAGGAAATCCTGCAACAGGCCGACGAGGACACCGTTATCAAGCGGATAGAAAACGGCAAACTGGTCATCCTGCAGGGCGACAAAAAATACAACGCCTCCGGTGTCCGGTTGAAATAAACGGATCATCTTATCGATTCAAATCATCTAATCGACTGATCGATTAATCGCCCTATCGTCGATTGATTTCCCCTACCCTTCCGGGAGAACCCTCTCAACTTGTTAACAAGATGGGCAAAAAGTATCGATTGATTTTATCGTACTTGCTAGCAAAATCGGCTCAACTTGCTAGCAAGTTTCGCAAAAAGGCTCGACGTATCATATCGTGAGGGGCGAAAAGCCCAGTACGGGTGACATAACGAAGCGTAGTGCGTTAGCGCTACATATTTGGGATGCACGCTCCTCCTGTAATTAGTAACTTTGCACCACGCCCTATCTTATGTTATGTCACCCTTTCGGGGAACCAGATATGTGTAATACGGAATTGAATAATGCCCCCAAAGGGGGCTAACATTGGAAACCGCAGGTTCTCTTGCGGGCCACATCTCGACCAACCCCAAAGGCATGTTTATCGTTCGGCCCCCTTCAGTAATCATCGCATAGCGATGAGATATTGGTAGCCAGCCATAACGATAATCTTCCGTTCTTATATAGCCTCATCTCTTTCCGGATTTTTCAAAAGCCTCTGTATATAATACGTCAATCCTTAAAATGAAAAGGATCGACACTATTTGCAAAAAGGATTGACACTATTTATAAAAAGTGTCGAACCCCTGTTTTTGAACCCTTGAAAAGGCAGAATAGAAGTGTAAAGATTCTTTACCGCAGATAGCATAACATGGTAACGAAAATCCCCCACCAACGGAATCAATGGCTGGTAGGCAGGATGCCGGAGGTATGCGATATTCCCCCGTTGTTGTCCCATACCTGATGGCGTTTTTGTAGGTTTATTCATTATTGGGAGATTATAATGATTATAAATCCGTGTTTTTATATTTTTTTACATACCTTTTTATGTTATATTGGAGAAAATTAGTATTTTTGCGATGTCTAAGCCTTTTGCCGATTTCCTTTATGAGGTTGTTGGCGGCGGGTAAACTATATAGTGAAAGGCGATTCCGTTCCCACGCCTTCTCATTATGTTAGGAAAAAGTAAGTGTGTTCGAATAACGGTCCGGAGGGAACAGGACATCATATTTGGAGTGATGAAAAAATCTGTTCTCCCCCTGTTAACCCAAGTTTGATACCCTAAATTTATTTTTCAACAATTTTCAGGGGGTGTTGTAGGCATAACTATCTGTTTTACAGCAAGTACATCCTTCAAAAGCGAATTGTAGTACACAGGAGTTTCGCAGAAAAGTCGTATCTTT
>JAZLIY010000028.1:0-15419 GCA_045617645.1 Bacteroidaceae bacterium | reverse complement strand
ACGTCTGCAAGGACTTAAAGCCGATGCAACCTACACGATTGCGGGGAAAGAAGGAACCTTCACTGGAGATTACCTGATGGATGTCGGCATCCAGTGGCCCGTTGATGGAAGCTGCCGCAGTCAAATCATCAGAATAGACATGAAACGATGAGGCGATTTAACGATTAAACGATTGGGCGATAAGGCTGAATCGCGCTGACAGCGCAAAAGCATTTCAACGATGAAACGATGGATAAATCGACTGATCACCTAATCGCTTAATCGTACTTTGACCATTCGGTCGAAGATACTTCCGCTCGGCAATGCAAAAAAAATAAATTTTCTTTGCCATTGCACTCGCTTAATCGTATCTTTGCAGACGAAATGAACATATTACATAAAAAAATGAAATTAAAAACGGTTTTTACTATGGCTGTAGCCTTGACTTCTCTCGCTATGAATGCGGAGGAAAATCCTTTTATGAACTACAAGAACTGGAAAACGCCTCATGGGACGTACCCGTTCAACGAGATTAAAGTGACTGATTACATGCCGGCCTTTGAGGAGGGTATGAAACAAGGACTGAAGGAAATCGATGACATCACAAACAATCCTGCGGCTCCTACATTCGAGAACACCATTGAGGCGTACGAGAAATCGGGACGACTGCTGGAGGTGGTTTCGGGATGCTTCTACAACCTGACTTCGGCTGAGACAAACGACGATCTGGAGAAACTGGAGATGGAGCTGTCGCCGAAAATGACGGAATACTCTACGTCCATCCTGCTGAACGAGAAGCTGTTCCAGCGCGTGAAGGCTGTTTACGACAGCCGGAGCAAACTGAAGCTGACGAAGGAGCAGTCGAAGATGCTGGAGGATATCTATGACGGTTTTGCCAACAATGGCGCGAACCTGAACGATGCAGACAAGGCGAAGTTCAAGGAGCTGTCGGGGAAGCTGTCGAAACTGACGCTGACCTTCGGACAGAACGTGCTGAAGGCTACCAACGCATGGACGATGCAGGTGAAGGACGAGGCGCTGCTGGCGGGCCTGAACGAGGATACGAAAAGCATGCTGAAGGAGAATGCCAAGGCTCAGGACAAGGAGGGCTTCCTGCTGAACCTGCAACCTACGACCTACGTTCCCGTGATGGAGGATTGCGACAACAGGGATATACGACGCGAACTGTACATGGCCTACAACACTCGTTCCCTGGGTGGGGAGTTCGACAACTCGCAAATAATCATCGACATTGCCAACACGCGTCTGGAGATGGCCAAGCTGTTCGGAAAGAGCTGCTATGCCGACAAGACGCTGGACAAGAAGATGGCCAAGAACAAGGAGAACGTGTACAAACTGCTGGACCAGCTGCGTGATGCCTACAAGGAACCGGCCCTGAAGGAGATGGAGGAACTGCAGCAGTTCGCACAGGAGAAGGGACTCTATGCCCAACTGCAGCCATGGGACTTCAGCTACTATTCAAAGAAACTGAAGGACGAGAAATACAGCATCTCCGATGATGTGCTACGCCCCTATTTCGAACTGGAGAACGTGAAGAAGGGTGTCTTCGGACTGGCCAACAGACTCTATGGACTGACCTTCAAGGAGAATAAGGACATTCAGGTCTATCACCCCGAGGTTTCGGCTTACGAGGTGTACGACAGCAAGCATAAGTTCCTGGCGGTCTATTACTGTGACTTCCACCCGAGAGCCGGAAAAAGGGCCGGGGCATGGATGAACGACTTCAAGGCACAATGGATGGAGGGCAAGAAGGACAGCCGTCCACATATCGTGAACGTGACAAACTTCACCCGTCCTACCAAGGAGAAGCCTGCCCTACTTTCCTACTACGAGGTGGAGACGTTCCTGCACGAGTTCGGACATGCCTTGCACGGGATGCTGACACGCTGCCACTATTCTGCGATGTCCGGTACCAGCGTGCCGAGGGACTTCGTGGAGCTGCCTTCACAGTTCAACGAGAACTTCCTGAGCGAAAAGGAGTTCCTGGATACCTTTGCCAAACACTACAAGACGGGTGAGGCTTTGCCACAGGAACTGATAGACAAGATCATCGCTTCCCAGAACTATCATGCTGCATACGCTTGCATGCGCCAGCTGTCCTTCGGATACCTGGATATGGCTTGGCATACGCTGACAGAACCGTATGCTCCGTCCAAGGAGCTGTCGCTGGTGGAGGCCGTAACGAAATTCGGCAACGAGGCCATGGCGCAGGTGAGCGTGATGCCGGTGGTACCTGAGACACAGATGCAGAATGCCTTCACTCACATCTTCTCGGGTGGCTATGCTGCCGGTTACTACAGCTACAAGTGGTCGGAACTGCTGGATGCCGATGCTTTCTCGGTATTCAAGAAGAACGGCATCTTCGACAAGAAGACGGCTGACTCTTTCCGCACGAACATCCTGGAAAAGGGAGGTACCGAGGACCCCATGGATCTGTACAAGCGTTTCCGCGGAGGAGAACCTACTATCGATGCCTTGCTGGAGCGTGACGGTATAAAGAAATAATAATCCATAAAAAAATCTGAATTCATGATACTATTGCAAACAGCCGAGCCCATAGAGGCAGGAAAAGAGGCCCTGGAGGTCATAAAGAACGGAAAAGTGGATGACCTGATCCACCAGTCTATCACCCTTGGCGTAGAGGCAGGAAAGAGTATTCTGCTGGCCCTAGCCATCTTCATCATCGGACGTTACCTGATCCGACTGATCAACCACCTGGTTGCCAAGGCCCTTTCGCACAAGAGTGTGGATCCTACGATACAAACGTTCCTGAAAAGCTTTGTAAACGTTATCCTCACGACATTGCTCATCATCTCTGCCGTGAGTGCCCTGGGCGTGAATACGACTTCCTTTGCTGCCTTGCTGGCATCCGTAGGTGTTGCTGCCGGCATGGCGCTGAGCGGCAATCTGCAGAATCTGGCCGGGGGCATCATACTGCTCCTCTTCAAGCCTTACAAGGTGGGTGACTACATCGATGCCCAGGGGGTGAGCGGTACGGTGAAGGAAATCCAGATCTTCCACACCATCATCACCACGGTGGACAACAAGCAGGTATGCGTACCCAACGGTTCGTTGAGCAGCGGCAGCGTGACAAACTACAGCAGCAATGAGCTCCGGCGAGTGGACTGGACCATCGGCGTGGAATACGGTACCGATGCGGACAAGGTGGAAAAGGCGCTGCTGGACACCTTCAAGACCGACAGTCGCATCCTGCAAGATCCTGCTCCCTTCGTTGCCCTGTGCAATCTGGCAGAAAGCAGTGTGGACTTTACGGCCAGGGTGTGGGTGAAAGGTGCTGACTACTGGGGCGTGTTCTTCGACATGAACAAGAAGATTTACGAGGAGTTCAACAAGCAAGGCATCGAATTCCCATTCCCACAGATTCAGATTCACCAATCCTGAGCGTAATACAAACGTTTCATTCCAGAATAAACCGTAAAAGAAAATGAAAAGAGTCCGTAATAGATTGTCTGTGGTGCTTACCATGGCATCTGTCATTATTTATTCATGTATAGGCCTAACGTCCTGCAGCGACAACGATGACTTGGGGAATACCAAGGAAAAAGAGGATGGCAACAAGGGACTGAAAGGGGTATGGGAAGTGAAAGGTATCCGCATCGAAGGGGGCAACGTGACGAGCAAGTGCCCTCTGGCCTATTTCATCATCGATCCCGAGACCAACGATATGGTGATTTTCGGCAAGGACTCGGAAACGGGACAAGTTCAGCTCAACAAGATGGAGGAACTGAAAATAGACGTTTCCGGCGATACCGTTTTCATGATCTCGCCTCTGTTCTACGAAGAATACGAGAAGAACCCGGAAAAATGGAGATTCAACAATTTCCGTGCTACCCTGTCTGAAAACGACAACACGCTGGAGATTGACCCTCTGGCATGTGCATACCTGCCGGAAGAATTCCTGGAGGGGAAGGTGGAGGACGTGAAAAACGTGCGCATACACATCACCCTGAACCGTGCAACAGACATTGAGGAAAGCAAGACGGACAGCACCCGTGGACTCTTCAGCTGGATAGCGGAAAAGGTCGTGAGCATCGTGAATACCGTATTGGACACGGTGTTGTCCAATGATGAGGTCTATGAGCGGACCGTCAAATACGAACCCTGGAAGAATACGGACGGATGGGAATACAAAAACTGGATGAAGAATCTTCCCGATGCTATGCCTGTGTGTTGGGTTAATATCCCCGGCTCACACGATTCTTCCACAGACACAGGACACATGTCCGTGGAAGCCATTGCGATGAGTGCCGATTGCCAATCCATTCCTATCGAAATGCAGTTCGACAGAGGCGCAAGGTATTTTGATTTCCGCATCGGAACGAATATGTTTGAAGCCCATGCCTTCAACCTTCTGAAGGGTGATGATTTCGATTACAAGAAGGATGACAACAAGATAATGGATCATGACCTGATGATGTATCATGGGTGCTTTGAAACGAGCTCATATTTCCGGGAAAACATGGAGATGCTGGCTAAAAAAGTACAAAACGGTTCTGAATTCGTGTTTGTCAATACACAATGGGAGAGCCTCAGCATGGGACTGATAGAGGATGCTGCGGTATTCCTTCATGATCTATTCGGGCACAAAGACTATGCGAATCAAATAAGACAGGCATATAAAGGCCTGACCATGTATCGCGCCAACTACCTGGAACGGAAATTAAACAAGGAATACGGTACGACAGACAACCCTCTGTTTATCGTCTATAAACCTTCGCTTACCGTAAAACAGGCCAGAGGTCACATCATCCTGTGGCAGGAGAACTATGACAGCAAGGAAAGTGGTGCCAACCCTCAGGTGTCGTATGTCTACGGATGGCCGGACAACAAATGCGGACTGGCGTATATCGGCCCATGGAATACGCAAAGTAATCCTTCGGAAGCAGAAAGACCATACATGACAGAGAAAAACGGACGATATTATAATTGCGAAATTCAGTCCATTTACGAGATGCCACTAAGGAACACGACCAAGATTGACAACAAGAAAAAGGAGATGAAGAACCTGGCAGAAAAGGTGACCGAGGAAAACAGGGACAAGGGGTTGCGCATGCTGGGCTTCAGCTCAACAAATGCCAATTCGGGATTAGCCGATCTGGATACGTATGAATTTGCCCACATCTTCAACGGATACTGCTTTAACATGTATGTGGAAAACATGACCAAGGAAAGCCTTGACAAACGCTATCACTGTGGCTTGGTGCCTATGGACCATTATGGGGCTCACGAATATAACTTTGTCATGCTGTCGTCAAAAGACTTCCTGCACGACAAAGATGCGTCCGTCTATGGGGATTACCTCAGTTGGGCTATCATAGAAAGCAACTTCTACAACCGTCCGAACCAGAAATGGGAGAAAAAATAGTCCCTAAATTCCACTGGACTATCAGCTGAAGAGGCGATGTATCAGTCGGTAGAGAAGTCGGCAAGAACCTGACGATAGACGCTGAGGATAGCGCTCTTGCGGATGAAACCGACAAAGACCTCTTCGTTGTCCACTACGGGGAGCGTCCATGCGCCTGTACGATCAAACTCGTGCACGATATAATCCATGGAATCGTTGACATGGAGGCGTGTACGGGGTTGCGTCATCAGCTGTGACACACGGAACTGCAGATGCAGCTCGGTACGGAAAATGAGGTGACGGATGTCGTCGAGATAGACGATGCCCACCAACTGCATCTGACGGTTGACAACAGGGAACACGTGATTCAGGCTGCTGCTGACCTGACCGGCCACATCGGCCAGCGTCATGTCGGCATACAGAAAACGGTCGTAATGCTGGATGACACTGTCCATGCTCATCAGGGTGAGGACGGAATGGTCGGTATGGTGCGTCAGGAGCTCTCCTCTCTTGGCCAGACGAAGGGCATAGATGCTGTGGGGCAGGAAGGCCTTGATGGTGAGATAGGAGCATACGGCCACGATCATCAAGGGCATGAAGAGGCCATAGCCTCCGGTGAGCTCGGCTATCAGGAAGATGCCGGTAAGGGGGGCGTGCATCACACCACTCATCAGTCCGCACATACCCAACATGGCAAAGTTGCGCTCGGGAATGCTGAGCCCCAGGATGCCGTTCATGTTCCACAGACGGCTGAAGATGAAACCGCTGAGGCAACCCAGGAACAGGGAGGGGGCAAAGACTCCACCACATCCGCCACCACCGTTAGTGGCCGTGGAGGCAAAGACCTTGAAGACCACAATAAGCGAGAGGAAGAGGAGCAGGTGATCGCCATGACCGTAGAAGAAGGAGCGGTTCATGGCCAAGGACCAATCCTGAGGGCCATCGCCATTGAGGAGGAGGTTGATAAGGTCGTACCCTTCGCCATAGAGCGGGGGGAAGAGGAAGATGAGCAGACTGAGCATGACGCCTCCGAGAGCCAGCCGCAGATAGGGACTGGACATTCGATGGAAGACACCCTCCAGACGGTTCATCGTCTTGATGAAATAGAGGGCTACAAGCCCGCAGATGATACCCAGGCAGATATAGGCGGGAATACGGTTGACCTGAAAAGCATCCTGAAGATGGAACTCGAAAACGGGATTCGTTCCCGACAGGGCAAAGACGACTCCGGCTGCCGTAACACAACTGACAAGCAAGGGCAGCAGAGCACTCATCGTAAGGTCGATCATAAGGACTTCGAGCACAAAGACCAGACCGGCTATGGGGGCCTTGAAGATACCGGCTACGGCTCCCGCGGCTCCACATCCTACCAGCACCATCATCTGCTTTCCGGTGAGGCGGAACAGTCGCCCCAGGTTACTGCCAATGGCGGAACCCGTGAGCACGATGGGGGCCTCGGCTCCTACCGAACCTCCGAACCCGATGGTGATGGCACTGGCCACTATGGACGTCCATGTGTTGTGGGGACGGATGATGCTTTGCTTGCGGGCAATGGCAAAAAGTATCTTGGTGACACCATGCCCGATGTCATCGCGCACGACATAACGGATGAAGAGCATGGTAAAAAAGATACCCACGACCGGATAGACCAGGTAGAGCCAGTTGACCTGGGAAACGGCAAACTGATGAGTCAGAAGGTAACCAATCTGACCAATGAGCCATTTCAGGAACAATCCGGCAAGGGCCGTGAAGATACCCACAAAGAAACTGATGATGAGCATGAACTGATTCGTGCTCAAATGCTTGCGTCTCCAACGCAACAGGTAGGCAAGGAGTGAACGGGAGGACATAGAACTATTTTCGGATAACGGTAACCTGACCGTCAAGGGTGAGCTTGACGATCTGACTGGGCTTGGCTCCTCCCTTCTCTCCCCTACGGAAATTGCATACATAGTCCATCTGGGAAACAATCTCCTGGGGGATGTCGTAGAACGTGCGGGGAGAGGGCTGACCGCTGACATTGGCACTGGTGCTGACAATGGCTTTCTGGAAACGGTAGCATATCTGCCGACTGAACTCTTCGTGAGTAACACGAATACCCAAACTGCCATCTTCGGCCAACAGGTTGGGGGCGATGTTGACGGCTCCGTCCAGAATGAGCGTGAGGGGGCTGGTGGCGTAATCGACCAGATCCCATGCAACATCGGGCACCTTGCGGAAATAACGTTGCATACGGTCGGCACTGTCCACCAGACAGATGAGGGCCTTGGAATCCTCGCGTTGCTTGATCTCGTACACGCGACGAACGGCATCGGGATTGGTGGCATCGCAACCGATACCCCAGATGGTGTCCGTAGGATAGAGGATGATGCCTCCGCTACGGAGGCATTCCACTGCATTCTTGATGTCTATATCACAATTCATCTTTCCTGGATTTTTTCTCACTAGAACTCGCTGGTGAAATGGAAACGTATCTTCTCGAAATCCTGCTGGGCCATATTCAGCACGTAACCGCTGTCGGCCAGGAATACATCGCGTCCCTCGCGATCCTTGGCCATATACTGATACTTGCGCTTCTTGAAGGCCTCCAGCTCGGCTTCGTCATCGCTCTCTATCCAACAGGCTTTGTACAGGCTGACGGGTTCCCAGCGGCACTTGGCATTGTATTCGTTCTCCAGACGGTACTGGATGACTTCGAACTGCAACTGGCCTACCGTTCCGATGATCTTGCGGCCGTTGAACTGGTTGACGAACAACTGGGCTACACCCTCGTCCATCAACTGCTCGATGCCCTTCTGCAACTGCTTGGTCTTCATGGGGTCGGCATTCTCGATGTACTTGAACATCTCGGGGCTGAAACTGGGCAGACCACGGAAATGAATGGATTCTCCCTCGGTCAGGGTGTCACCTATCTTGAAGATGCCATTGTCGGGTAATCCCACGATATCTCCTGGCCAAGCCTCATCGATGGTGCTCTTGCGCTGAGCCATGAACTGGGTGGGACTGCTGAAACGGAGGGTCTTCCCCTGACGGACATGCAGGTAGGGGGCATTGCGCACGAAGCGGCCCGAACAGACCTTGCAGAATGCGATACACGAACGGTGGTTGGGATCGATATTAGCGGTTATCTTGAAGATGAACCCACTGAACTTAGGTTCTTCGGGACTCACCATGCGTTCCTCGGCCTTGGTGGGACGGGGACTGGGGGCAATGCGCACGAAACAATCCAACAGTTCCTGAACACCGAAATTATTGAGGGCGGAACCGAAGAATACGGGTGCTACCTCTGCATTCAGATAATCCTGAACATCGAACTCGGGATAGACACCCTCCAGCAGTTCCAGGTCTTCGCGCAACTTGGCAGCATCCTCGACACCCACATGGGCTTCCAGCTCCTCGCTGTCCACATCTACGGACACCTTTTCGGTAACCTTCTGCTTGTCGGGGGTGAACAGATTCAGCCCTTTCTCGTATAGGTTGTAAACACCCTTGAAGCGGGCACCCTGGTTGATGGGCCATGACAGGGGGCGAACCTTTATCTGCAATTCCTCCTCCAGCTCATCGAGCAGGTCGAAGGGGTCGCGTCCTTCACGATCCATCTTGTTGACGAACACGATGACAGGAGTCTTCCTCATACGGCAGACCGTCATCAGCTTGCGCGTCTGTGTCTCCACACCTTTGGCACTATCCACAACAATGATGGCGCTATCCACGGCTGTAAGCGTGCGGAAGGTATCCTCGGCAAAGTCCTGGTGGCCAGGGGTATCCAGGATATTGACCTTATAGTCCTGATAGTCGAACTCCATGACGGAGGTGGTAACAGAGATACCCCTCTGCTTCTCTATCTCCATCCAGTCGCTGGTGGCCGTCTTCTTTATCTTGTTGCTCTTTACCGCACCAGCTACCTGGATCTGGCCACCGAAAAGCAAAAGTTTCTCCGTCAACGTCGTCTTACCGGCATCGGGATGGGAGATGATGGCAAAGGTCCGTCTTCTTTCTATTTCCTGATTCATAATCCTATTAATAATTCATAATGCTTAATGCATAATGCATAATTTTATCCTTTTCAATTTGATAAATACTTACGATTTCCAATTTATCATCTAATCGTTCATCGTATCATCATTATATAAGCTACTCAGCATCTCCAGCAGATGAACAATGGGCTGGATGGCCGCCATCGTTTCCGCCGCCACCTCGCGTCCCTGCATCTTCAGCAGCGTGACGCCATAGACAGCCTCCAGACAGTTTTCCAGTTCCCCCTTCTCCTTACCGGCCCCACGGGAGCGCAACTCCACGATAAAGGGAAGCGCCTTGTAATAGGCAGCACTATAGAACGGTTGCTTGGTATCGCGAAGCAATTCGTTGTGGCGGTCGGTAAGCAAAGACATCGTAGCGCGTACCACCTGAACGTGTCCACTCTCCTCTACCCCTTCCTCGCGCATCATACGGGCAATGGCTCCATACCATTCGGCAACCTCACCCCTCTGCTTCTCGTCGTATTGGAAACGAGTCAGGTATTCATTGGCTATGCGCCCCTCGTCCATACCATAGGCACGCACCACATCCTCCACCTGAAACATATAAAGGATGTAACCCGTGATGTTCTGTTTCCTAAGTTTCTGAGCTATAAACATCGTTTCAATTCAAAATGCATAAAGCATATTTATTTCCTAATCGCCTAATCACTAATCATCTAATCGCTAATCATCGTAACATCAGTGTATATAAAAGCCCTAAGACGGCAGCCACTATCACCACCAGACCTATGATGCGGTTGATCCGCCTTATCGTCTCCATACAGAAACGGTTGCGCACCTTATCCACAATACCCGTCAGGAAGAGCCACCACACGAGGGCTCCCGCCACAAACCCCAGAAAACCGATGGTCTGCTCCACCGGATGCCCCGGAACCACAAAATCGAAACGGGCAAAGAGAGCAAGGAAGAGCAACAGGATGAGGGGATTGCTGAAAGTGACCAGAAAACCCGTGATGCCGTTGTGCATGAGCGTACCCTTACGCTGACTGGCGGGCCGGTTGGCTGCCGGAGTGGAAAGGAACGTATAGACACCAAAGGCGAACAACATCAAGGCACCACCCACCTTCAGGGACAACAGGGACTGGGGACGCTCTATGAACTCCATCACCAGTCCTATGCCGAGGGCGGCTACCATGGCATAGACAAAGTCGCTCAACGTGGCACCTACACCCGTAACAAAACCATACCAACGGCCCTTGTTCAGGGTGCGTTGTACGGTGAGCACGCCCACGGGTCCCATGGGGGCACTCGACAACACTCCCACGACAAGGCCTTTTATCAGTAGTCCTAAAGCAAGAAACGGCTCCATTTTTGCTGATTACATTTTTTCTGCGCGCAAATTTCGCCTTTTTTTCCCATTTTTCATAACTTTTCAGAAAAAATTATGCGTTAGGCATTATGCATTATGCATTAAATTTTGTACCTTTGACCAGCATTTTTCTAAAAACACAACTAAATAAGCAAAAAACATGGACAAAGTAAAATCACTCGTTATCGGTGTGGACCTGGGTGGTACCAACACCGTATTCGGAATCGTAAACGCTCGTGGCGAAATCGTTGCTCAGGACTCTATCAAGACACAACAGTACAAGACTGCAGAAGCCTTCGTTGAGGCTGGTGTAGCTTGTCTGAAGCCTCTGCTGGAGCAGGTGGGCAAGGAGAATGTACAAGGTATGGGTATCGGTGCACCCAACGGCAACTACTACAACGGTACCATCGAGTTCGCTCCCAACCTGCCTTGGGCTCACGATGGCGTAGTACCCTTGGCCAAGATGTTCTCTGACCAGTTGGATCTGCCCGTGAAGCTGACAAACGATGCCAATGCAGCTGCCATGGGTGAGATGGCCTATGGTGCAGCCCGCGGTATGAAGAACTTTATCGTCATCACCCTGGGAACAGGTGTTGGTTCCGGTATCGTCATCAACGGACAGCTCGTTTACGGTTGCGATGGATTCGCCGGCGAGTTGGGTCATGTAGTCATGGACCGTACAGAGAACGGACGTCCCTGCGGTTGCGGTCGCAAGGGTTGTCTGGAGGCTTACTGCTCTGCCACCGGTGTTGCCCGTACAGCTCGCGAGATTCTGGCCACCACCGACCGTCCCTCTCTCCTGCGCAACAAGCCCGCTGAAGAGCTGGAGTCACTGGACGTTTCCATTGCTGCCGGCAAGGGTGATGAAGTAGCCAACGAGATCTTCCAGTTCACCGGCAAGATGCTGGGTGAGGCCTGTGCCGACTTTGCTGCTTTCTCCTCTCCCGAAGCCTTCATCTTCTTCGGTGGCCTCTGCAAGGCAGGCGACCTGATTATGAAGCCCATCGAAGAGGCTTACAACAACAGCGTACTGAAGATCTTCAAGGGCAAGGCCAAGTTCCTGGTTTCCGGTCTGATGAACGCCAATGCAGCCGTTCTGGGTGCCAGCGCACTGGGTTGGGAAGAATAATCTGCATATACCCCATAGAAAGAGTGCATCGGTTGTCTGATGCACTCTTTTTTATGTTTGTCTATACTCTGCCATACCCTGCCATGCAGATAGCCTTAGCTCTGTTCTTTGTTCCCTGCGAAAAGACTTACGAGAAATGATGATAAAAGGTATTGTTCATAAGGAATAGTATAAACGGCAATGCCGATTGTATAATCGCCATCAGCAATTATATAACCGCCACCGGTGATTGTATAATCGGCTACGGCGATTATATTTATTCCAGTCAAGTAGAGACGTTTATGATCGGTGTTGCAATTTTTTCATTGTCATGCAGGTTGACACCCCTTCCCGAATGTCGTTTTATGGCAGATTATGGCAGGTTATGGCAGGTCGTAAAGCACCTGCCATAGTGGTAAATTATTGTGAACAAATGTATTATGACATCTTTATGGCAGGATGACAGATAAATCGAAAAAATGTTTTTTTGTGGTTCAGCATAAAAATTAAATAGGATTTTTGTCTAATTCAATCCTTTTCCCTATTTTTGTACCCAAATCCAGTTAGTCCGATGGGGCGAGTGGGTTTGACGATGGCATCTGTGGATGCTGTCATGCTGAGGTCAGTGGACCTCATATCTTTATGGTTTTGATGTTGTCACAGTTCCGTCTCGTGCAGGCAAGTGACTGTCATACATCAAGAAAGGACGTTTACGAACGTTCGTCTTCTGTGTCCCAAATCTGGAAAATTTGATACTCATTAGAAGATAGCGCAATCGAAACGTCCACGTGGGTGATTTATATCACGATTCACGCCTTTCCTTTTGTATTATATATATAATAAGGTACAGTGTGTGTATTTCTGTATAATCCCTCCCGGCGTGGGCTAACTGGTTGCTTATCCTAATGAGTGGGCAGTTTCCAGAGCCTGAGACACGGGATGAGCAGGAATACAGACACCCACGTCTTTTCATTTCATATAACTTTTTCTGCCGAATCTGGGGTGGCAATAGGCAACATTGCTTGTTATGAGAAACATAGTACGTCTATTTTCGCTTTTGTTTGCAATCCTATTTGCAGGTGGTGCCTATGCGCAATTGCCCGAAGCTGTAGGTCTGTCTGATGAAGACAACCTGCTGAAGGATGTGACTCGGGACAATTGTAACGACCACCTTTGGATATTCGGTTATGATAATAGTCAAGGCGATGATGCTGCCATGAAAAATGGTGTTAAATCCGAAGAGGAAAAGACTCGTATGTATCGTCTGATTGACGGCGATAGTGGCACTTATACCCAATCTTCTTGGTATAGAGCAGATGATGACGCGAGCTTGGCACAATTCCTGGATGTGTATCTGAAGGAACCGGTTCAGGGGCCGATGATTGCCTATATGCAGCGTCATCCCGAAAAGGACAATGCCCATGTGCTGCACATGGATGTCTGGGCATCTGATGGCTCTGCCGTAAAACACGGTCTCAGCGAGGGTAATCTTTCAAACGGAAAGGCCGATTTCTGGGGATGGAAAAAGATCGCCACTGTCAGCGTATCCAACCCCGTCCGTGGTGGTCATGGTATGACGGAGATGTTCACGGCAGAAAAGCCCTACAAATATTTCCGCTTCCAGGTTCTCGATACGAACCACGGATCTCGTATGAACAGTTTCCACATGGCCGAGTTTGGGCTATATTCATTGTCTTGGGAACAAGTTGCAGATATCTGCAACAATGAGGAATATGCCGAAACACACCCGTTTTCGGGAATATGTGGAGAAAATATTCATTGGAATTTTGCAGAATCATCCGGTTTACTGACTATTTCGGGATTTGGCGAGATGTATGATTATGAGGATGGAAGTGGTAATTCCTGTCCCTGGTCTGGAGTCCGTGATGAGATCAAATCCATTCAGATAAACGAAGGGATAACGAACATAGGAAATTATGCATTTTGTGGATGTAATAATTTAACATTCATATCCATACCAAGTTCTATAAGTCGTATTGGGAGTCATGCTTTTGAAGGAAATTGTAGTCTGAAAAATATTATTTGTAATAATGTTCATGTACCATTATTGGATTCGTCAGCTTTCAATGATTGCCCCGTCAACGAGATGACTCTTTATCTTCCATACGGCGCAGCAAAATCCATGTATGCAGCGGTTGATGGATGGAGCGATTTCAAAACAATTGCGGATGAGCCATCTGACAATGAGATTTGGTACACGAGTACAAATGGAAAAATATCGTTTAACTTTGATGATGAAATGTTGTCTAATACGTATGAAAACGGAATCGGAATCATTACATTTGAAGGGACAGTTACAAGCATCGGATCAGGCGCATTCTGTGACTGCCGTAGTTTGAAAAATATATGGATACCGGGTTCCGTAACGACTATCGAAGAATCTGCTTTTTTTTTGTTGTACTAGCCTAACGTCTATTAATATACCAAATAATGTCGAATATATAGAATATGAAGCCTTTGGGG
Organism: Bacteroidaceae bacterium; assembly: GCA_045617645.1. Classification (GTDB taxonomy): domain Bacteria; phylum Bacteroidota; class Bacteroidia; order Bacteroidales; family Bacteroidaceae; genus Physcousia. Next base: position 1,113 of record JAZLIY010000028.1, on the reverse strand, counting down.
GCTGTACTAGCCTAGAGACTATTAATATACCAAGTAATGTCAAATATATAGAATATGAAGCATTTGAAGGTTGTTCCAGTATAAAAGACGTATATTGTCAATGCATGACCATAGATTTTCCTTTTCATTATTGTCCTATCAGTGAAGCGACCTTGCATGTACCATACGGAATGAAGGAACTGTATGAGGATGAATATGGATGGGAGGATTTTGGTTCTATCGTAGAAGATATAGAAGTGGTTGTTGCTCCCTCGCCAAATAATGAAATATGGTACACAAGCGAAGAGAATAAAATTATTTCTCCTTATAATACGGATGCATTTGATGCTAATATAGAATCTTTCACGTACAAGGACGGAATGGGTGTTATCACGTTTGACCGGGACGTTACTAACATTGGATTTGAGGCCTTCTATGAATGTCGTGACCTCAAAAGTCTCGTGATACCGAATTCCGTAACGTGTATTGGATCTCGTGCATTCGCATGGTGTCGTGGTTTGACATCCATAGAGATTCCTAAGGGCGTGACAAGCATTGAAGATTGGGCATTTCAAGAATGTAGTGATTTGGCATCTATTGAGATTCCAGAGGGCGTGACGAGCATTGGAGATGATGCATTTTCCCTTAGTGGCTTGATATCTATATCAGTATCTTCTGGCAATGAAGTCTATGACAGCAGAGACAATTGTAATGCCATTATCAACTCTCAGACAAACGAATTGATTGTCGGTTGTAAAAATACGGTCATTCCGAAATCTGTTACGAGCATTGGAAACAGTGCATTTGAGTATTGCAGTGGTTTGACATCCATAGAGATTCCGGAGGGCGTGACGAGCATTGGAGATTGGGCATTCTGTGGTACTGACCTAATATCTATAGAGATACCTGAAAGTGTGATGAGTGTTGGAAAAAATGCATTCTATGCTTGTAATTACGAGGTCTAAAACAACCATGAATACCGAAAAATAACCATAGATAATATATTGATTATCAATAGATATTAGATTTTAACACTTCGGACTTACTATTTGGTGGTTCCCGATTTTCCGCTTATCTTTGCAACGTATTTCTACCGCGGAGAATTTAGGGAGCTTTTATTTTGCTATTCCGTGG